>JBPCWM010000238.1:0-8705 GCA_051009515.1 Rhizobiaceae bacterium | reverse complement strand
GTAGGAACGAATATCCTGTGGCAACGCATCGGGATCGCGCATCACGTCCTGCCAGTTTTCTGCTCGGATCCAGGCGTAGTCGTCGCTCAGCGTTTTTCCATGGTGGGTTGTGCGCGAGCTAATTTTGCTGGCTACCGGAGCAGCCAGCTTTGTCAGATCAAATGCCACTTATTTAACCTCTTCTGGATGGTCGTCTGCCTCAAACTGCAGCGCTGCTCCATTCATGCAGTAACGCAGGCCTGTGGGCGCCGGGCCATCGGGAAAGACATGGCCGAGGTGCCCGTCACAATCGGCGCAGCGGACCTCGGTGCGCTTCATGAACAGTTTGCGATCTACATGCTCGCTGACGGCATCGTCATCCATGGGTGCATAGAAGCTTGGCCAGCCAGTTCCGGAATCAAACTTTGTCTTGGCATCAAACAGATGTTTGCCGCATCCGGCACAAACAAATGCACCATCGCGTTTTTCATCATTCAACGGACTGGTGAATGCACGCTCTGTACCCTCTTCACGCAGGACATAATATTGTACCGGTGTAAGTTCCTGCCTCCACTGGGCCTCGGTCTTGTCCACTTTTGCCATTGTCATTGCTCCCTGTTCACTTTCACCAGTTAGGCGCAGTGACAGCCAATAACAAGACTGGGGTGATCACAGAATACTGACCAGATTCACTGCTAATGCAGCACCCAGCAAGATCGCCAGCCAAAGCACCATGGCACCGGTTGGTTGAACCCGTTCCAGCCGACCACCATGGCCATAAAGTCCGTGAAGTGCGTTCTGCCCGAATTTCAACGTCAGATTGGCTCCCCGCGCCAGTTCGCCCCATACGGTGCGAACCAGCGATGCAACAAGCCAGAGCACCCCAGGCGCCAGTTTGCGATAGAACCAGTCTGTGTCGAGATTTATCGAACGGTTTTCGTCAGGGAAAAAACCATAACGCATCAAGAGGGCAAAGGCGAACAGGGCAAAGAAAAGCAGCTGCAGCTGTGCCAGGATATGTGCCGCTGTGTAGGGCTGGTAATTCACCTCATAGGGCAGCAATGCATAGAGAGTTGAGGGAAAGACACCAATGAATATACAGGCGAAAGCAGTCAGGCCCATGGCAAGCAGCATATGGGCGGGTGCTTCCTTGGGCCGTTTGCCGCTGTCATGAGAGAAGAAGGTAAAATAGGGAATTTTGATGCCGGAGTGACTCAAGACACCTGCCGAAGCAAACACCAGCGCTGCCCAAACCCACGGATATTGATTTTCCGCTGCTGCATCAAGGATCAGTGATTTTGATACAAAGCCCGAAAATAGCGGAAAGGCCGAAATCGAAGCAGCCCCCACGATACAGAAAATCATCGTGTAGGGCATGGTTCGATAAAGTCCGCCCAGTTCAGAAGCTTTCGACGTGCCGGTTCTGTACATGACAGCACCCACTGACATGAACAACAAGGCCTTGTAGAGAATGTGACAAAAGGCGTGGGCGGCCGTACCGTTCAGTGCCAGTTCGGTTCCGACTCCGACACCCACAACCATGAAACCAAGCTGGTTGTTGAGTGAATAGGCCAGCACGCGGCGCAGATCATTTTCAATTTCCGCAAAGAAGATCGGAAACAGGGTCATGATCGCACCGATATAAATAAGCATTTCCGTTCCTGGAAAAGCGCGGGCCAGGCAATAAACCGACATTTTTGTAGTGAAGGCTGAAAGAGCAACTGTCCCCGTGATGGTTGCTGCTGGATAGGAATCCTGCAGCCAGTTATGAAGCAATGGAAACGCGCACTTTATGCCGAAGGCAAAGAAGATAAACCAGACCCCGAGATTCCAGGTCTCAGGACCGCCGCCGGTCAGGCGGTCAAAGGCGATTGAACCCGTTGCGTTATAATGCATCGCAATGCCTGCAATAAGGATCACTCCAGATCCGATCTGGATAACCAGATAGCGCATGCCGGTTGCATAGGCGCCTTCGGTGCGTCGCGCCCAAATCAGGAACACTGAAGCCAAAGCAGTGCCTTCCCAATAAACAAAAAGGGATATCAAATCACCGGCAAACACCGCCCCAATGGCTGTTCCTGCATAGAGCAGAGTGGCGATCTGCTGGACACTGTCCTTGACATGCAGGGCATATATTGCCCCAAGCAGGGCTGCGAGGGAAAAGATCAATCCGAAGATGGTGGACAGTTTGTCGACACGGTACAGGGTGATTTCCAACCCCGCAAGAGTGGTTACACCATGCAGTCCTGGTGCTGCAGTCCAGATCACATAGGCGCTCAGAATTGGAATGATCAAAGTGAGCAGGGCGCGCACCACGCCCTTCGGTGCTAACGCCAGCAGCACGGCGCCGACAACATAGAGATAGACCGGTGATTCGAAATAGGGCGCAAGGAGTTCAGGCATCACCATGCTCCTTCACCTCAAGCTCGCCAGGCGGATAATCCTCGGCGTCAACGACATTGGGCGCATAATAGCTTTCTTTGCGGCCCAACAGTTTTTTCAACAATTTGGTAGAGAAGATGATGAACGCGAAAGCAGCAAAACCAAATGCACAATAGAATCCAAACGTGTCTTCAAAAGCAAATTTTCCATGGCGCAGATGAAAGAAGTCGGCAATCAAAAGCAGGAAACAAAATATCCCTAGCCCGATGATCATGCTCATGATCGTGTCCGGGTTTTCAAGCCGGGTTAACAGTTTACCGATTCGTGTGATGTTTTGATCTGACTTGTCAACCATTGTCACGACCCTCCCGAAACAATGGGGGCAAGAAAAGCTTCAATTTCACCTGCATAAAAGAACAGCACCAGACACCCAATAGCAGTGATGCATGGTGGCAGCACACAGAACAGCGGGGCCTCTTTTATCTGAGAGCGCCAGTCGCCTTGCGTGTCCGTGTTGGTGGCGGTGCCGTCAAAAAAGCCACGTCCAAAAATTGGCAACAGATAGGCCACATTTAAAGCCGAGCTCAACATGAGTACACTGATCATGATCAGTTGGTCGGCCTCGGCGGCACCCACCATCAGCAGCCATTTACTCCATGAGCCGGCCAGTGGTGGCAGGCCTATAATACTCAATGCGCCAATGCCGAATGCGATAAATGTGAAAGGCATGGCCCTCCCAAGACCGCGCATCTGACTGATCTCGGTCTTGTGGGTGGCCACATAAATGGCTCCGGCGCACATGAACAGTGTGATCTTGCCAAAGGCGTGAGTGACGATATGAAGGCCACCGCCCAGTGCTCCCATGGAAGAAGCAAGCGCCACGCCAAGGGTGATGTAAGACAATTGACTGACGGTTGAATAGGCGAGGCGTCGTTTCAAATTGTCCTGCTGCATGGCGATAACGGAAGCTGCCAGTATTGAGAAAGCTGCCAGCCACATGAGCCACGTGGACGCTCCTGTTGCAGCAAGGTTTTCCAGACCAAAGACATAGACACCAATTTTCAACATTGAAAATACGCCTGCTTTCACAACTGCAACAGCGTGGAGCAGGGCGCTGACGGGCGTAGGGGCAACCATGGCAGCCGGGAGCCAGCGATGGAACGGCATGAGTGCTGCCTTACCTATGCCAAATGCGAACAAGGCCAGTAATAACGCCAGGAAGCCCGGGGTGGTTTCTCCGGCAAGAATGCCGCCTGCCGCAAAGTCCATTCTTCCAGTAATGACATAGGTCCACACAATGGCTGTCAGCAGGAAGACGATGCTGGTACCCATGAGAATGCCGAGATAAGTGCGTGCGCCTGCCTTGGCCTCTTCCGTTTCCTTGTGCGCTACCAGCGGATAGGTCGACACAGTAAGCAGTTCGTAGAACAGGAACAGGGTGAGGAGATTTCCGGCAAAGGCAATGCCAATGGTTGCAAAAATGGCAAAGGCGAAGCAGGCAAAGAAACGCGCGTGTTTCTTTTCCCTGTTACCGCGCATATAGCCCACACCATAGATATGGGTGAGGATCCACAACGAGGAAGCCACCAGCGCAAATACCAGACCCAGCGGTTCGATTTTGAACGAAATCTCAATGCCCGGCAGGAAGGACCACGGGGTAGCTTCGAATGCCACTCCTGCCTGATAGGACTGGAATATCGACACCACCGTTGCAAACAGGGCAATGGCTCCGATCAGGGTTATGCCATCACGTAAATTATCCTGACGGGCAAATAGAATGCAGGCAAGGCACGCCAGCAACGGCAGCGCAAGGGATGCATATATCATGGCTTGCGGTGTCATTGACGACCCTCCGCACCCATGATCGTGGCGTCCATGCCAAAGCGCCCGTTGAACAGACCCTCCGCGGCAGTATTGGTCAGTTCCACGGTGAATTCCGCGTTAAAGCCAAACCACAAACTGGCCAAGACAAGAATCCAGGTTGGAAGCAGCAGGGAGATGGGCGCCTCGCTTGCTTCGATACCTTCAGTAACTGGTTTTAAGTACAGCGTCTCGATCAGTATCCAGACATAAATGATAGCGATAAGGGACGATAGCACTATCATCAGGGAAATGGGCCAGTATCCGTGTTCAAGCGCGGCCTGCAACAGGAGCCATTTGGAGACGAACCCTACCGTTCCAGGAATGCCGATCAGGCTCAATCCTCCTGCTACGATGGCGGCGCTGGTCCAGGGCATTTTCTTGCCAAGCCCGGCCATGTTCGGCAAAAGTGGCGACCCGATGCGATAGACAATCGCACCAACAGCCAGGAACAAGGCTCCTTTGGTCACTGCGTGGTTGAACAAGTGGACCAAAGTGGCGCTAAGCCCCGTCACACTGAACAATGCGATGCCGAGCAGCATATATCCAATCTGGGCAACACTCGAATAGGCCAGCAACCGCTTCACGTTGACCTGATAAACAGCAATCATGGAGGCCACGAACATGGCTATCAGGGCAAATGGGAACATGATGTAAGTGAGTGTGTCCTGCTCAAAGCCGAATTCTTTTGAGAATACCGAAAACATGAAGCGCAAAACCACATAGATAGCTACTTTTGTGGCGGTCGCAGCAAGAAATGCCGATACGGCCGAAGGTGCAAAGGTGTAGGCGCCGGGAAGCCAGCGATGTAGCGGGTAGATGGCCAGCTTCAGACCCATGCCAATTATGATGAAGGCAAAGGCAGAACGCACTGTTCGGTTGCTTTCCATACTGGCCAGACGTTCGGAAAGATCCACCATGTTCAGTGTGCCGGTCGCCATATAGATCAGGCCAAGGCCAATGACAAAGAACGTGGCTCCAATTGTACCAAGGATCAAATAGTCATAAGCCGCCGAAAGCGCTCTGCGATCTTTCTCTGCTCCCAAAGCGACCAGCACATATGTGGAGAGCGATGAGATCTCCAGGAACACAAATACATTGAACGCATCACCGGTAATGGTCACACCAAGCAAGCCGCAAAAGCACAGCATGAAGCAGGCATAAAACAGGGTGTGGTGCTTTTCTGCTATTTCAGCCTGAATACTGGTTCGGGCATAGGGCAAGGTGACCAGACTGATTGCAGCAACAATCAGAACCACAAGGGCATTGGCGGCATCAACGCGATACTCAATACCCAGCGGTGGAGCCCAACCTCCAATATGATAGGACAGGACAGTGCCGTCTTTCACAAGGAAAACCAGATAGACCGCCAGCAAGAATGAGCATAAGGAAGCCAGCAGACTCAGGTAAAAGGCAATGCTGCGATTACCAAACAGCATGCATAGCGGTGCAGCGATCAGCGGAATCAAAACCACAAGCACTGCAGCATGGTTTTCAACCAGCCAAATCATTGTTTGCCCGCTTTCGTCAGGTCAAGAGCGGCAATTTCCGCGTCTCCCATTTCTTCGTCCTGTTCCAGAACCTCGTCTTCTTCTATTGTTCCGTAGGACTCATTGATGCGAACGATGAGCGCCAGCCCAAGCGAAGTGGTAGCAATGCCGACCACGATGGCTGTGAGGATCAGAACATGGGGCAGGGGATTTGAGTAGACCTCGGTAGGGTCACCTGTGGCGATTGGAGCGGTGCCACCCGAAATCTTGCCCATTGAGATATAGAGCATGAACACAGCGACCTGAAAGACATTCAGGCCGACGATTTTTTTCAATAAATTGCCCTTGGCAACAACGATGTAGAGCCCGGTCATCATCAGGATGACGAACAACCAGTAGTTCATATGCCCAAGTACAAATGCGAGGCTGAAATCCGCGTTCATCGCCCTACCAGTCCTTGTCGTCCAGTGAGGGCGGTCGTCCAGCGAACGCATAATAGATTGCCATCATGACACCGAAGACCGAGACGCCGACACCCAGTTCCACTGCAATGATACCCCAGTGTTGCCCTTTATAACCGACATCGGCGAGCACGTTGTAGTCGAGGAAATTGCCGCCCAGCGCCATGTTGACCGCTCCAGTTCCCGCATAGATCATAACGCCTAGGGCAACCAGCCGATGGACCACATAGTCGGGGAAAATACGGCGCAAGTCCTTCAAGCTGAATACGATGCCGTAAAGAATGAAGCCGACGGCAAAAATGACCCCGGCTTGAAATCCTCCACCTGGTCCAAAATCTCCGTGAAACTGTACGTAGAGTCCGTAGAGCAAGATGGGTGCGACAAGAATTCGGGTTACGACTCGAAGAATGAGATGATGATCCATCAATTGTCTCCCTTCTTTCGTCGTCTTGGGCTACGACCAAGTCCGCTAAGTAAAAGGATGACACCAAGACCAGCGGTGAAGACCACGGTCGTTTCTCCAAGCGTGTCAAATCCGCGATAGCTGGCAAGCACAGCCGTTACGATATTGGGAACGTCAATATCTTCGGGCGTGTTCTTGATATAATCAGGCCCCACGTGAAGCTGAACCGGCGCATCGGGTGCCCCGAAGTTGGGCATATCCAGTGTGCCGTAGATCAACACACCTCCGGTAAGCAGGACCACCGCAAGCGGAACTATTGAAAAGGACTCCGGTTTTTTCTCGTGACGCGCGGTGAGTGCGATCGTGCCCAGCATCAACACAGAGGAAATGCCAGCACCGACAGCAGCTTCCGTAAAGGCCACGTCAACGGCATCCATCACCACAAACAGGACAGCCGACAGCAGGCTAAACACACCTGACAACATGACGACCGCAAACAATTGTCTAACGACTGCAATGGCCAGGGCAATGGCAACAAGGGAGATGAAAAGAAAGAGGGTAAGTGCAAGTTCCATCAGGCCTTCTTTCTTGACTTGGTTGTGGATTTTGAACCTTTGCTTTTCCCGCGTCCTGACGGTTTTTTCGCAGGATTCGTTACATCTTCAACCAGCTCATGTGGGCGGGAACCCGACATAAAGGCTGCATTGGCCACCGCATGAGAGGCGGTTGGGCCAGTGATAAACAGGAACAATACAATGAGGGCCAGTTTGGCCGTTACCAGGGTCAGCCCCCCCTGCAGCATCATCCCCAATATGATCAGACCAATTCCTGCTGAATCAATAATGGATGCGGCATGAAGCCTTGCCCAGAAATCAACCAGCCGAACCATGCCAATGGATCCAACAAACAGAAAAAAACCGCCAACGATGAAACTGGCCCAGGACAATATATCAATGATCATAGACATCACGACTTATCACCCTGTTCCGGCGCAGGTGCCATGATCGAAGGATCATCCTCGGCAGCATCGCCCAGCCGGCGATACCGAAAGAATTTCAAGACCGCGATCGTGCCGACGAAATTGATCAGGGCGTAAAGAAGAGCAATATCCAAAAAGTCCGGACGACCGAAGAGGAACCCGACCGTTCCGATCAACAACACGGTGCAGGAGCCAAATGTATTGAGGGCCAAAACGCGGTCATAAAGGGTTGGTCCTGCAAACAGGCGTACCAACAACACCGCCATACACACAAATATCAAAAGGGAAATAAACGCAAACATGGTCAGCTCGCATTACCTGCGTTTGGCCTTTCAACAGCGCAGACCCGCTGATCCATTTCTGAAAGGGCTTCAAGATCAGCAGCCTCGTCCGTCAACGCATGAACGATGAGCTGGTCTTCCTCGGTTTCTACAGTCACGGTACCGGGTGTAATGGTAATGGAATTTGCGAACAGGGCTTTGGCAAGCTCCCCCTTCTGTTTCGCTGGCACGCCAATCAGTCTTTGTTGACTAGGCATCGTCTTGGCGAGAATAACCTTGGCAACCGCCCAATCGGCCTTGCCGATTTCCACAGTTAGCCAGAACAGGTAGCGAATCGTTGCAATAATGCGTAATTCCTGAAGAATGCCGGGCTGTTCCACGAGCTTAAGGCGATGAATAATCCAAACACACAATAGTGAGGATGCCGCCCCAAACCCAATGATCAGTGGTTGATAAACGCCTGACATCACAAGCCAAAGCAAAAACAAGCCCAGACCTTGTATAAATGCTCGAAACAACGTGCTCTCTCCCGCCTCGGTGGATTTTTCATGCTGTGTAACATGCTCACCAAGTCTGCATTTATGGACGGGAACGCTTCCCAAGTTCAATAGGCTAAGGGATTTGAGTACACAGATAATGATACCGAACCCGACGAACAAAATCAGACACGAGTAAAACTGACCTCATGAAAGCAACCCATGGTTGTTAATCGTCGCATAGATTATGTGAGATGGTAATATTTTTGCGGTATAAACTTATAAAGATGCAATTTCGTTTGACAAAATGTATATATATTAAATATATAATAGAAAAAAATTGAGTATTTGAGCCTATCTCAAAGCTCGCAATGTTTTTTTCTTATATGGAGAC
>JBPCWM010000237.1:0-3646 GCA_051009515.1 Rhizobiaceae bacterium | reverse complement strand
GTCCTGAACGCGCCTGAATAAGATAATCGTAGCCGGGCAAAGGAGCGTCTGGCCCGGTTTGGCCAAACCCCGTAATGGACAGGTAGATGATTTGTGGATTGATTTCCTTGATGGACTCATAATCAAGACCGAGCTTGGCCAGCCCGCCGACTTTGAAATTTTCAACAAAGAAGTCGGCTTCGCGGGCAAGGTCTTTGACGATTTGGGCACCTTCAGGATGTGACACATTTACAGTCAGGGAGTGTTTTCCGCGATTGGTCGACAGGTAGTAACCAGCTTCCTTCGTATCATTCCCGTCCTTGTCTTGGAGCCACGGCGGACCCCAATGTCGGGTGTCATCACCGGTACCCGGGCGCTCGATCTTGATCACTTCCGCTCCCAGGTCAGCGAAGATCTGCGTCATGCTGGGGCCTGCCAGCACCCGCGACATATCGACAACCCGAATACCTTTAAGGGGACCACTCATAAAATGCGAGCCAATCTGTTTGCGCAATAGATTGATCGGACTATAGCGTCATGTAGACTTGATAAAAGCAAAACATTTGAAGCAAGATAATGACTGACCCGAACAAACTCGCCAATGCCTGCGCCAGATCAATGATGTCCAATGACCAGACTAGCCAAGGGCTTGGTATGGCCATCGAGGAGATCAGACCTGGCTTTGCATGTCTTTCCATGACTGTTCGCGCGGATATGACAAATGGGCAGCGCATAGCTCATGGAGGCCTAATGTTTACACTGGCAGACAGCAGCTTTGCCTTTGCCTGCAACACCTATAATCAGTTTGCGGTGGCACAGCATTGTACCATCAGTTTCGTGGCCCCGGCCTTTGAAGGTGACAGGCTGACAGCTACCGCTTCAGAGCGATACCGGGCCGGTCGGTCGGGCATTTACGATGTGACCATCGTCAATCAAAAGGGCGATATCATCGCAGAATTTCGAGGAAATTCTCGCACAGTCAAAGGCCAACATGTCGATGAAACTGCACTATAGTCTTATCGGTTTTTCTGGCTTTTTTACCGACATTGTGCTAATGATTGAGACATGAAAACTGCAGCCATATTTCTTTCATTGGTGATTGGATGTGCGGGATTGCCCCAGATTGGTGTTGCCCAGCAGAAAAAGTCTGCACAGACCAAATGGCCGGAATGCTATTGTACAGACCGCTACGGCAAGCGCCATGAGATCGGTGATATCATCTGTCTTACTGTCGACAACCGCTCCTATGAGGCTAAATGCGTCATGGCGCAAAACAATCCGTTTTGGCGCGACCTAAACCGTGGGTGTTTGTCGTCTTCCTTGCCACCATATCAGTCGCAAAGATCAAATGAGGTCGCGGTGCTTTACCAATAGCCGGTTTGGGTCCAATAGGGAGACATGAAAGACAGTATCCCTGAGTCACGGCGTTCGTCGTCCGTACCGCCCACGGCCTCGCCGTCACCCTCGCAGTCCCGAAAACTGGCCAGTTCGCCGCTTCAGGGGGTGTTGTGGATGATTGTGTCCACATTGATGTTTGTATCGGTCACTGGAATTGTCCGCTATCTGGGATCGGGCCTTCCCGCTGCCGAAGCAGCCTTTATCCGTTATGCAATGGGCTTTATGATCCTTCTGCCCATCTTTTGGCGCATGCTTAAGGATATGCCACCGGCCGCCGTTATTCGAAATGGCGCCATTCGCGGGTTTTTCCACACGTTTGGTGTGGCTTTGTGGTTTTTTGCCATGGCCCGCATTCCGATTGCAGAGGTAACTGCAATTGGCTACGTAACCCCGATTTTCATCACAATTGGTGCCGCCCTGTTTCTTGGTGAGCGCTTGCGAACGCGTCGCATAGTTGGTGTTTTGGCGGGACTATTTGGCGCATTGATCATTTTACGCCCGGGGTTCAATGAGATTTCCATCGGCCAATTGGCTCAACTGGCAACAGCACCTCTTTTTGCAACTTCCTATTTGATGACGAAGAGTATGACAGGAAACACAGATTCACGAACGATTGTCGCATTGCTGACTTTCTTCTGCACGTTGTTCCTGTTCCCGCTTGCCCTGTTGGAATGGCAGACACCGACGATGAAAGAACTGTTCTGGCTGTTCATGACGGCATGCTGTGCTACCTATGGACACTATGCCATGACCCGCGCGCTGGCTGCAGCTCCAATATCGGTTACTCAGCCTATCACCTTTTTACAACTCGTCTGGGCATCCCTGCTTGGAATCCTGATGTTCGATGAAGCCGTTGACCCGTTTGTAATTCTCGGTGGTACGGTTATTGTTGGAGCGGCAACTTTCATTTCACATCGCGAAAACAAGCTGGCAAAAGCCGCCATTACCCCACCTGCATCAGCCGCAAAGCTTCAATAGACCAATGAAAACAATATTTTTTCTTCTGCTGATTATGTCAGTTTCTCTCCCGGCCAATGCTCGGCAAATTGTGCTGCAGCCATTCAAGGACAAACTGTTTGCCTATCCACGAGTGTTGGAAACTTCCAAGGACAACTCTTACTGGCTTGTGGAATATAACCGGGACAGGGATCTGGTTGGCCGTGACCAGATTTTGCGCAGAAAGGCGCATTTTCGATATGTTGACCAGGGTGTGCGTTGGTCACGTGGCGTGCGTAGTTTTCGATCACCAAACGGAACGTTGAAGTATTTCTCCGTTGGTCGCCCCGGACGCCAAACGGGCATTGCCGTTATTTATGTACATGGCAAGGGTGGCAATCGACGTCAGGGGGTGAATGACTGGACATTTGGTGGCAATTTCAATCGCCTGCAAAACCTGATGGTACGCAATAATGGCGCGCTCTTCACACCGGATTTCACTGATTTCAAACAACGCGGTACGGCGGATATATCGGCGCTTATTGATGTTGTCAGACGCCAGTCACCCAATGCGAAAGTGATTGTGGCTTGTGGCTCCATGGGAGGAGGTGTGTGTTGGCGACTGGCCAATGAGCGCTCCCGAGCTTCGAAGGTTGATGGCCTTTTCATATTGGGGTCCCATTGGAGTGATGATTTCCTGAAATCCCAGACTATCAAGCGATCTACGAGAAATATTCCTATCTATATCGGGCATGGCAGCAAGGATCCGGTTTTTGACCCTGCGAAGCAACGCAACTTTTACAAACAAATCAAGAAAAAGAACCCCAAATACCCGATCCGTTTCGTGATGTTTGAAACCGGAGCGCACGGGACACCTATCCGGATGGTGGATTGGCGACTGGAACTGAACTGGATGATGTCGGTTCAGTGAGACCATTTGCCTCGGGAGGATAAAAAAACTTCTGTTGCACAAATCCTTTTCTGCCTGCACACCGTAAATTCCGCAACGCACGAAATAAAATAAAGAAAAACCAAATGCATTCATTGAAAATTGCGGTTGTCGGTTCCGGCATATCGGGCCTCTCCGCAGCTTGGCTGTTGGGCAAAAAGCACAATGTCACGCTGTTTGAGGCCGACGAGCGGCTTGGTGGTCACACAAACACTGTGGAGATGGACCTGGATGGGAATCTGGTTCCTGTGGATACGGGTTTCATCTGTTTCAATTCCATTTCCTACCCTAATCTCATTGCGTTTTTCGAGTTTTTGAAGGTCCCGGTCTACGAGACCAATATGAGCTTTGCTGCATCGATGTCGAATGGTTCCTACGAGTATT
>JBPCWM010000236.1:0-3794 GCA_051009515.1 Rhizobiaceae bacterium | reverse complement strand
CCAGTTGATATGTAATGACCAACTCATAATATGCCTGAGTGATCTGGGTCTGACGGATTGGCAAAATGGAGGTCTTACATGCCGCACAAAAGACTAACTGCAATCTTGACCGTTCTTCTTTCGCTCTTTGCTTTTCCAGCATTGGCGCACAGTGGAGGTGGCTATGGTGGTGGTTTTATTGCGGGGTTTGCTCATCCAATATTGGGATGGGATCACGTCGCAGCCATGGTGGCGGTTGGTCTTTGGGGGGCGTTTCTGGGTGCTCCCGCCATTTGGATCTTGCCCGTCGTGTTTCCACTGGTCATGGCCGTTGGTGCCGCTGCTGGAATAGCGGGCCTGCCTGTGCCTGCGGTTGAAACCGGTATTGCACTTTCAGCCGTTGTCCTTGGATTGATGATTTTACTGGCTGTTCGACCACCCATTTGGATAGCTAGTGTCATTGTTGGGACCTTTGCAATTTTCCATGGATACGCACACGGGATCGAATTGCCTTCGACTGTGAACGCCTTTGCCTATGCTGTTGGCTTTGTCGTTTCGACGGGGATGTTGCACTTGATCGGAATTGCTTTTGGCTTGCTGGTCAAATGGCCCGTTGGACGTGTTGCGGTGCGCGGAGCCGGTGGAGTGATTTCTCTGGCAGGCTTGGCCTTTCTTACCGGTGTCGCCTGAATATGCTCCGCAGAACAGGGTTTGCGATTCCGTCATGGTTATGCCTGGCTTTACCTGCCCATGCGCATAGTCCGTTCCCGGGAATCGAAGGGTTTTATGTTGGACTCCTGCATCCGTTTTCGACACCGCCACAGGCGCTTTTAATCATTGGACTTGCGTTATTGGTCGCTGGCGTGGCTCAAAATCGTCTTTTGGTGAGCTTTGGGGTTTTCCTGTTCACCACTTTGGTGAGCCTTGTTGGTGGCCTGTGGATCGAAGATAGTGATGGGCTTTTGTATGCCTCCGCCGTAGTTGTTTCCGCCTTGGCGGCACTTTGGCCAAGACCCCTTATCCCTGTGGTTCTGGTGATGATTTTTCTCGCCGGATTCTTGATCGGGCAAGTATCGATACCCGATCCGGGGCCAACGCGGGACCGGATTGTCACCATGGGCGGTTCCTATGCTGGAGCGAGTATCGGGTTACTCTGGCTGACCGCTGGTGCCCTTTCTATCAAGGAACGTTGTACACAAGATTGGGTCCAGGTAGCGTTTAGGGTTGTTGCCGCCTGGATGGGCGCAATCTCATTGGTTATGTTGGCTCTGCAGTTTGCAGCAGTTGAACCGGCTGGTTGATTGATCGCATCGCGGGCCTGGGCGCTATCTGGCGACATGCTTACATATCCCACGCCAAGAATTGCCGTCGATACAGTGTTCAACTTCAACATTGTTTTGCCCAATTCCGATTGTGAAGTGATTGCCGTCTTATGAAGTTTGGTGAGCCGTGCGCAAGATGGTTATACCTATAGACAACATTTTGGACGACCGCCCTCCGCAACTGTGCATCGAGCAGTCGCGGAGTGAGGGAATAAATGCGAACCTGGCGGTGTTTTTATCCACCCACCTGCTCAGTAGAATAAAGCTCAGTTTTCCAACCATTTGAAAGGAACTTCCGATGAAACGTGTTGCCTTGGTCTTGATGTCAATCTTCGTTGTCTGCGGATCGGCGATGGCACAAATGGTTGCTGATGTGAAGTTCGAACGGGGAAATTATGGTGCTACAGTCAATGGCACGATAAAGGGTGATGAGTATTTCGACTACAGGCTTGATGCCAAAGCCGGACAACAAATGTCTGTCAAGCTGGATGTATCCGGCACCAATGGACACGGCACGGCCTATTTTAACATTCTGCCTCCTGGTAGCGACGGTGTTGCCATCTATAATGCATCAGTCAACGGCAACACGACTACCACAGATTTGCCTGAAAATGGCACTTATACCATTCGGGTCTATCTCATGGGCAACGACCGCGACACCGGGAAAACGGTAGGTTACAGCGTCGTACTATCGATCAAATAGTCTTTGGTACTGCAACCCTTGCCCTCCAGTTCTTGGAGGACATACATGCTTGTCAACTCTTCAGCGTTGGCCGCAGATGACAGTGTTTGACACCTGACCAGAGTGAAAGTTGATGTCCCGCTTAGTCCTTTGGTTTTATCCCTTTGCATTCTCGCTTGTCTCTGATTGCCACGGATAGTTTATTTAGAAAGCCGCCAAAAGCTTCCTGAAACCCGTTAGGACTTGCTCATTGCCCGGTCCAGCGCAACGGCGCTGTGCATCGCGTTGCGATTGGTGGTCTCTTTGATCTGGCAACGGCAGGAGAAACCGTCAGCTACTAACAGAGTATCTTCGGCTGCCTTGCGAATTGTCGGAGCCAGCGACAACTCCGCCATCTGTTGCGACACATCTTCAGTTTCTTTTTGATATCCGAACTGCCCGGCCATGCCGCAACAGGAGCTTTCGATCATGTCCGGAACAAGACCAGGTATAAACCCAAGAGTTTCCATTGTGGCGTCTGCGCATCCAAAAGCCTTTTGATGACAATGTCCATGGACCAGCGCCTTGTCGCCTATAGAGTGCAGATTGCCCGGTTGGACAGTGCGCATGAATTCACCGAAGGTCAAAATCCGTTGGCCCATTTCCTCGGTCCAGTCGGACAGCAGATTTACCGCCTCGTCGCGAAAAGTCAGAACACAGGATGGTTCCAATCCAACAATGATTTTGCCTGCGTTCAATGCTTCGCCAAAAGCATCAGCGGCAGTCGACATTCGGCTTTTCGCCTGCTCGGTAAGTCCGGCAGACAGGAAGGTGCGGCCGCAGCAGATATTGCCGTTGGGCGATTGCACAACGCCGACGCTGTATCCACAACGTTCGATGACCCGCATCGTGGCATACAAGGTTTCCGGTTCAAAGTGCCGGTTGAATGTATCGGCGAAAATCAAAACTTCGCCAGAACCGGTTTGATTAAAGGGCTTTACAAACTTTGGCGTTTTGCGCTTGGCGCTCAGCCCCAATCCCTGTTCAAGCAGTTTTGGAAAGGCTCTGGGCAGGTTGGACAGGAATGGTATGCGTGCCGCCAGAGGGGCATAGCGGGGCAAATTGGCAATCACTCTGTCCCGCAGTGACAGTCCCTGCCGGGCAATCCGGGCATGCTGTATTTCTATTTTCATTTTTGCCATGTCTACGGACATCGGGCATTCGGATTTGCAGGCCTTACATGACACACATAGATGCATTGTATCGGCCATTTCTGGGCTGAACAAAGCCTTTTTCCCAAGTCTGCCGGTCAAGGCCAGACGCAAAGAATTTGCTCGGCCTCTGGTCACGTCGCGCTCGTTGCGCGTGACGCGATAGGAGGGGCACATAACCCCGCCAACGGCCTTCCTGCACGCGCCATTGTTGTTGCACATTTCGGTGGCACCGATCAGTCCTCCGGGCCACTGCGACCAGTCAAATACGGTTTCAGGATTTTCCTGACGATAATCGACTGGCCAGCGGAGCAGGCTCCTTTCGTCCATCTTGGGCGCGCGCACAATTTTTCCGGGATTGAGTATCGCATCGGGATCGAATCGGTCTTTGACCTGCTCGAAACTGCGAACCATTCTGCTGCCAAACATCCGTTCATGGAATTCTGACCGGACAATCCCGTCGCCATGTTCTCCCGAATGGGAGCCTTTGTAAGCGGCAACCAAATCAAAAGCTTCTTCGGCAATCGCACGCATTTTAGCTACGCCGAGATCCTGACGAAGATTCAAGACTGGTCGCACATGCAACAATCCAACCGATGCGTGGGCATACCATGTTCCATC
>JBPCWM010000235.1:0-6417 GCA_051009515.1 Rhizobiaceae bacterium | reverse complement strand
TCAATCAACTCGCCTTAGCGACTATAGGGGCCATTCACCAGTTATCCGTATCTGGAGTATAGGAGACCAGTCCCATAGCGAGCCCATTCCTATCCACCAAATATGGTGAGCCGTTTGACAGCATCGCCCAAGGGAAGGTCGCCGCGCGACTGAGGTTGGCCCAGCCGAATAACGCACAAAAGCGGAATATGCGGGAGTTTCAGGCAACTGTACCGGCTGATCAACCGGCAACGTCATCCTTGATCGGATTCCGCAGCACGCCAATGCCCTCGATTTCAACTTCCACTGTATCTCCGTCCTTCATCCATAGTTGTGGAGTGCGGGCATGTCCAACTCCGGAAGGTGTTCCCATCAGCACGACGTCACCTGGTTCCAGCGTCAGTCCTTCGGTAATGTATACCAGCGTCTCAACCACTGGGAAAATCATCATGTCAGTGTTGCTGGACTGAACCGTTTCACCATTCAACCTGCATGCAATGTCCAAACCCTTTGCACCGTCCGGTAATTCGTCAGCAGTTACAAATACAGGACCGAAGGGGCCCGTCTGGTCGAAGTTTTTGCCCATCGTCCACTGAACCGTGTGACGCTGATACTCCCGAACAGAACCGTCATTGAAACAGCTGTATCCGGCCACAGCATCAAGAGCATTTTCTGCTGTTAGATGTTTTGATTTTTTGCCAATTACCAGCGCAAGCTCCGCTTCATAATCCAGTGTTATGGAATTCAATGGACGAATGATTGGCTTGTTATGTGCCACCACAGACGTGGCTGTGCGCACAAAGATGGCTGGAAATTCCTGCTTGTTGAACGGCCCTTCGGCAACATGATCCATGTAGTTAAGTCCAAGGCACAACAACTTGCCTGGATCGGCAATTGGTACTTCAAAGTCGAGCTCGTCGTAGTTGAGCAGATCACCGTCCGAGGCCTTTGCAGCGATGCTCTTGACTTCGTCCATTCGGTCTTCACGGATGATCTGTGCAATTGTACGAGGTGCTGCAGTGTCTACATTGGTCAGGTCCACAACACCTGCGTCTTTGACCACCCCAACCCTTGAGCCATCAACTCCTGTAAATGCTACCAAACGCATGTCCTGTTCCCATCAAAACGATTTCAATTCCCCCATACATATCGAGTTCTGCGGAAAATAAAAACGATATATTTTGCAAAACGGCAAAAATATCTATAAAACTGCAGGTCTCAGCGTGGCTGCGTCACTATAGGGGCCATTTCGCGGGGCTCAATACGGAATCTGAAATAAAAGTGCAGTTGGCGCTGGCGGTTTTTTGGGCAATACAGAAGGGGGGAGACGATCTTGCAACATTGCGGTGACCTGCCAGACAGACTTTGGATAATCGAACCGATCGTGATGGCGACGTTTCTTCGTGTGGGATCAAGAAAGTGAATTTATATTGTGACTTCTGAATTGGAATCAGTTTCCGAACCTGCCGTCTCACTGGATTCGGTGAGTTCGGGTTCCATGACCAGCCGCGCTTATATGCGGCTTCGCCAGGACATTATCTCCGGTGCACTGGAACCTGGACGCAAGCTCAAAATTGATGAGTTGCGTCGTAAATATGATGCCGGCACATCTCCCATACGCGAGGCGCTGAGTCTGCTGACTTCCGATCATTTCGTTGAGCGAATAGATCAACGTGGGTTCCGAGTAACCAATGTAAGTGCTGAAGAATTCTCCGAACTGCTGAAGACCCGCTGCTGGCTTGAAGAACGTGCTTTGCGGGAATCCATTGCCAATGGAACAGCTGAATGGGAAGAGCGAGTGGTTTTGGCTAATTATCGCCTTTCGCGCATGCCTCGGTCTGAAGCGTCCGACCATTTCGTCGCCAACAGACAATGGGAAGATCAGCACAAGATTTTCCACATGACGTTGATCAGTGAATGCGGTTCCTCCATTTTGATGAAGTTTTGTAATCAACTCTACGATCAGAATACCCGTTATCGGCAGTTGTCGGGCAGTAAGGCCTATCCATCACGTGATGTCGCTGAAGAACATAGTGCGATCTGTGACTCGGTTCTTGCAAGAGACGCAGACCTGGCCGCCAAGCTGTTGATCAGTCACTATCAGCGAACAAGCAAGTTTCTCGCAGATAAACTTGGCAGTCGAGAGCAAGGTTAGTTCTAGCTCGTCTCATCCGACAGGATAAAGTCGAAATCAACGACGTAATAGGGAACATCCAGCCCGTCCTTGGCTTCAAGGTCATCTGGCAGATCTTCGATTGACTCCCGCTTTTGATATTCCATGACCAATTGTTCGCGTACGCCGAATACCGGGTCCTCATCGAGATAGGGATCATCGCTGGGGAAGACCTCAGTGACAAGTGAACGGTGTGCGGGGGCCGTGACGATGAAATGGAGATGCGACGGCCTCCAGGGGTGGCGACCCGTTGCATTGAGCAATTCGCCTACTGGCCCATCATCGGGGACTGTATAGGGAGCAGGCCGCACCGTGGAAAACAGATAGCGCCCGTCAGCCTGCGTGGTCATGTGGGCCCGCAGATTGTATTCTGGCTGGGCTTCATCCTGATTGGAATAAAGACCGTTATCAGCGGTTTGCCAGATTTCCAGTTCGGCGCCTTCAATTGGCTCACCCTGCGGTGTCAGCACCCGACCACCAACGACAACGGTCACCCCTTCATTCTCCCCCTTGAGGTCAGCTCCCACCGGAACATCCGGCGCACCCAGAACGTGAAACGGGCCGAGCACGCTGGAAGGGGTTCCGTTTTTGGATGAGTTGACCATGTCAACCAGGGAAGACAGGCCCAGGACGTCGGAAAATAAGATGAATTCGTTGCGCTCTGGTGTGGAAATTTTTCCAGCATCAAAAAGAAGTTCCAGCCCTTTGCGCCACTCATCGTGGGTCAGGTTGGTTTCACGCACAAAATCATGCAGGTGCTGCGCCAGTTTCTCGAGAATGAATTTCAACCGCGGGTCCGTGTCGTCGCTGCAATAGTCGAGGAAGGCCTTGGTGATAGTATCTGAGTTAACGGTACGCATGGCGTAACTCCTGGATTGTGTTTAGCGAAGAATTCCGGTGGACAACACCGGAAAGGCGATGATCAGGATCAGAACCAGCAACATGATCACAGCGAATGGAAAAGCACCGAAAAAGACATCTTTCAGCGATATATCGGGGTCATTAATACTTGACTTGATGACGAAGCATGAAATCCCCAGCGGTGGTGTCAGCAGACCAATTTCGGCTCCGATCACCGTGACAATGCCAAACCAAACGAGACTCATTCCCATAGATTCAACCAGGGTAATAAAGAGCGGAACCACGATCAATATGATAGAGGCTGTATCCAGCAACGTTCCAAGGAACAGCATCAGTATCACGTAAATGATCATGACCTCCACAAATCCAAGATTGTAGGTTTGCAAAACCTCGTTCAACTCGTTGGGCAGGCCCGCATAGCCCAGCATGCGGCTGTAGAGAGAGGCCATGGTGATCAGGAACAGGATAGAGGCCGTGATATGCCCGGTCTCAATGGCGGTTTCCCAAAGGTCACCCCAGGTCATGCGCCGTCGCAGCACGGCGATCAGGAGTGCAGCCAGTGCACCTGCGGCCCCAGCCTCAACCGGTGTCAGCCAACCTGTATAAATTCCGCCAAGTACTATGAGTATAAGCGCAACAATCGGCACTGTCTTGTCGAGAACTTCATAGAGCGACATGGGTTCGTCTGCGCCAAGGTCTATGGATTCCCCTAAATAGGGCGGGTGAATGCGGCCGGAAATATAAATCCAGGCTATATAGGCTACAGTCAGGATCAGACCGGGAACTACGCCGGCCAGAAACATCTCACCAACAGATTGTTCGGACACAAATGAATAGATGATCAGCATGGCGCTGGGTGGGATGATCATGCCCAGCACAGAAGACCCGGCCACAACTCCGACCGCAAAGCGCTTGTTATAGTTCAGCTTGCGCATTTCTGGAACTGCAATTCGGGTGAAGACCGAAGCTGAGGCGATGGAAGAACCTGTGACCGCTGCGAAGACCGCATTGGCACCAACTGTTGCCATGCCAATGCCGCCCGTAACCGCGCGAAAGGCGCGATTCATTACGGCATAGATGTCTGTCCCGAGCCCTGCCCGGGACACGAGCAGCCCCATCACCGTAAACAATGGAATCGTGGCAAAGGGATATTCCGTGACCCCGTCCGAAACCGCGACTTTGAGAAAGTTGAACGCCAGAATGGACTTGCCGCTGATAATCCATATGGAGATGAACGAGACCATGCCAAGTGCGACCGGAATATACACACCGAAATAAACCATGGCGACGATGGCCACAACGGAAAGGGCTCCAATTTCTACGGGAGTCATACGGGGCTCTCACTTTCGTCGACCAGTACCGGTTCACGCGACCCGATGAGAGCCTTGAACAGGAAAATGATTCCACACAGTGTCACGCTGAAAAAAATGGCCAGTTTGGCAGGCCACCAGGGTGCAGTGAAAATACCAGGTGTTCCAAAATACTCACAACGGGCAAAGGCCGCTGAAAGGTCTGCGAAAAAGTCACCGGTTGGTTGTCCGCCAAATTCCGGCGGAGTAATGAAGTGGCAGGATTCAATGGATTCCACGAATTCCGGCCAAACCGTCCATGCGATCAAAAACATGAAGATCGAGGACAGAAGATCAATAATGCGTGCTGCAATAGACGCGACTTTTTGATTGTGCCCGCCGACAAATACCAGAAACCCGTCTGATCGGGTCAGGCGGTTGCTGCGTACCACATCGGGCAATTGCAAAAATACAATCAGAATAAGCGAAAAGATCACTATTTCGACTACGCCGCGCAGGGGCGCATGGAATACGCCCCTGGCGATAATGTCGACATTCATGATGGCGACCAGCAAAAAGATCACCATCGTGCCGACCGCGTTGGATACGATCGCCACACTTATGAACGGCGTGCTGAGACGGTGAAGCATATCAGACATGGTATTGAGCTTTCCTCGTCGCCTCAGTCAATGGCCTGCCTTAGAGTTCGCTGGCCCAGTCACGGACTGGAGTTTGCCCAGCTGCTTTCAGCTTGCCGATGTAGGCTTTCAGCATGTCGGAACCGGGTGCTCCGGCACCGTCCAGCTTCTTGGCCCAGTCGGCTGCGATATTCGGCATGGATTTGGCCCAGCTAGCACGTGCCTCGGCTGACAGGTCTACGACTGTGCCGCCGCCGGCTTTGTAGGCTTCCAGCGATTCAGAGGCTCGGTCCATGGCAACACCGGCAACATGATCACGATATTCTACGGCAACCTGTTGCAGCACTTCCTTGACCTCGTCTGGAAGCTTGGTCCAAACATCCTTGTTGATCGTCACAGTCTTGGAATTCACTGCTCCCAGATCGGCTTTCAACATATAAGGGGCAACTTCAGCAATCTTGAAGGTTTTGGCAGCTTCAGGCCACAACATTGCAGCATCAACAACGCCGGTTTGCAGCATGTTGTAGAAATTTGGCAGTCCGCCGCGCACACCGGCAGCCCCTTCAATGCCTTCCAGATACCTCAGGTTGTAACCAGCACCGGCCACTTTCTTGCCCTGCAGGTCTGCCAGTGAATTAATCGGAGTTTTGGAGAAAACCTGATATGTGTCGAGAACGACGCCGGTCGCTAGATAGACCTGGTTTTCTGCGTCCAGTTCCTTGGCCATTTGCGGGCATTCCTTGGCGATTTCATCAACCGCCTTGGCCACAACACGAGCATCAGCCGATATAAACGGAGTCACGGCTGAAATGCCCTGGCTTGGAAGTTTCGAGTTGTGAAAAATGGTCGTAACAATACCAATATCACCGAGGCCCAGCTTGATGCCGTCCAGCACACCGCGGGGTTTCACGATGGCGCCGCCATAAGCTTCCTGCCACTTGATTTCGTAATTGCCCTTGGCGGCCAGCAACTCATTCACCCGTGGAATGAAGAAGCCTGAAAACTCTTTCACCCACATGGCGCGTGCCGGGTAACCATCAATGGCAATCATATTGATTGTCTCGGCAGCACTGACCGGTGCAGCGGTAAAGGACATGGATGTCCCGGCCGCGATTGCGCCGACGAGCAGGCTCCTGCGGGTTTTATCAAATACACGTTTCAACATTTTTCTCTCTCCCTGTTGAAGGTCCCCGTGTAGGTCACAGGAACCGGATTAAATTATTTGGTAGTCCATTCTTCATTTATTTCTGTACCGGCCTGCCGAAACAGCTTGGCCAGAGGGCAGAATTTTGCAACTTCGGCAGCCAGGCTTTGTAGATCGGATTCGGACACCGGCTCGCTTGCCTCAATTCGCAAAACGATCCGTTTGAACGGAACGTCGATTTCTTCCTGCAAAGTCACCCCTCTGCGGTCAAAGTCGCATTCGGCAGAAATGTCCAGATGTCCTATATTGATGCCGAGACTGG
The DNA here is from genome assembly GCA_051009515.1 of Rhizobiaceae bacterium. GTDB lineage: Bacteria > Pseudomonadota > Alphaproteobacteria > Rhizobiales > Rhizobiaceae > Pseudahrensia. The sequence continues at coordinate 11 of JBPCWM010000235.1, read as the reverse complement.
CTGCACATTTG
>JBPCWM010000234.1:0-3120 GCA_051009515.1 Rhizobiaceae bacterium | reverse complement strand
GGCGGGCCCGTGCCTTGGCCGCCGTGGGGCAGGGCAATGGGTCCGATAAAACTTCCGCTGAGCTGGCAGCTTTGGCGTCGATTGCCGAGCAAGCGGGGCTGCCCAGGTCAAGAACACTGCTCTAGGCCGACTTGAATTGTGGAACGGGGATTTTGTCTCGGGATCGTCTCAAAGTCGTGAGAGACTAAGCTATACCGCCGCATCCGTCGACATTGGTAATGTCCGTTCAGGGCTCACAGCAGCCATTAGGCCGTTTCAGAAATTCACATGGCCCAACGGCAGCTAAGCGGGGTGAATTCAACTGGTCGACGCAACACATGCGTTAAAACGTTCTGCTGGGGTTTCGTGGTACAGTGCGATATCTCGGTGTTGACCTCGAAGATGCTCTTACGATTTCTGAGGGTGTTGAAATCTAGAAGCGGACATGGGTCGGCGTAAGTGCCGGCCCATACTCGAACTTAGATCGATATTGGCCAATTGGACTAAAGCCGCCATTCAAAATCGGAGGCCGTGACTTACCTCGAATGGCCGACATGTGGACCAAGCTGCCTTCCATGGCGCAGGCCTAAAAGCTGTGCGTTCGCTCATCACGTCATATCGTCCAATTAATCGCAGAGCGTGGATTGATGTTGCAGTGCGGACACCACCTGGACAGCAAACTTGGAAGCTGCAACTGAAAGAGAGCGATCCTTCAACTGGCCGATGAAAAGCGATCCACGCGGTATGTCCCGTTGATCCACCGAGCGCCATAGGAGCCCATTATCACGCAAATATTGTTGCGAAAGACCAAGCGGGATATCAAAGGTGACGAGATGCCCCAACTTTGATGCATTCAACAACATGTGCGAATCTTCGCATTCTAGTGAAATATCCATGGTTTGATTACGAAGCTGCAAGGCGATCTCAAGCAGATTGCGCACCCCTGTCACATCTGCAGGTAAAGCAAGAGGATGTTGCAGGCAATCGCTCAATCGCACCGGGCCGGTGCCATGCGCCAGAGGGTGTCCTTTGTCAAAGATTGCAACGATCTCTTGCTGCACGCTTTCAACAATTTGGAAGTCATTACGTTTCAGCGGCTCAAATACAATTGCGAGATCGGCTTCCAGGCTCGTTAGCTGTTCCTGAGCGGTTTCGATGTCGCAAGGGTTGACCTTGAAGGTTACACCGGGATGTTGATCCAGATATTCGCTGATCTGACGCGGCAAAAAATAAGGAATAGCCGCCTGCGTGGAGGCAATTGTGACGTGGCCTCGTCGAACGCCAGATAAATCTGCCAGTTGGATTTTCATGCGTTCAAAATCGCGCAACTGTTGCCGAGCGTGGATCAGGAACATTTCGCCGGCAATATTTAGCCGAACACCCCGCGGTAATCGTTCAAAAATTGGCTGACCGAGTTCCTGCTCAAGCGCAAGAATTTGGCGGTTCAAGGCTGTTGACGTGATTGACATGGCTTCCGCTGCAGCTCTTATCGATCCCAATTGGGCAATTTGCTCCACACTTTCGAAGAGGTTCAGATGACGCATTCGGCTTTCCTATTGCTGCAAAAATTGCAGCAGTCAGATGCATATTTAGCTGTTCTCAGCATCAATAACAATTGGCAGTCTGACATCCAGATTAGAAAGAGCTTGATGAGCACGTTGCACAAACATTTAGAGTTAAGCAACCTGACAAAGAAATACGGTCAGGTCACTGCGGTTGATGGTATCAGTCTGACAACCGGTGCCGAGCAGTATGTGTGCATCTTGGGGCCGTCCGGTTGCGGCAAGTCATCCTTGTTGCGGATGATCGCTGGTCATGAAGTCGTGACTTCAGGCGACATTCTTCTCGATCAGAACAATATTACCGATCTTCCTCCCGCCGACCGCGGATCGTCGATGATGTTTCAAAGCTACGCATTGTTTCCGCATCTCAGCGTGCGCGACAATGTGGCCTTTCCACTGAAGATGCGGGGAATCGATAAGGCGGTAAGACAGCAAACGGCTGAAGAATTACTCGTTCGGGTCCAGCTTTCGGCTTTGGCGGAACGGCTGCCTACACAACTATCCGGTGGGCAACAGCAAAGGGTGGCTTTGGCCCGTTCCATGATTACAGATCCACAGATCATGCTGCTGGACGAACCTTTGTCTGCACTGGACCCGTTTTTGCGCGGCAAGATAAGAAGCGAATTGAAAGCCCTGCAGCGTGGCCTTGGCATTCCGTTCATTCACGTCACCCACACCCAGGATGAGGCATTGGCGCTGGCAGACCTCATCGTCGTGATGAATGAGGGGCGCATCGAACAGGCCGGTTCAGCACTTGACGTTTACAATGCGCCAAGGACAGAATTCGTTGCCCGTTTCATTGGCGGCCATAACATTGTCGAAGCCAAACAGGGCAAAGTCTCAATTCGGTCAGATCGGGTTAAGGTCGCCAAAAAACCAACTCAAAACTCACTGAATGCCACGGTATCGGAAGTCGAATACCTGGGTTCCAGGGTCATCCTGCTGGCCCAATCCGAGCAGCATTCAGAGATTTCAGCAGAAATTCCCGACTCCGAATTTTTTCACAGTCCAATCGAAGTTGGGGAAACCGTTCTTCTCTCCTGGAAGACGGATGATGCGCATTTGCTAGCGGGTTGATCCAAGCAAGGTGCCAAAAAAAGCAACTCAAAGGTAGGAACCTAAAATGATTGATGTAAAGAACAATAAACCTAAAAGCGCACTTAGCAGGCGGTCGCTTTTGAAGGGATCTGTTGCCGTTGCCGGTGCTGCGGTTGGATCCAGTCTGGTAACCGGATTTCCAACTGTGTGGGCGCAAAACATAAAGAACGTGACGCTGCGCCAGTTTGGCACCGGTGTGTCCAATCTCAATGAAGTAGCGCAAAAGGTCAAAGAAGACCTGGGCTTCACTCTGGAAATGACCGCGTTGGACTCTGACTCGGTGACTCAGCGTGCGGCGACTCAACCAAAGTCTTTCGATATCGCTGATATCGAATACTGGATCTGTAAAAAGGTTTGGGGTGCCGGCAACCTGCAGGCGATGGATACTTCGAAGATCAAAAACTACGACAAGATTGTCGGCACTTTCAGAAGCGGCAAATTGACTCCAGAATCGACAATTGCGCAGGGCACCGCACCGCAC
>JBPCWM010000233.1:0-13446 GCA_051009515.1 Rhizobiaceae bacterium | reverse complement strand
GTCCAACGCCACAAGGTGGTGGCATTTGAAGTGACGCGAACATCATAGCCTTCGCGCGACAGGGCTTGTGACAGGACCGTGCGAATTGCAGCATCATCATCAGCGATCAGAATTTCGGCCATGAATTTTAACTCTTCCGTTCTTCGGACCACATGGGCATCAATACCCGAAAATTGGTTTGGTCTGGTTGTCGATCACAGGAAATGACACCACCATGGTCGCCAATGATCTTGGCGACCAAAGCCAAACCCAGACCTGATCCATTGGTTTTGCTGGAGACAAAGGGATCAAACATGTAGGTTTGCAATTCGTCGGGAATACCCGGTCCATTGTCGGATACGGTCAGCGCAATGGGCAAGGAAACACGTTCACGACTTCCGGGCGCCGCAACGCTCATACCGGGCTGATAGGCCGTGCTCAACACGATTTCTGCATCCTCCATCCCAATCATCGCCTCACAGGCGTTCTTGACGAGATTAAGAAACACCTGAACCAGTTGATCGCGATTGCCCAGCACCGGTGGCAGGGATGGATCATAACGCTCGACGATTTTTACGTTGCTGGCGAACCCGCTGCGCGCCAGATTTTTGACGTGCTCCAAAACAGAATGAACATTGACCGGGTCACGCTCGATTGGCCGTTCATCTGAAAACACTTCCATACGATCCACCAACCTGACAATGCGGTCCGTCTCATCGGTGATGAGCCGCGTTAGCGCACGATCATCTTCATCGCTATGAGCTTCAAGCAGTTGCGCGGCACCGCGAATCCCGGATAGCGGATTTTTGATCTCATGCGCCAGCATGGACGCAAGCCCTGTTACTGTGCGGGCAGCTCCGCGATGGGTCAGTTGCTTGTCCAGCGTGTCCGCCATGGAACGCACTTGCAGCAACACCACGACGCTGTCTGGATGCTCCACTACAGGCGCAACATAAACATCGACAAAACGCTCTCCCCCCAGTCTGGGTGTGGAAACATCAACTCTGTACTCACTGATGGGAGAGCGGGTTTCCTGAACCTGCTCAATCAACGTGCGCATCGGACTGCCGTCAGGCAAAAACCAACCAAATGTCCGGTTTTTCAGCACGGTGAAACTGGACTGAAAGAAGTTTTCTGCTGCAGCATTTACAAATTCAAAACCACCATCCTTGGCGATCATGAATACGGGATGGGGCAGCGCATTCAACACCGCTGTTGGCAAACTTCCAGATAAAGATTCAGTGCCATTCATGTTCAGGCCACCGCTCGTTGTGGGGAATCAAGTGCGAAAATCAAATCAAGAAGTGCATGGACCTCATTCGGCTTCTGGCTGGTCATCAACTGCCGGCGCAAAGTCTTGTAGTCCTGATGCGACGAAAGTCCCGCGCTGTACCAATCGAGATGCTTGCGCGCATTGCGCAGGCCCAGTTCAAAGCCGTAGAACGACAGGATTTCCTCATAATGGCTGGATACAATTCCGGCCAGCTCTTTACCAACAGGCGCGATTGGCAATGTCTCACCATCCAATGCAGCTCCAATCTGGCCAGGCAACCAGGGCGCACCGTAGCTACCGCGTCCTATCATTACACCGTCAGCACCGGATTCTGCCAAAGCTGCCCGGGCGGATGCAACATCAACAATATCGCCATTTACAATCAGTGGAACCTTTATCTTCTCGCGCACGGCCCGGACCTTGGTCCAGTCCGCCTTGCCCTTGTAAAACTGGTTGCGAGTGCGGCCGTGCACGGTGATCATTTGCACGCCTGCTCGTTCAGCCCGCTCAGCAAGTTCTGGAGCGTTGATCGCGCTTTCATCCCAGCCCAGGCGCATCTTCAAGGTCACAGGCAATCGGGTAGCCGACAAAACCGCATCAATCAGTGTCATGGCGTGATCAAGATCACGCATCAGAGCAGAGCCGGAATACCCGGTTGTGACCCGCTTGGAAGGGCACCCCATATTGATATCAATGGCATTTGCACCAGCCTGTTCCGCCATGCGGGTGGCTTCTGACATCCAGCTCGCCTGACGTCCGGCCAACTGCACAATATGCACTGGTAAACCGGCAGATTCCGCCTTTAACCGCATCTCTTCTTGCCCGGTGGTCAAGGCTTCGCTTGCCACCATTTCGGAAACGACCATGCCTGCCCCAAATTCCCAGGCAAGACGTCGAAACGGGACATCTGACACACCCGACATTGGTGCCAGAACAGCCCTGTTGCGCAATGTCATCGGTCCAATATCCACGGATGGATGGGTAAATTTTAGGCAATCTTCCGGCATGGCGCTTTTCTAAGCAAATCCAACTGTCAGCGCAAGCGTTTGTTTAATTGGTACCATCACTTGCGACAATTAAGCCAGCGTGCGAAATCCCGACCATGAACAGTCAAGCCACAAAAACTGCAGTTGTCATCGTCGCGGCAGGCCGCGGCAGTCGCGCTGATAACGGCAATGGTCCCAAGCAATACCAATTTGCGGGTACAAAATCTGTGCTCAATCGGACCATGCAGGCCTTTGTGTCCCATCAAGACATAGATTTGGTGATTGTGGTGATCCATGGAGATGATGAGGATCTGTATCACCAATGTGCGTGTTCTTCTCCTAAAATACTGCCCCCCGTACTTGGTGGAGCCACGCGCCAATTGTCGGTGTTTGCAGGTTTACAGGCTTTAATTGATTCCAAACCGGACCGCGTTCTTATCCATGATGCAGCCCGGCCTTATGTTGATCACGACACGATCGACCGCGTATTGGTGGGATTGCAGCGTCACCAAGCTGTTCTTCCTGCCATTGCAGTAAGCGATACACTCAAACGTACCGATGATCACAACATTGTAGTCGAAACGGTTAGTCGCGATGGGCTGTTTGCTGCTCAAACGCCTCAAGGATTCGAATTTGATACTATTTTAATGGCGCATCTTACAGCCAGCGCTGCCAAGCGCTTCGATTTCACCGACGATACCGCAATTGCTGAATGGCATGGTGTAAATGTTTGTGTGGTCGAAGGATCGGTGAACAATATCAAACTGACAACCGCCCAGGACATGATTAACGCAAGAAAGAAGTCTGCAATGCCAATTCCGGATATTCGCGTCGGTCATGGATACGACACGCACCAATTTGTCGATGGAGACCGAATTTACCTCTGTGGCGTTGAACTGGTGCACAATCAGACCCTTAAGGGCCATTCTGACGCTGATGTCGGGTTGCACGCGCTGACCGACGCATTGCTGGCCACGGTGAGTAGCGGCGATATTGGCAGTCACTTTCCGCCGTCGGACCCAAAATGGAGTGCTGCAAAATCAGATCAGTTCCTTCAATTTGCGGTGGCCCGCGTAGAGGAAGAAGGTGGCCACATCACCCATTTGGATGTCACGTTGGTTTGCGAAGCTCCAAAGATAGGCCCTCATCGCGATGCGATGCGTCAGGCAATAGCGGATATTTCAGGTATTGAAATGGGTCGAATATCAGTCAAAGCTACAACCAATGAAAGCCGCGGCTTTATCGGACGTGGTGAGGGAATGGTCGCAATTGCCACGGCCACGGTAGTGATGGGGAACATGGATGATTGAGGAACTTGCAAAACGTCTCATTGAGCGGGCAATCGAGCAAAATATAACCATTTCTACTGCCGAAAGCTGCACTGGCGGGCTGATTGCAGGTGCAATGACGGAAATTCCGGGCTCTTCTGCCGTTTTGGACCGCGGCTTCATAACTTATTCCAACGAAGCCAAGAATGAATTACTCGATGTGCCTATGGAAACAATCCAGTCCAAGGGCGCAGTGTCCTCCACCGTGGCACGGGCCATGGTCGCCGGTGCGCTGGCCAACTCTCGCTCTCAATTTGCGGTTGCCGTAACCGGAGTTGCCGGGCCAGGTGGAGGAACGAACGAAAAACCAGTTGGCCTGGTCTATATTGCAGTACAGGGAATAGACGAACTGGCAGATGTGCGGGAATTTCGGTTTGCTGATATGGGAGCAGCTGATCGCGCGGCTGTGCGACACCTCACGGTCAAGACAGCCCTGGAAATGCTGATCAATGCGCTGGACTAAACTACTTTCCGCCCACCATACAATTCATCGGCTCTTTCCTCAAAAGCCTGGGTAAATTTGGCAAAGGCACGGTCAAACATGGACCCCATCAACAGCGCCAATGCCCTGCTTTTGAACTCATAATCCAGTTTGAAGTGTACGTTGCAGGTTGTTTTGCCTGTTGTTTCGAAAAACCAGCGATTTTCAAGAAATTTGAACGGCCCATCTATGTAGCTGGCAAGTATCTCGCTGTCCGCAGGATTGAGAACGACCTGGCATGTAAAGGTTTCGCGGATTGATTTATATCCGACAGTCATGTCTGCCAATCTGATCTCCCTGCCCCCTTTTTGGCGTGACGAACGCGTATTGAGGCTCTGGCACAACGGAACAAATTCAGGATAACGATCTATGTCTGCGACCAGATCGAACATATCCTGCGCCGGGTGCATTACCGGGTGTATCTTTTCAAAATGCGGCACGATGGGTTTTACCGCAAGGAGGCCAGATGTTGGTCACGGGCCGTGCGCAACCGGGCAAAATCTTCGTCTGCATGATAGGATGATCGGGTCAACGGGCTTGAAGACACCAACAGAAACCCTTTTGCATAGGCTGTAGTTTCATAGGACTTGAACTCATCTGGAGTGATGAACCGGTCGATCTTGTGGTGCTTTTTGGTGGGCTGCAGATATTGGCCAATGGTCAAAAAGTCCACATTGGCGCTGCGCAAATCGTCCATGAGTTGCAACACTTCATTGCGCGTTTCACCAAACCCGACCATCAGGCCAGATTTGGTAAACATGGTAGGATCAAGCTCCTTGACCCGTTCCAGCAAACGGATGGAATGATAATAGCGGGCACCTGGACGAACCGTCAGATAGCGGCCGGGCACAGTCTCAATATTGTGATTAAAAACATCAGGTTTTGCATTAACAACAACCTCTAATGCGCCGTCTTTGCGTAAAAAATCTGGTGTCAGTACTTCTATCGTCGTGGTTGGCGATGCTTCGCGGATGGCATGGATGGTATCGGCTATATGGACTGCACCGCCATCATCAAGATCATCGCGGTCAACAGATGTAATTACCACATGTTTGAGACCAAGTTTGGCCACTGCGATTGCAACTTTGACGGGTTCCTGAGCATCAAGCGGATCGGGCTTGCCAGTGCGTACATTGCAAAATGCGCAAGCTCTCGTGCAAGTATCGCCCATGATCATCATGGTTGCATGTTTCTTGGACCAGCATTCACCAATGTTGGGGCACCCCGCCTCCTCACAAACGGTGACGAGATTGTTTTCCTTCACGATATCCTTGGTTTCCGCAAAGACCGGTGAGGATGAAGCCCGCACTCTGATCCAATCCGGTTTCTTCAACACGGGTTGATCTGGCCGATGTTCCTTTTCTGGATGCCGGGGGCGGTTTTCCTTTACCGTGTCAAGAAGCGTGACCATGAATTCAGTTCAATCCATTGCGTTGATCGGATCGTTACGAGATGTGAGCGTTTACTCACCTGCCAACTCGTTGATCCATATTGCCAATCAGTCAAGAAAACCAGAGCAGAGATGTCATGCAGATATTGCAAGTCCCACCTCCAGCCCTGCATTTATTCCAGTCAACCAATCCTGCCCCCTCACCGCTGCATATGCTCAGGCGTTTTCAAGTGCTTCAGGGGACGCCGGCGTAAGCGTTACGCTTTCACCACAGCCACAGGCAGAGGTCTGATTGGGGTTGTTGAATACAAATCCGGAACGCAGTTTGGTGACTTCATAGTCCATTTGCGTACCTAGCAAAAACAGAACTGCTTCAGGAGCGATATAGACGGCATGATCTCCGGCCTCGATTCTGTCGTCCTTGGGGTTGGCCTCTGAGACCAGGTCAATTGTGTATTCCATACCGGCGCAGCCACCGTTCTTAACCCCTACACGGATACCTTCAGCGCCTTCGTTTGCGGCGTCAACAATCTCTGCCACGCGCTCAGTGGCGGCATCGGTCAGAGTCATGACTGCAAATCTGCTCATCTTCAGCTCCAAATATCCATTACCAAACCCAAACCACCGGGTCGCCTATACATACCATCCAAGGGCGATCTGCGCTTCTTCACTCAATCTTTCCGGCGTCCATGGCGGATCAAACACCATGTTCACTGTGACGCCTGAAACGCCCTCTACCATGCTAACCGCGTTCTCAACCCAGATTGGCATTTCTCCGGCGACAGGGCAGCCAGGCGCCGTCAGGGTCATATCAATATCAACCATACGATTGTCATCCATGTCGATGCGATAGATCAGGCCAATTTCGTAAATATCAGACGGAATTTCGGGGTCATAAACTGTTTTGAGCGCGGCAATAATATCCCTGGTCAGCCGGTCAAGCTCGTCCTGAGAGATCGAACTGGCAGTGTTTTCGCCAATGGCTGCAGCATTTGGGCCGGTTTCCATATCTGCTGCAGTGAGGGTTTGTTCACTCATGAGAAAAACTTTCTCGCCTTTTCTAGCGATTCGACCAGAACATCAACTTCCTGACGTGTATTGTACAGCCCAAAGCTTGCCCTGCAAGTGGAGGTAGTGCCAAAGCGTTTCAAGAGGGGCTGGGCACAATGTGTGCCTGCGCGAACCGCAACCCCAGCCCGGTCAATCACCATGGAAACATCGTGAGAGTGGATACCCTCCAGTTCAAAAGAGAAAATTGCACCCTTGTCGGGCGTATCGCCCACGATGCACAAGGCGTTGATTTCGCGCAGTCTCTGGCGGGCATAGTCGCGCAAATCGGCTTCATGATCTGCGATCCTTTCACGACCGAGCGACTCCATATAGTCCAGAGCCGCGCCCAATCCTATTGCTTGCACGATTGGCGGTGTTCCGGCCTCAAACCGGTGGGGAGGATCATTATAGGTGACATCGTCCAGCGTCACATCAAGAATCATTTCACCACCACCCTGGAACGGCCGCATGACCTGCAAGGCTTCCTTCTTGCCGTAAAGAACGCCAATTCCTGATGGCCCGTAGAGCTTGTGGCCGGTGATGCAATAAAAATCGCAGTCCATGTCCTGAACATCAACCGGCATATGCACTGCACCCTGAGATCCGTCCACCAGGACCTTGATGCCGCGCGAATGGGCCATCTCACAAATGTCTTTGACCGGCAAAACGGACCCGGTGACGTTTGACATATGGGTGATTGCAATAATCTTTGTGCGTTCATTGCAGGCTGCTGCCACATCTTCAAGGGTGACGGCGCCGTTGTCGTCGCAATTCACCCAGTTAAGCTTGACTCCCTGTCGCTCACGCAGGAAATGCCATGGAACTATGTTGGAATGGTGCTCCATGATGGAGAGAACAATTTCATCACCCTCTTTCAGGTTGGGCATCGCATATCCGTAGGCAACAAGATTAATTGCCTCTGTGGTGCCGCTAGTAAAGACGATCGTATCATCATCAGGCGCATTCAAAAATTGGCGAACCTTGCCGCGCGCGGCTTCATATGCGTCTGTAGCTGCATTGGACAAAAAATGCAGGCCACGATGTACGTTTGCATATTCATTTGCATAGGCATGGCTAACAGCATCAATCACCGCCTGCGGCTTTTGAGCAGATGCACCATTATCTAGATAAACCAGTGGCTTGCCATGCACCTCACGCTGCAGAATCGGAAAATCGGCGCGAATGGCATCGATATCAAATGAACTAGCTGTCATAGGAAATGAACTCCATCAGCGATCCATCCGGATCGCGAAAATAAACACTTGTTCCGCCATTTCCTGCGCCAAACCGTTCGACGGGGCCAAGCTCAATTGCAACCTGTTGTGATTTCAGGTGATTGACGGCGTCGTCAATCGGCCCGCTCCACCGAAAGCAAAGGTCGCTGTTGCCAGGTTCAACTGGAATACGCGCCCTGGGCTCAGCAAACTTGTTCGGACCTTGACAATTGAGCTGCACAGCGCCCCAGCGGAACACATAGCCGTTTGGAACCTCAAGTGCTTCTGCCCCCATCACACGGGTGTAAAAATCCCTGGCTGTTTCCCAGTCGGATACATGAATGACACAGTGATCAACGTTCACCGGAAGGTCAGACATGGCGCTCCATCCATACATCAATGCGCGCTTCGAGCGCCTCGACCAGACCTTCGTCTTCCATTTCTTCAACGATTTCAGCAACAAAGGCTTTGATCAACAGGCGTCGAGCCCGAATTTCCGGAATGCCCCGCGCCATCAGATAGAACATGTAACTTTCTTCCAGATCGGTCACAGTCGCACCATGGGCGCACTGAACATCATCCGCAAAAATCTCAAGCTCCGGCTTGGCCGAGAAATCGCATTCATCAGAAAGCAGCAAAGTGTTGCAGGCCATACGTGCGTCGGTCAGCTGGGCTGGTTGGCGAACATTGATTTGTCCCTGGAAAACGCCGCGCCCACGCCCGGTCGCAACATTTCTGAAGGTCTCGGTCGCATTGGTATTGGGGACTTGGTGAGTAATAATGGATGTCACATCGATATGGGCTTCACCACCGATCAGATTGACACCTGAAATGTTCAAACTGGCGCCCTCACCAACAACATCGAAGCTGATTTCCTGACGCACCAGCTTGCCACCGGCGTTGAGAATGAAGAGGTTCAGCGTTGCATCAGCTGCAAGTTCGACATTCAGTCGCGCAAGACGCTGGGCTGCATCACCATCTTCGATGGACATGATGTAGTCGACAGTAGCGCCCTCTTCCAGTTTCAATTGCACCACAGATGAATGCAGATAGCATGCATTGTCCGGGCCAATCGCCCGGTCTATGAATCTGGATTTAGACCGTGCGCCCACATGAATGGAATTGCGCACCGCAGACAATGTGTCTGATTTACCCGCATGTGCGTGGACCAAGCCAACGGTACGTTGGATTTCGTTATCGGCTGCAACCTCCAGATTTACTCCCGCATCGGCAAACGCAAGATTGATTGCTTCAACGATTTGCCCATTATCAGATGGAGCCTCCAACTGAGGCAGAGCCTGACGCAGGCTGATCCCATCGGGCATGTCTTCACCCCGATCGAGATGATATCCATTGCAGAAATGCAGCACGGCTGCATCGCTGACCAGTCGGGGAAAGGCCGCACCGATGGCCAGCGCGGCCTCATCGTCAGGCCGGTCTGCAACTGTCCATCCACCTTTAATGAGAGCGCGTAAATCCGTGTAGTGGAACGCCTCTACGCGGCGGGTTGGCAAGCCCTTGTCTTTTAACAAACCGATAGCGGCAAGTCGGTTTGCGTCCGACAGATCTGCCCCAAAACGAGCTTCAAAAGCGTTGATCAGTGCCGTTTCGCCATCCGTCAGGATGCGTGGTGTATGAGCATTCATGGTCATGATCGCCTTATGCTGCAGCCGCAATAATGTCGGCATACCCTTTTTCTTCAAGCTCCAGCGCCAGCGACTTGTCGCCGGACTTGACGATGGCACCCTTGGAAAGTACGTGGACAGTATCGGGCACGATGTGGTCCAGAAGGCGTTGATAGTGGGTGATCACAATCACGGCCCGGTTGGGGTCGCGCAACATGTTAACACCGTCGGATACGACCTTCAGCGCATCGATGTCCAAACCGGAATCCGTTTCGTCCAGCACACACAATTTGGGTTCAAGAAGCGACATTTGAAGAATTTCGGCACGCTTCTTTTCTCCACCGGAAAAGCCGACATTGACTGGGCGTTTCAGCATGTTGAAGTCGATCTTGAGATCTGCTGCAGCAGTGCGGACTCGCTTGATGAATTCAGGAGTCGTCAAGGCTTCTTCGCCGCGTTCCTTGCGTTGAGAGTTCATTGCTTCTTTCAGGAAGGTCATTGTCGGAACGCCTGGAATTTCAACCGGGTATTGAAATGCCAGGAAAACACCGGCGGCTGCACGCTCGGATACGTCCATTTCCAGCAGGTCTTCTCCGTTATAGGTGATTGACCCCTGGGTGACTTCGTAATCTTCCTTACCGGAAAGCACATAGGACAGAGTTGATTTGCCAGAACCGTTGGGGCCCATAATGGCTGCAACTTCCCCTGCGGCTACGCTGAGATTCAGGCCGCGAATGATTTCCGTTTCATCTTCTGCGATGCGCACATGGAGGTCTTTGATTTCAAGCATAACTATTATCTCTTTCGCTCTTATTGCAGAGCCTTTTTCCCTTGTCCCGGGAATGGTTCAATCACCATTTCCCGCATATTTAAAAACTATGGCCACAGCCAAAGGGCCGAGGACCCATACGGCAAATGCCCAACCCGGTGTCACACCCCATTCCCGTTCTCCCTGCACCATTTCCAAGCCGGGAATGGCGATGAAGAGGATTGGAAATACAATCATCCAAAGAAAGACAATTGCCCGCATCCATACTGACGAGAGAAGCCGCGTGCGATCCACTACCCAACAGAGCCTTCCAGACTGATGCCGATCAGCTTTTGGGCCTCAACGGCAAATTCCATGGGTAATTCCTGAATCACTTCCTTGACGAAACCGTTGACTATCAAGGCAATGGCCTCTTCTTCGGGAATGCCGCGTTGCAGACAGTAAAACAGTTGGTCGTCTGAAATCTTCGATGTGGTTGCCTCATGCTCAAGCTGGGCATCCTTGTTCTTGGCTTCGATATAGGGAACCGTGTGGGCTCCGCACTGATCGCCAATCAGCAAACTGTCGCACTGGGTGAAATTCCGCGCTGAATCCGCACGGCGCCCCACGCTAACCTGCCCGCGATAAGTGTTGGAGGAGCGACCGGCGCTAATCCCCTTGGAGATGATCCGGCTTGTGGTATTCTTTCCCAAATGCAGCATTTTGGTGCCGCTATCTACCTGCTGCATTCCATTGGAAACTGCAATCGAATAAAACTCTCCCCGCGATCCGTCGCCACGCAGAATGCAACTTGGATATTTCCATGTAACCGCTGAGCCGGTCTCAACCTGGGTCCAGGAGATTTTCGAATTCTTGCCGCGACAATCACCACGCTTGGTGACAAAGTTGTAAATGCCTCCCTTGCCCTCATCATCGCCGGGATACCAATTCTGCACAGTGGAGTATTTGATCTCGGCATCATCCATCGCCACAAGTTCCACTACGGCTGCGTGAAGCTGGTTTTCATCGCGCTGTGGCGCAGTACAGCCTTCCAGATAGGATACGTAAGACCCTTTTTCTGCTATGATAAGGGTGCGCTCGAATTGTCCGGTATTTTGTTCATTGATGCGGAAGTAGGTCGACAACTCCATTGGGCAGCGCACGCCCTCTGGAACATAAACAAATGTGCCATCGGTAAAAACGGCGCAGTTCAGGGTCGCAAAAAAATTGTCTGTGACAGGCACGACTGTGGCCAGATATTTTTGGACAAGTTCCGGGTATTCCTTGATCGCCTCAGTGATGGAACAGAAAATCACGCCTGCCTTTGCCAACTCGTCGCGGAAGGTGGTCACCACTGATACTGAATCGAAAACCGCGTCCACAGCCACACGACCGGACTTGTAGATATTGTCACCAAGATCCTCTTCACGGTCTTCCTCTGCAACTTGCGGCTTGACGACGCCAGCAAGGATTTCCTGTTCACGCAGCGGAATTCCCAGCTTTTCATATGTGCGCAGCAGTTCCGGATCGACTTCGTCGAGAGACTTAGGCCCGTCTTCAAAATTTTTCGGGGCGGCGTAGTAGTAGATATCCTGATAGTCGATCTTGTCGTAGTCCACCCGTGCCCATTCGGGCTCCACCATGGTTTTCCAGCGTTCAAAAGCTTCCAGTCGCCATTTCAGCATCCATTCCGGTTCACCCTTTTTGGCGGAAATGAAACGAATAGTATTTTCGTCCAACCCTTTCGGTGCCTTGTCGGACTCAATATCGGTCGAAAAACCGTACTTGTACTGGTCCAAATCCAGGGTTTTGACGGTATCGATGGTTTCTTGAACCGCTACCATATTCTTCTCGCTTCCTTCTCGCTGGTGCTGCTCAGGCAGCTCCGGCCATTCCTGATTTTTGCGCAACTGAAGTCATTTCACTCAGGCGTTTTGTTATGCGCGCAAATGATTTTTCAAACTTCTCGACATCGTTACGAGTTGAATTCCAGCCCAGACTAACCCTGATAGCCCCTCTGGCCACAGTGTCATCTACCTGCATGGCTTTTAGAACATGACTGCCGCCCACCTTGCCGGAAGAACAGGCTGAGCCGCTTGAAACTGCAACACCGTCAAGATCAAAGGCTATCAAGGCGGTCTCCGCTCTTAGTCCCTCAACTCCAAAGAGGCAAGTATTACATACGCGATCCACGTCAGCTCCAAAAATCGTCAACCGGTCATTCAATCCGTTCCCGGCACATATAGGGAGAAGACTTGCTTCAATCGAGTCCCTCAGCAACTTGATTTCGGAAATGTTTTCCAGCTGCTGCGAGGCAAGTTCAGCGGCAACACCAAACCCTGCAATGGCAGCTGTGTTTTCCGTACCGGCGCGCCGATTGCTTTCCTGTCCACCACCGCGAATTACCGCTGGAAGTGTCAGAACCTGATGAGCGCTGATCAATGCACCAATTCCCTGCGGTCCGCCGATTTTATGAGCGGACAAGATAAGAAAATCGACACCCAGATCACTGATATCGACATCAATGCGCCCAACGGCCTGAACGGCATCACACAGTGTATATCCACCCTTGAGCCGGATCATGGTTGATGCTTCAGCAACAGGTTGAATAATACCCGTTTCGCTATTGGCTAATTGTATGGCGAGATAAGGAATATGTTCACCGTTTTGGTTAACCAACGCATTCAACGCCTCAAGATCGACAAGTCCATTCGCCTTCACGGGCACTGTTACGATTTGATCTGTTTCAAATCTCCCTCCTGCCAGAACACAGGGATGTTCGGTCGCCAACACATAAAGCCTGTCGGCGGCCCTCAATTGTCCATCACTGTGAATATCGGGGGTCAGGGCGAGATGGGCAGCTTCTGTGGCGCTGCTGGTGAATGTAACTCCATCTGATTCGCCATGCACCAGATCAGCCAACTGATTTCGCGCCAGTTCAATAAGCTTTCGATAGTGCCTGCCCTCCCCGTGAACCGATGATGCATTGCCTGGTTGTGCAAAAACTTCGTTCATAGAGGCGACCACCTGCGGACGCATAGGCGCACTGGCATTGTAGTCTAGATAAGCGCGGGGCGATGACATGCTTGTTTACCAGATAAGGACGCTGGAAACTCCAACGTCCAATTTTCCTTGAAATTGCGGGGCTGAATGGCCTATGTACGGCTTTCGCAGGGCGATGCCAATTCAGTTCGGATCGTTTTGCACATTTGAATTGTTCTAAACTAGGTTAGAAAGAGCCCGCCCCTTCGTCAAGCCAACAGGCAAGATTTAGGGTGTTGGACCCCGCGCAAATTGTCGCTGCCAGACTCTTTCCTGGTTGCAGATGGAGTATGCCATGCCTGAAGTCATCTTCACAGGTCCCGCCGGCCG
>JBPCWM010000232.1:0-2948 GCA_051009515.1 Rhizobiaceae bacterium | reverse complement strand
ATCGTGTCACAATCGGTTGCAGCCACTTCTCCGGAAACATCGCCATCAACAATGTCGCAGATTTCAGCCAGCACTTCCTTGATATCACGCCCGGATTTCAGGATGAGGGATGGATTTGTCGTTACGCCGTCCAGCAACCCGGTGGAATTCCAATGGCAGATTTCATCCACATCTGCTGTGTCCAGAAAGAATTTCATAGGTGCGTCTCCAAATGATTACGCCCATAGTGGGGCGTGAATTTTCTCTGTCATAACTCACCCATGTATCAAGGTCACGTGGGAAAAGGCATTAATTGGAACCCGCAAGTAAAAATCCAGAATCAGCTGCATCGCGCCAAATCGAAAAGACGGTGAGCGTACTTTTGCCGATTCCGGCAGACCGGCCCTATTCCTACAGCGTTTCGCAAGATCTGAACCCGTCGCCGGGAGATTTTGTGCAAGTGCCGCTGGGGCCACGAAAAGTTGCAGCGGTCGTATGGGATTCTCCAGTTGAACTAGACAAGATTGATCCTGCAAAACTTAGGGCTGTGGATCACAAATTCGATTGCCCACCCCTGACCAAAGAAATGCGTCGCTTTGTTGACTGGGTTGCAGACTATACGATCTCGCCACCAGGCATGGTTTTGCGCTCACTGCTGCGTGCTCCCGGTGCGCTTGATCCGGAAATGCCGCTTGAAGGCATCAGATATGTTGGAGGTCAACCGGAAAGGTTGACCGATGCTCGTAGGCGCGTTCTTGAACTGGTGGAAGAAACCCGCGATGGGAGCGATTATCTCGCCTGGACAAGAAGCGGTCTGGCCCATGCTGCTGGGACGTCAACCTCTGTTGTGGACGGGTTGATCAAACAGAAGCTGTTTGAGCCGATTCAGATTCCCCCGGCTCCGGTTGTGACGCCACCCGACCCAGATCATGCCAAACCTGACCTCAGCAAGGAGCAAAGCCGTGCTGCTGGCGCACTGTGCGCAAATGTGGAGAAGCTGGCCTATTCCTGTACCCTTGTCGACGGAGTAACCGGATCAGGAAAAACCGAAGTTTATTTTGAAGCAGTTGCGGCGACCTTGCGGGCAGGCAAGCAAGTTCTGATTCTATTGCCTGAAATCGCGCTCACGACTTCGTTTCTGGAGCGATTTGAAGAGCGTTTTGGGGCTCCGCCCGGCCCTTGGCACTCAGGACTTGCACCAAAAATGCGTGAAAAAGTCTGGCGGCAGGTTGCAACGGGGCAGGTGCGTGTGATTGCCGGTGCCCGCTCTGCTCTGTTCCTACCGTTTGGCGAGCTTGGTCTCATCATTGTTGATGAAGAACATGACAGTGCCTATAAGCAAGAAGATCGTGTCTTCTATAATGCTCGCGATATGGCTGTAGTCCGGTCATCCATCGGTAAAATCCCCTGTATCTTGTCATCAGCCACACCGAGCATTGAGAGTCGCGTGACTGCAGATATGGGTCGGTATGACCGTGTGGTAATGAAGAAGCGGCATGGTGATGCTGTTCTGCCCAATCTGGCAACCATAGACATGCGGAGCAATCCACCGCCGCGCGGCAAATTTCTGTCTCCTGTTTTGACCAAGGCCATGGGCGACGCGATTGAGCGTGGCGAACAGGCATTGCTGTTTCTCAATCGCCGGGGGTATGCCCCATTGACACTATGCCGGGTTTGCGGGTTTCGATTTGAGTGCAAAAACTGCTCAGCCTGGTTGGTAGAGCACCGGTTTCGGCAGCAATTGCAATGCCATCATTGCGGCCATAGTGAACCGACGCCGGAAGCCTGCACCAATTGCGGCACGCTTGATCATCTGGTGGCCTGTGGACCGGGTGTGGAACGGTTGGCCGAGGAAGTTGATGCGCAGTTTTCCGATGCACGTATAATTGTCTTGTCCTCGGACATGGCAGGGGGTGTATCCCGCTTGCGCCTGGAACTGGAGGCGATTGCAAAGGGTGAAGTTGATATCGTCATCGGGACGCAGCTTGTGGCCAAGGGGCATAACTTCCCCCAAATGACCTGTGTTGGTGTGGTTGACGCGGACCTTGGTCTGGCCAATGGTGATCCAAGGGCTGCAGAACGCACATTTCAACTCCTCTCCCAGGTGACCGGTCGGGCAGGACGTGCAGGAGGCGAATCAGTTGGGCTGCTGCAAACCTATGCTCCGGATCACCCGGTAATCGCAGCAATTGCAACGGGTGATCGTGACGCGTTTTACGAACGCGAAATCGCCATGCGCCGAAATTCCTCACTGCCTCCATTTGCGCGCCTGGTGGCGCTGATTATATCCAGCAATGACAAGCGGGATGCGGAAAACCATGCCCGCGCCCTGAAACGTGCTGCACCATCCCAATCTGATGTGTTTGTTCGTGGTCCGGCTGAGGCTCCGATGGCTCTTGTGCGCGGCCGATTCCGATATCGCCTACTGGTTCATGCACCACGAAATTTCGATGTGCAGACCTTCATTCGCCATTGGTTGAAGGTCGGGCCAAAAGAGCGGGGCAGCACACGAGTGCAGATTGATGTCGACCCACAGAGCTTTTTGTAGATCTCGCTGAATGCGTTTGGCGCTATTGGAACTGACCTGTTTGCACTTGACCAGGGATCAGGCAATTTGCACCGTGTATAGCGAATCAAATTCACGATTGGACAAGACATGGGCAGCGTATTTTTATTTTTCTTTGGTTTGAGCGGTGCAATGCTCTGGTCGCTGGCAGTTGCTGCCGATCCTTTGCCTTCTTGGAATGATACCCAGAGCAAGGCCGCGATTGTAAGCTTTGTCGAAGGTGTGACTGACCCTGAGTCCAACAACTATGTAACACCAGGAGATCGCATAGCAGTTTTCGACAATGACGGGACACTTTGGGCAGAACAACCGGTATACTTCCAGCTGATCTTTGCGGTTGACCGGGTGCGTGAGCTGGCAAGGGCCGACCCCTCGATCTTGACATCAGATACGTTGAAGGCCG
>JBPCWM010000231.1:0-25547 GCA_051009515.1 Rhizobiaceae bacterium | reverse complement strand
TTGATGGCGACTATGCCATCAGCGATTGTGACTTATGTCTACGCCGAGCGGTATGATCAAAACGCCAATAAGGTTGCAGGGGCGGTGGTGGCCTCTACCCTGTTGACGTTTGCCTGTTTGCCGATCCTTTTATGGGGTGCCATGTATTTCAGCGGTGGTCCGGCTTCGGCAACCGTCCCGGGCATGGTGGAGGCGCTACAATGAACAATATCAAGCTCAACAATTTGAAATTTTTTGTCGCCGTTTATGAAGAACGCTCAATCTCGGCGGCTGCCCGCAAGGTTCATGCCACTCAGTCAGGAGTCAGCGTTCAGTTGCGGGAGTTGGAAAACCAACTTGGCGTGGCACTCTTTGAACGCGTTCCCACCGGGGTCGTGCCCACCCGCGCAGGCGAGATCGTCTACAGTCGCGCCGTCAATATATTGCGTAATGTAAGCCAGATAGCTCAGGACGTCACGCCCGTTGACGGGGAGCTGACCGGTGAAGTGCGGGTTGGGATCATGCCGACATTTGCACGTTCAATTCTGGCCCCTGTCATGGCCAGGTTTGCGCGCGAAAATCCATTTGCTTCGGTGTCAGTAACAGAAGGCTATAGCGGATTTCTCACCGAGATGGTTTTGGCCGGGGACTTGGATTTTGCAATTGTACCTGATGGTGCAGGACATGACGGTTTGCGCTCGACGTTTCTCGACACCGATCTTGAGATATTGGCCAGCAACAAACCGGTTGCCACAGGCCGCGAGCCAATTGACCTGGCCAAAGTTCTTGAGTTGAAGCTCGTGTTGCCCGGTCCACGCAATGCCCGTCGTGCCAAAATAGATAAAGCACTGAAGTCAATAACGACCGGAGAACCGGAAATTCTTGAAATGGATTCCATGATGACGACACTGGATCTCATTAGAAAGGGAGAATTCTGTGCGATATTGCCGGGCTGCCTCGTTGTACCCGATTTCGATGACCCGCATATGCATTTGCATCCAGTGAGGCGACCAAAGATGACGGTTGACTATTTGCTGATCGAACCGGCAGTCGTTGCGGGATCGGCCGTTGTGCACGCTTTCGCCGAACAATTGACGGAAGAAATTCAAAATGCATGCGAGGCGTGCAGGACCCATTTTAGCCGAGTTTAATGTGCGGTCATTTTACCTGAATGGTTGACCAAAGTAGTTCAAATGTTTCCAGCTTTGGCGAAAAAAAACGTCCACAAACCCTTTTTTTCGTTGCAAAATATGGAAAGTCGGTATTCAATGGTTCTCACAATGATACAAAAATTATCAAAGGTCCACCAATAAAATTTGCGTGCAATTTTCTACCTAAGTACCGAATGATTTGATCGAAATTTAGTGCCGTTGAGGAGCTGTGGGAGGTGATTGAATTGATCGGAATTCACGTTACAGCGGGGTAGTGAAGTCGCAAGCGGAATTCGGATACATCGAGATGACAGGCCGGCAGGCCTTTATTTTGTCTGGTCACCGGATGGTGTGGGAGTTGGGATATGACAATTTCAATCAGGTTCGGTGGCTATCAGGGGGATAAATCCGTTCACAGCCGTGGTGCCAGGGTCTTGCAGGAAGTTGTTGCAAGGGAATCCGGTGGCGCTGCTGAAGTTGACTTCATTCAGAATATTGTTGAGGGCGGGCGAAAGGCGGCGGACTTGCTCTCCATGACGGAGAGCGGTGAACTCGATGGGTGCTATTTTTCTTCAAGCTATCTGGCGAGCCGCGTGCCGGAATTGGCCCTGTTTGATCAGCATTTTGCTGTGCCTGACAGGAGGCGCGCCTATGCTGTCCTTGATGGTACGTTGGGCGATCGCCTTGCCAAAGAGGTGGAATCGGCCACCGGCTATAAGGTTTTAGGGTACTGGGATAACGGATTGCGTCACATTTCATCGGCACGATTTCCGTTTCACACACCCGCGGATTGCGCTGGAGTTAAATTGCGAACCCTTGCCAGTGATGATCATCAGCGTGTGTTCAGGGCGCTCGGATTTGAGCCCATGGCGATTGATGTGCGTGATCTTCCTGATGCGGTGGTCACGGGAAAGGTCGATGCGCAGGAAAATCCGCTGACCAATATTTATAATTTCGGTCTGCACAATACCCACCGCTATGTCACGCGTACGGGCCATTTGCTGGGGGTTGCGCTGGTTTTATTCAACCGGGCCAGCTTTGAAAGCTGGCCTGAATCCGTCCAGTTGGCGGTGCAAAAAGCAGTTGTCGAAGCGACCAAAATGCAACGTCAATTTGCTGAACAGGATGATACTATTTGTGCTGATGCGATGACCGCTGAAGGCGTTACTATTGTTGACCTTGATGAAGCACAAAGAGCGCAGTTCGAGGCCGCAGCCCGTGGGGAAGTTGAAAAGACAAGAAGCCGCTTTGGGGCTGATTTAATTGAGCTTTTCGAAAATGATCTGGCGCGGGTGCAGGCATGAAGAAAGCTACGCTGCGGGCAACTCCTGAAATCATGACAGTCGCTGCCCTTCTGGTGGCGGCGGTGGCAGCTCTGCTGTTTTTGGACTCGCTTGTAGCGGCTCCCAAACTGCTGTTCGGGAGGGCGTTGACTGCAATTACGCCCAGCCTCTTTCCAATGATTGTTTTGGCCTTGTTGTCCGCAATGTGCCTGGTGCAATTATGGGTCTCGAAATCGGCCGGTGAAGATGTTGAATTGGCAATCGAATCCCTTTCCGCAAGTGAGTGGAAACGGGGTATGGCCTTTTTTGCCATCATGATCGGCTATGCCCTTATGATGACGCCCTTTGGTTTCCTGATTTCCTCGACCATCGCCATGGTGCTGATGTCGTTGTTGATGGGCAGTCGTTCGATTGTCCAGATCGTATGCGTCGCCGGAATTGGACCAATATTGCTCTACCTTGCTGCCACGCGATTGTTGGCGGTTTCCTTGCCGGAACTCAACGCGATTGAGCTGTTTTACGCCCGCTTGCTTGGAGATTGAGATGGCGGTGTCAAAGTCGATGAACAGGGTGTTTCATGCTTGATCAATTTGTTGAAGGGTTTGGCATGGCGCTCCGGGTTGACACATTTGTGTTAATGGCGCTTGGCCTTTTTGGCGGCATGCTGGTTGGTGCCCTGCCGGGCTTTACCACACTCATGGCCATGGCGATTCTGCTGCCAGTGTCCTTTTTTCTCGATCCGATTGTCGGCATTCCCTTCCTGCTTGGCATTTACAAGGGGGGTATTTTCGGTGGCAGCATACCTGCCATCTTGATATCCATGCCGGGCACCGGGGCTGCGGTTGCAACTTCGCGAGATGGGTACAAACTGACCCAAAAGGGAAAGTCGCGAAAAGCACTTGATATCGCACTGTTTTCTTCCGTTTTGGGTGATACGGCCAGCGATATTTTCACCATTTTCATGATCTTCCCCATAGCTTTTCTGGTCATGCTGTTCGGCCCGCCGGAATTGTTTGCCGTGTTGCTGATGAGTCTGGTCATCATTGCCGCAACGTCTGGATCCAGTCCGTTAAAAAGTCTTGTGATGATGATGCTGGGCCTCTGGCTGTCCTTTGTTGGCACAGACCCGTTGGGCGGTGTTGAGCGATTCACATTTGGTCTGTTTGAACTGAAGTCGGGCATTCCGCTCTTGCCAATGTTGATCGGTGTCTTTGCGATTCCTGAACTGGCAGCAGTCGTGATGCGCAATGAGAAAGTGCGTCAATTGTCGGCCCTGATGGGGGAACGACTGACCCGCATTGAATTCAAACGCTGCTTCAAAACCATTTGCCGCTCCACGGCCATTGGGACATCGATTGGCATTGTTCCCGGTCTGGGGCAGGTGGTTGCTGCGATGATGGGATATTCAGCAGCCAAGAACGCATCCGAACATCCAGAAACCTTTGGCGAAGGCGAGATAGAAGGGGTTGCTGCTGCAGAGGCCGCCAACAATGCTGTCAATGGCCCCACGATGGTGCCTTTGCTGACGCTTGGAATTCCCGGAGATAATGTCACGGCCATTCTGTTGGGCGCATTTGTGGCGCAAGGACTGCGACCCGGTCCGCAACTGTTTGAGGAACAGGGGGCAACAGTTTTTGCCATACTCGTTGCCATGGTCTTTGCAAACCTGATGTTTCTGGTGATCGGTTATTTGTCGATCCCGTTTTTTTCACGACTAGTGACAATTAGGGTTTCGGTGCTGATACCACTGGTGATGATGTTTGCTTTCGCCGGAGCCTTCGTGTTTCGCTCCGACTCTGTAGACCTGCTGATGCTGGTTGGCTTTGGTCTGTTCGGCATCATCGCAAAATACGCAAAATTTGATGTCATGCCCATGGTGATGGGCTTCATACTTGGGCCACCTCTTGAATACGCGTTCGGTCAGACCGTCGCCATGACAAATGGCAATTATATTGAGTTCTTTTTCACAGAACGTCTGGGTGCAATGGCTGTATTGGTGGCTACTCCGGTGATTGGATATCTGCTTTGGAAACGCATGCGGGCTGTCTTGTAACGATCAATACTGGTTTTGGACCTTTGCGAGTGCATCGCCGCAAGGGACCGGCAAATCAAACGATGCAAAAAGGGAGAAGATAAATGTTAAGAGCAAGCTTCAAAAAAACGACAAGCCTGCTTGTCGCAGCGGGTATGGCCCTTGGCCTGTCCTTGACTGCGGCGCAGGCGGAATATCCGGAAAAACCCATCACAATGGTGATCCCATTGGGTGCTGGCGGTAGTCATGACCTCAATGCCAGAGTTATTACGTCAATCATTCCTACCTATCTCAATCAGGCTATGATTGTGCGTCTGACACCAGGTGCCGGTGGCCAGAAGGGAACACAGGAAGTGGCCAAGGCTACACCAGATGGCTATACGCTGCTGTTCTCACACAATTATATCGACATGCTGCAGCAGCATGTCGAAAAATTACCATATGATCCGAAGAAAGACTTCATTCCGATTGCTCGTGTCAACTACGCGCCAATCGCAGTGGTTGTTCGTGCTGACAGCCCCTACAACACGTTTGAAGAACTGATTACAGCCGCCAAGGAAAAGCCCGGTAGTATCCGTCTGGCTCATTCCGGCAACTGGGGAGCCTTGTTTGTGCCGGCAGCGCAAATGATGAAGTCGCGCGATGTCCAGTTCAATCTGGTTCCCTACAAGGGTGGCGGACCTGCTATGCAGGCTCTCCTGTCCGGCGATGCAGATGTAACCATGGGCTTTCCCGCAACCATCGGCAGCCTGCTGCAAAGTGGCAAGTTGAAGGTATTGGCGTCTTCAGGTCCGGAACGCATTTATCCTGACGTTCCAACCTTCACAGAAGCTGGCGTAAAAGGTGATATCGGATTCATGCACAGAGTTGTTTTGGCTCCGGCTGGCACACCAGACGACGTTGTCAAGAAGCTGGAAGCAGCCTTCACTGCCCTTCAGGCTGACAAGACTTATAAAAACCTGATGAAACGTCTGGGCGAAAACACTGACCTGATGCTCGGTGCGGACTATCAGAAAATGCGTGATGAACAGGACGGAGCCTACAAGGTTCTTGTTGAAGCCATTACCCAATAATCCGGTGTTCCGGGGTGGCACTGTCACCCCGGACATCTCCAGTTCACCCTGTTTTGCGGAGCAATAAGAAATGCCCGACAGATTTGGTCCGCGTGGCGTTGTAGCTGTTGCCATTCCCCAGCAGAATTCCAATATGCAGCCCGAATACGAGGCTATGAAACCGCAGGGTGTCAGCAATCAGATGTATCGCTTTGATATATCTGATCATGACAGGGTGGCCGAGGGTGTTCTGGCCTGCCTTCCTCAAGTCTATGGGTGCTGGCCCGATATGGTCGTTTGCAGCAACTCCATCGAAATGCGCCTGTGGTCGCCGGAACGGCAGGACCTTTACCGTCGCCAGATCCGTGAAATTCTGCCGGATCTTCCATTTGTCACGGCAACGGATGCCTGCATTGCTGCGTTGAAGACAGTTGATGCAAAACGCATAGGTGTAATCTCGCCGATGAGCGAGGAAATGTCAGTCAGCGTTCAGGAATATTATCAGGCCTTTGGTTTTGAATTGCCCAATGCCACGTGGTTTGAGGTCAAGACCTCTGACCGCATCATTGGCATCACCCCTGAGCAGGTCAACGAAGCGTTTGATCGGGTGGACGCCGAGGATATCGATACGTTCATGCATGTGGGTGGAGCGCTGGGTATTGTCGACATGCTGGATGGTCTTGAAGAGCGGCTTGGCCGTCCGGTGATCTCCTCCAATGCTGCAACTTATTGGTACGCTTTGCGCATGATGGGTGTAGATGATCCATTGGATCGGGGAGGGCGTTTGACCCGCATGGCCCTGGCCGATAACTATCGCACACCTCCCCAAACGGTCAGTTAGTGGTGTGAGCAAGACGTCATCTGGAAAACCCCGGAAGCAGTTCTGTGGCGATTTGATGCGGCTTTTTCTAAAGCGGATCAATTCCCAATTTGTTTGCCAATTCGTCCAGTTGCATTCTCAATTGTTCAGGCAGTGGAATTCCCGTTTTCTTGCGTTCTTCAAACACTCGATGCAACCGTTCGCCGGGAAGGCGAATTTCATCAACATTGGGCAGGCGTGGAGACGCCTTCATCTCATCATGAATTCGGTCAATACCCTGTTTGAAAAGGTCGGGGTCCGCAAATGCGTTGATGTCGAGAGCCAGAACCATTTGACCAGTATTGGTGACGCTCTTGGGGTCAGCATTGAAGTCGATAACGTCTCTCCCGAAGGCGGCGCCGTTCAGAGTTCCGGCCAGAATGCCAAAAACAAGAGCCAGACCGTAGCCCTTCGGTCCGCCGATCGGCAGCAAAAAACCTTCAGATGCTTTCTTCGGGTCAGTCAACGGCGCTCCGAGACGATCTACCATCCAGCCTTCAGGCATGGTTTCACCGCGCTGGGCCGCAGTCTTGACCTTGCCATAGGCCGCCACGGTTGTTGCCATGTCCAGCACTATGGGTGTGCGGTTCCTTGCGGGAATGGCAATGGCGATCGGATTAGTGCTGAGCAGCATTTCGGTACCACCCCATGGCGGCAGGTGATTGGCGCTTCCCACGGCGATATAAAGGCCGATCATGTCTTTCTTCAGCGGCATCATGGCATAGAGAGAGGCCGGCCCGGCATGATTGGAATTACGTGCGCCAACCCACGCTACGCCGGTTTTCTTCGCCTTGCGCATGGCCAATCTCGTAGCATGGCGCATGACAAGATGCCCAAGCCCATTGTCACCATCAATCAGCGCTGTGGCCTTGCGGTCCTGCAGAACTTTAAACTCTGGATTGGTATTCAAACCGCCAGCCAGAATACGTCGCACATACATGGGCAATCTGAATACTCCATGACCGTCCTGACCAATGAGATCAGCTCTGGTCATCAGTTTTGCTGCACGCCGGGCCTCCTGTGCAGGCATTCCAGTTGCAATGAAACTTCTGGCGATAAAGTCGCGAAGCGTTTGGGCATCTACAAATTCATGCGATGGGGTCATGTCGAGTGGCCTTTGACTGTTTGAGAAGGAAACTGGAAATACTGAATATGCAAGCGATTTTGGAAAGGATCAGGAATGTCTGAGGGTGTAGTGATTGGATATGAAACAATAGAACCATTTGCCCGTGGCGATGGTGTGGAAACCCGACTTATGGTCGGTAAGGGCGTGTCGGACGCGACTCCGTTCACCACCGGGACGACCATTTTCCCTCCAGGCAGTGCTGCTCCGATGCACAGCCACAATTGCGCTGAACAGGTGACAGTGCTGGAGGGGCAAGCGGAAGCTCTGGTGGACGGCGAACTCAGTCAGTTGGGCCCAATGGATACAAGCTTCATCCCTGCCAACAGACCGCATTACTTCAAGAATACGGGCAAAGGCCGTTTGGTAATTCTTTGGATTTATGGAGCAAGGGATGTCACGCGCACGTTCACCGAAACCGGTGAAACCGTGCCACATATGTCGCCGAAAGATCAGGTCTGACACAAAACCGGCAGAACCTTTCAACAGCTGCTTAACAATAATTGTCCGAATTTGGTGGACCAATTTTCTGCCCCATGCTAACTTGAAACATGCTGGGTGTATATAATTGAGATAAATGAAAAAATCCACCTGCTGTGATGGAATACTGCGTGATTGGCAAATGAAAATAGTCGAAGAAACCTTAATTTTGGTGAACCAATGAGTGCTAGGGTGCTGGCCAGAGTTAATGCATGGATTGCCTCTTCAGGCCTGTCTGCCGGTGCGCGACTGCCACCGGAACGGGACCTGTGTAACAGTCTCGGTGTGAGCCGCACGGAATTGCGCAAGGCGTTTCTGGTGCTGGAAGCCAATGGAAGTTTGGCGCGTGAAGTCGGGCGCGGTACGTTTTTGACGAAGAAGCCTGAACAGCGCAAATCCGGCAATCTGGACCGTACAATTGCCGATCTGGCTGAAAAAACCAGTCCACTCGAAGCCATGACGGCAAGGCTTGCTTTGGAGCCTGAATTGGCTCGTATGGCGGCACTCCACGCATCACCGCGTCAGCTGCGCCGTATTCGGGAACTGGCAACGAAAATGCGCACGGCACCCAGTTGGCATATGTATGAGGAAATGGATTCGGAGTTTCACGACATCATTGCACAGGCTTCGGGCAATTCTTTGTTGCACGAATTGCACAAGATTCTGAATGGTGTGCGCATCGTCGTGGTTTGGCGCCGACTTGATACACCGGAAGCCGCGCCCGACCCGAATTATCATTCGTTTGATGAGCATGATCTGATAGTGCATGCGTTGGAAAAGCGATCCGGCAGCGACGCATCGAATGCCATGCAGAAACATCTTCAAAGCACGCTGTCCACTATGACGGTCAACAACTGAAAGCTGAAATTAAACTCAGGTAGAAGGCGACCCAGGCAGCAGACAAGCAACGGACAAAGGGCAGCTATATGCGGGTCATTCAATGCCTGCCGCGATCACCTGATGCACTCGAATTCAAACAACACACGCTGGAAAACATTGAAATGAGACAAGTGGAAGTCGCCGTTATCGGCACGGGTTGGTGCGGTGGTATACGCGCCGAATCGCTGGCAAAATCGGCATTGGTGGACAAATTGCATATTTGCGAGATCAAACCGGAACGCCTTAAGGAGGTTAAAGATCTTACCAATCCGGCAAGTGCCACATTGGATTATCAGGACATTGTGGCCAATCCGAATATCGAAGTTGTTTACATCTCAACAACCCCGGAAGGGTCCCACTACCCGATTGCTCGTGATTGCTTGAAGGCGGGAAAACATGTGCTGTTGGAAAAGCCGATCTCTATTGAGCTTTGGGAGGCCGACGAACTCATTGCCATTGCAAAGCGCAACGGATTGAAGTTCACCATTGGATACTCGCAGCGTTTCAACTCGAAAATCGCCTATGCGAAGAAATCCGTCCAGGAAGGTAAGCTCGGCAAAGTGGTCAATGTGATGGTCAGTCGCCACCTGTCCCGCAGCCTTGGGGCAAAGATTGCCAATCGCGTAAAGCTCTCACCGGTTGCGATGGAATCTACTCATGATCTTGATTTTGTATTCTGGCTTTTGGCACCCGCCAAGCCGGTCAAGGTCTATTCGCAAGGTGCCTATGGATACATGAAAGACCTCAACGGGTCGTATGACTGCATGTGGAGCACGGTGACCATGGATGATGGTACACTCGTCGTCGTTGGGGGAGGGTGGAACCTGCCTCCAAGCTATCCCAATTATTGCGGAACATGGATCGAGATTACAGGGACTGAAGGTGCGCTCATTCTCGATGATACCTCACGGGATAATTGGCTCAATACGGTCAAGGACGGAACGCAATACCCTATGTCAACTATGCCGGGTGAACACGTTGACCACATGTTTGCCGGTCAGATGGGACCCGAAACCATCCATTTCCTGGAAAGCGTTTTACTGGATCGGGAGCCGATGGTAGCCCCGGAACATGCCCGAATGGTCATGGAATCCTATCTCGGAGCTGACATATCAGCAGAGACTGGCGAGCCGGTGGGTTTGCCCCTCTCCAACCACTCACTGGCCACCCTTGCCGACATGAAAGCCGCGCAGTCCGGCTAATCCTGGTGTCAGATTCGCAACGGAGTTGAAATCATGAGTGAGAAGGCTCTTCCCCAAACAGTCGGCGTATTCGGTCTTGGTCTGATTGGTTATTCCCTGGCTCAACGGTTGATGGCCGCCGGGGTAGACGTCTACGGCCATGACCCCGCACCGGACTGTATGGAGAAATTGCGTAACGCTGGTGGTCAACCGGTTGTTGCAGAGGAGGTGTGGACCTGCGATGTCCTGCTAAGCGCCGTATTTGACACTGCACAACTGGCCAGCTTGATAGCCCGGGCACCGAAAGATACTGGCAAATGTCTGATTTCAATGAGTACCTGTGACCCGGCTGAAATGCCACAGATTGCTTTGAAAGCCGCAGCAAAAGGCATAGAACTTTTGGAAGCCCCGATCTCTGGCACCAGCGCCGATCTTGCCAATGGCAATGCGGTGTTGTTGATAGCGGGTGAGGAGCAGACGGCTCTTGAGCTTGCGCCACTCTTTTGCTCGCTTTCCCGCGCTCATTATTTCGTTGGCACGATGGGCAATGGAAACCGGGCAAAGCTTGCCATCAATCTCATACTTGGTCTTGGCAGAGCGGCTTTGGCCGAAGGTCTCGTTTTTGCCAAAGCCATCGGCCTCAATCCTGAAACTTTCTTTGAGGTTGCGCGCGATTCTGCTGCCGCATCGAAAGTGATGGAATCCAAAGGTCCCAAAATGGTCGCCGGAGATTTTGCTCCTCTGGGGCGCATCGCTCAGTCTGTTAAGGATTTTGACTTGATCCGTGAAACAGCCCGCCAGGCTGGGCAGGGATTGCCAATGACCGAACGCTATATTGAGATTGTTGCTGACAACATCGAACATGGAGAAGGCGGTCTGGACAATTCCGCAGTCATGCTAGCTGTGGAACGGGCCCGTATGCCGTGGAACGCCAAGGGCTGATCCTGAAAGCTACCCCTCCAGGTTGGTGGCAATTGCGCTGGCAGGCAATCGCCACTCAAACCACGGGGCCATTTATGGAACCAAAATGGTCGAGCCGGTGTTCGTGCCTGCTTCCAGGGCGTGGTGTGCTTCTGCGATATCCGACAATGCAAGGCGCTGATTGATATTTACTGTCAGCACTCCTTCTCTGACCAGACGGAACACTTCGCTGGTTGAATGCTCCAGATCCGCCCGTTCTGCAATATAATCTGCGAGCGTGGGTCTGGTGAAATAGAGCGATCCATTATACTGCAAGAGGCTTGGTGGGACCGGAGGGGCTTCACCTGTTGTTGATCCAAAGGAAACCAGCAATCCATATCTGGCAAGCGACTTTATTGATGCATCAAAGCTGGCCGCTCCGATTGAGTCATAGACAACAGGTACACCCTTGCCATCTGTCAACTGACGCACCCTTTCACCTACATCTTCGCTGTTGCGGTCGATGGCTTCGGCATAGCCCAGTTCAAGAATGGCTGCGCAGTTTTCCGGGCCTGAAGTTACACCGATCATCCGTGCTCCAAGATGTTTGCCCCATTGACCTGCAAGCTGGCCAACACCCCCGGATGCAGCCCAGAAAAGCACGCTCTCGCCAGCGCTGACCTTGTGGGTACGTTCCAGCAAATACTCAACGGTTGTGCCCTTCATGATAACGGCTGCGGCAGTCTCGTCTGATATTCCATCTGGAATGTGGACCAGTCTTGCAGCAGGGACGTTGCGATGTGATGCATAGGCTCCCAATACAGGGCCATAGGCCACGCGGTCGCCAATGGAGAAACCGCTGACACCTTCACCCAAAGCAATCACATTTCCGGCTGCTTCCAGCCCGAGCGTGCATGGCAGCGCTACCGAATAGGCACCGGAGCGCTGGTAAATGTCCATATAGTTGAGGCCGATCGCCGTCTGTTCAATCTGAACTTCCCCCGCACCGGGAGCTTCAAGCTCAGCTTCCTCCAAGACCATGACTTCGGGGTCACCTTGGCTGTGAATCATGACACGTGTGGTTTTCATCTGGGATTTTCCTGTCAGTTTAAGTGGTAAATTCACCGGCTTCGAGTATCACCGTTTCGACTTCGCCCGCACCATTTTCGCGGCGATGGCGGGCTGCCTCGTCATATTCTTTCGACGTAAAGCACGCGACTCCGGATTCAAAGTCGGGAAACTCGATGACCACAAAGCGCTTAAATTTCTCAGGGCCCTCCATGACCTGATATTTTCCACCGCGAGCAAGCACCTTGCCTCCAAACTTGGCGATTATCCCCGGCACTTGATCCGTGTAGCGTTTGTAGGCGACAGGTTCGTTTATCAGCGAGCGGGCAATCCAGTATGCAGGCATGGAGAAAAATCCTTGTTAAATATGCTTGGTGTTACATCATCACGTCGGGCAGGTAGTTCGAAATGGCCGGAAACATGACGATCAATGTCACAACGGCCAGCATGATAAGCCAGTATGGAATGGAGGCCCAGAATATCTGCTGCACGCCGACATCCTCATCCTGAATGGCGGCTTTCACCGTATAGACCAACAAGCCAAAGGGGGGGGTCAGCAACCCTGCCTCGATTGCAATAATTCCCACGATCGCAAAACTCAGTTGATCAAAACCAAAGGCCAGTGCCACAGGTTCCACGATCGGCACAGTCAACAACATGATTGATATGGAATCGATGATCATGCCGAGAATGAACCAGATGAAGAGGATGATCAGCAGTACTGTGTACGGCCCAAGTCCTGAATCTTCAAAAAACGAGCGAATGGCAGTTGTGACACCCGTCATCGCCAGTGTTCGTGAATAAAGGGCGGCGCAAAGTAGAAGGATCAGGATAGGAGCTGCGGTTTTGCCCACGGAGTAAATAGCAGAGACGAAACCATCCCAACGCATACCTTTGCTGATGGCCAGCAGCAGAGCCAGCGCCGCGCCAGCACCCGCCCCTTCCGTTGGAGTGAATACGCCCATCCAGATGCCGCCCAGCACAGAGGAAATTATGAAACCAACCCCCAAAAGGGAGGAAAACAATTGCGCTGGTGGCAGCTCAACCCGCGTACTGTCCAGTGCCGGCTCCATCGGTTCCTGATTGCCGGCTTGGGCTTTTTTGGCATTTTTTGCAGCTTCACCCACGACTTCGGGGCGCAAAATGGCAACTGTCACAATGTAGAGGATAAACATCACCGCCAACAAAATGCCCGGCAATACGCCAGCCAGGAAAAGTCGGCCAATGGATTGCTCCGTCAGAATGCCCCAAACAATCATCAACACGGAAGGTGGGATCAGCATGCCAAGACAGCTCGACCCGGCAATCGCCCCAAGAGCGAAGCTTGGAACAAATCCATGGGCCTTCATTTCCGGATAGGCGATACGAGAAAAGGCTGCTGCAGATGCGATGGAGACGCCCGTCACAAAGGAAAAAACGGTATTGCCTAAAACTGTTGCAATACCAAGCCTGGCCGGTATGCGCTTTAAGCCTTTGTTGATGGCTATATAGATATCCGTGATGGCCCCCGATCGGCCGATGAATTCCCCCATCAACATAAACAGCGGTATCACCGCAAAAGTGAAATCTCGCAGCGCTTCGGCTGAAGTCGAAGCCAATGTAGCCTCGACAATGCGCAATTTCCCGGTCACCAGATAAATGCCGATTGCACTGGTAATGCCCAGGGCAATAGCAACATGCACCCCAAGCAGCACGAGGCCAATCAGCAGCGTGATTATTATACCGGCTGTAGAAAAATCAAACACGCGTCACCCCGTTTACCGTAAATCCATGCGCTCAACGCGCAGATCGAATATCTCGACAACGGCCAGCAAGAGATAGTTGATACTTGCCAGCGCAGCACCGATCAGAATGGCAAAGCGGGCTGGCCAGACTGCTACTTTCAAAGCTCCCTCGCCATCAAATTCGCCATTGGCAAATGAACGCAGCGCGGGTGTTATGCCGCCCTTGAGCAATAGTAGGAAGAAGGCGGCTCCCATCAGAAAGGCAAAAATCAACAAAATCTTTTGGGCAAGCCGAGGTAACATGATCACCAGAAAATCGGCCCGCAACATGGACTGGCTGCGCACGGCGTAGCCCACTTGCATGAAGACGATGATCACCACCGAATTAGCGACAATTTCCTTGGTGCCGGAAATTGGGAAATTTGCGGCTCTGAAGATAATGTCTGCAAGAATGAAAAAACATAAAATGAATGCCCATACAGCGCCGAGGACCATCAATGTCTTGGTCAGGCGGTCAGTGATGCGAACCAAAAGCATGGGTGGCATTGCTCCGACTAGAGGGCAGACAGGAAATGCGCGGCATGGAAAAGCATGCCGCGCAAGGGAGGCTACTTGACTTTGTAGCGCACCGGCCACTCATAGCCGTTTTCTTCTGCTTTCGAAATGGCCAGGTTCAAAACCTTGCTGGCAGGCAGGCCCTGAGCATCCAGATCTGCAGCCATTTTTTGAGGCCATTCAGCAAGAGACTCAGCCCAGGCCTTGCGAACTTCCGGGGAGATTTCGCTCACCGTGATGGACTCGCGCAAGACATCAACCAGCCGGTCATATTCGGAAAGGTTCACTGTGCCGGTCTGCAATTCATAGTCGGCAGCAACTTCCAGCAGGATTTCCTTCACATCGTCAGGCAATTCTGCATAGGTATCCTTGTTGATGGTCAACCCGTGCCAGGTCATGGAACCGAAGCCGATCAGTGTGTAATAGGGGCCTGGCTCGTAGAGTTTCAGATTAACCCAGGCTGACGGAAACATGATCCAGCCTTCATACACATTGGTCTTCATTTCGGTGTATGCGGTGGCCAGTGAAGACTGAACGGGAGACACACCGGCATATTCCAGCCAGTTGAGGTTCAGACCAGCGCCAGCAATCTTCTGACCTTTGAGGTCGGACAGGTCTTTCCATGGGAAAGATGTGCCAAGATTGTAACCACCATCTGCAATCTGGGAGAGCAGGATCTGGTTGAATTTATCTTCAAAGACGCTCGTCAGATACGGAACTTCGGCATAGACTTCATTGGCAATTTTCAGCGATTTTACCGGGTCCATCGTGCCGAAAGGCAGCATGACCTGAAAGGCATGGAGCGGCAGGTTCGAGGGTTCAAAGCAGAAGCAAAACCCACCTATGTCGATGATGCCATCCTGAACCCCTTCGAGCACTTCTGTCACCTTGACGATGGAGCCTGAATAGCCTTCCACGAATTCAATTGTGTGGTCTGTACGTTCTTCAACGCGTTTTTTCAGCTCCGGCTGAAAGTATTTTTGCATCAAACCTGCGTAAACAACGCCGGGCGGATGGCCGGATCCAATCCTGAGAGTTATGGTATCGGCCATTGCCACCGTGGCAAAGGTCGAAAGGGCTGCTGCGCCCACCAGACTTTTGAGTATACTTTTCATGTTTTCCTCCTTGCTTTGTCCGTTTTCGGACGGATTGGATCGCCGGATTGTGGTCCGGCTTTCTGGTTTGTCCCGGCAGCGCGACAGTTGATCATTGCCAGTCCGCCCGGGCGGTAGGTGACTACGCCGATGCGGCCATCGGCGTGGCTTCCAACGCTTCGATATCGGCTTTCAATGCCGCTTTTTGTTCTTCGTTCAGTGGCAGAAGCGGTGGGGCCATGCGCATCCATTGATCATCGCCTGTGCGCCAGGCTTCGATCGTTTTCATGGCCGACATCAAGGGATATTTGGCGGCCATTGTCCGGGCCGCTGCGACAGCTTCCATCGCAGCATCACGCAGCGGTCCCTCAGGAGCTTGCAACGCGGCCTGGGCCTTGGCGCCAAACGCATTCGTGGAGCCTGAGATAATGCCTGCCGTGCCGATGGATAATCCGTCCCACAACATGGACTCAGAGGATGGGTAGACATCGAAATCGGCATCCACACCTCCCGTTGCCTCGACAAATCCGCGTGACTGTTCGAAATCGCCGCTGGAGTCTTTCAGACCGGCAATGACCGGTCCGAATTCAGCGACCAAGCGCTTTACCAGATCGGTAGAAAAAGGAACCTGAGACATTTGAGGGAAGTGGTAGAGATAAATCCGCAGACGATCATCGCCAACCTTGTCCACCAGATTAGCGTAGTAGGAGAACACACCATCATCAGAAGGATTCTTGTAATAGAAAGGAGGCAGCACCAGCACATTGTTGTAACCAGCCTCCAGAGCCGCCTTGGTTAGTGCCACACAATCCCCGGCAGAAGGCGAACCGGTACCAAAGATCACGCGGTCGGATTCTATGCCCGCTTCTGCAAAGGCTGCTGGCAGGGCCAGGCGGCTGGTCATTGGAATCGAAGTGCCTTCTCCTGTTGTACCTGTGGGAGCGACACCATCGCAACCACCGTCTGACAGCAGGTATTTGCAGTAGGCTACCGACTTATGAGCATTGATCGACCCGTCTGTGTTAAAGGGTGATACAGCTGCAGCGTAAATTCCACGTCTGGCTTTTGTCATTTTGTAGTCTCTTTTCCTATTCTGCGGCTTCTTTCGCCGCATCTGATTTTTGACGCATCGACACCACGACCTTGATCGCGTCATCAACACGGTCCTTGGCATAGCGCAGCGCTGTGGGAAGATCTTCCATGGGGAAAGTATGCGTGTGTACGAGGCCGGCATCAAAGCGCTTTTCCGCCATGAAGGCCATAGCACGATGGGTGGCGGAGCGGCCTTCGCCCCGAATGCCGTAGAGATAGATATTGTTGACGGCCAGGGCGCCGAGTTCGTACTCGACCGCGTTTTTGGGGAACGCGGCCAGGCAGATACGACCCCCGCGATTGGTCATGTGCACGGACTGGTTGACTGTTGTCTCGTTGCCGGCGCAGTCAATCACATAGTCGGCTCCCTTGCCGGTCAGTTCCTTGACACGTGCAACCGGATCCTCGTCTTTGGGATTTATCGTGTAGTCAGCCCCCAGTTGGCGGCCAATGGCATTGCGATTTTCACGTGTACCAACCAACACGACCGGAGATGCGCCCAACGCCTTGGCAACGGCTACTGCCAGCAAGCCAATGGGGCCAGGTCCGATAACCACAACGCTTTCGCCGGCAACCAGACCGCCAAGTTCCGTCAGACCATACATTGAAGTTCCTGCCGTCACCACAAGTGTGGCCTCTTCATCCGACATTTCGTCAGGAACCTTGATCATCGTATTGATGTTGTTGATCGCGTATTCAGCAAATCCACCATCCGTGGTGAACCCGTTGGCGCGATGACCTTTGTCGCGATCACCATAGTTCAGTCCGTAATTGTGGCATGAAGTATACATGCCCATCCGGCAGCGCTTGCACTGTCCGCAACCTGCATGGATTTCAACGGTAACCCGGTCGCCAATCTCGAACTCATCAACACCGGGCCCAAGTGCTGCAATCGTGCCCATATATTCATGACCGGGTGTAAAGCCCTTGTTGAAGGGAGGTCCGCCCTCAATCATCGCGGGTGTTCCGTAGGTCATGATTTCAAGGTCGGTTGCACAAATGGCCACTGCATCAATACGCACCAAGGCCTCAGCTTTTCCCGGAACGGGAACAGGCTTCTCCTGAAGAGTCAATTGATCAGGGTCGCCTAGAACCCAAGCGCGCATTTCCTTGGGAATTGGCATTGCGGGCGAAGTCTTTACACGCGACCAGTCACCTTTGGCCGTTGTATTGGGAGTCGTTGGGACGGTCATGACAAAGTCTCCCTCTAAATTGGTCAACCAATAACTTTTTTTCTCAGTTTACATGCACCAATAATTCGACTATGGCAAGAATATTCCTGCTTTTCGTCTAAACAATCCATAAGACTGTTGACATTTTTGCAGGAGAGGGCGTTTTGGTGTCTGTTAAAAAGGTGAACCAATTTTTGCGGAAAAATCTATTTTTCTGTTGCCCGAATAACCATTTTTGGCGCAGTGTATGAGGCAGAGGCAACCAATCACGAGTGGTGCTGGCCTATTGAAACAGGGAATTCAAAATGATCGACTTACACACTTGGACAACACCCAATGGGAGAAAAGTTTCCATTCTTCTGGAAGAACTGGGTGTAGATTATACGGTCAAACCCATCGATATCTCCAATGACGAGCAATTTGCTCCTGACTTTCTCAAGATCGCTCCCAATAATCGTATCCCGGCCATTGTGGATCATGATAATGGTATGACCTTGATGGAAAGCGGTGCGATCATGCTTTACCTGGCTGACAAATATGATCGGTTTCAGGTCAAGGGTGACGAGTATTGGCGCATGACTGAATGGCTGATGTGGCAGATGGGTGGTTTGGGTCCAATGCTGGGTCAGGTGCACCACTTTGTAAAATACAATGCCGGCAAGTCGGCCTATTCCGAAGAGCGATATTCAAATGAAGCACGGCGCCTGTACAAAGTGCTGAATACGCGCCTTGAGGGACGCGACTTTGTCGCCGGGGAAGGTCGCGGTACGTATACGATTGCAGATATGTCCATGTTCCCCTGGACGGCTCGCCATGACTGGCAACAGATTGATTTGAATGATTTCCCAAATGTGCGTGACTGGTATGTGCGGATTGCCGAGCGTCCGGCGACCAAACGCGGCTATGAAGTTCCAAAATATGTTGCCGACATTCCAATGCCTTAAGCAGACCCACTTGGAGGCTATTACATGAATGAACTACACTCACATATTCCCACAGAAGCGACGCTTCCAGTTCTGGGGACGATCGATATTCATTGGGACTATCATGCCATTTTAATGGTTGGAATTTGGCTGTTCTGGGTGCCGATTTGCATTACGATCATTCGTTATGGAAAACCGCGTCCCACAAAGTACGGGCTGCGTCGCAAGGTGAGTTTCTGGCACAAGGAATGGTGGTGGTTCAGCACTCATAAATACGGGCTTTATGCCGCTGTCTTTATGTCTCTGGGCGGGATGGCAGTGGCATTGGTCGTCAGTGGTGGCTTTAGCGGGTCTGTACATGCGATATTTGGAGTCGTCACGATCCTGATGGCTGTAGTGCAGGTTGTTTTTGGCATGTTGCGGGGCACTCACGGGGGCAAATACTACAACAATGCCGATCCGGACGACCCGTCTACCTGGCATGGCGATCATTACAGTCGTACCAACAGGCGGCGGATATTCGAGGCTTACCACAAAACTGCCGGTTATTTTGTCGTGTTTTGCGCGACTGGTGCTATCGCGTCGGGATTGATGCAATATCACATGCCGATCATGACGGCCATTGTCATGGTGACACCGTTCTTCTTTCTTGCCTTCTGGATTGTAATGGAATTCTTTGAACGGCGTTATGACGGATATCGTGCTGTGCATGGCTACGGTATCGAACACCCCTACAATAAAGAACGCGAATTTCTCTAGGATCGATCCGCTCGATCGCAGGAGTACAGCTATGGAGAGACATCCCAGATGGCAGATGTGGTAATTAGTGAGTTTATGGACCGTCCAACGGCGGAAGCCTTGATTGGCGAGTATGATGTATACTGGGATCCGGACTTGTGGGGAAACAGGGGAGGCCTTTTGTCCCGTGTGGCTGATGCCCGTGCCATTGTTGTGCGTAATGCAACTCAGGTCGATATCGAATTGCTGGAAGCTGCGCCCGATCTGAAAGTGGTTGCCCGCATGGGGGTCGGTCTGGACAATATTGATCTTGATGCCTGCAAAGAGCGCAATATCGAAGTTTGTCCGGCCATCGGGGCGAATGCATTATCTGTTGCTGAATACGTGATAGCAACTGCGATGATTTTGCTGCGTGGACCGGCTTATTTTGCCACGCCCGATGTAGCAGCAGGGGCTTGGGACCGGCCCAAATTTGGCAGTGGTGTTGAACTTGCCGGGCGGACGATGGGTGTAATCGGTTTCGGGTCCATTGGACAGGTTGTGGGGGCCAAGGCCCGCGCCATGGGCATGGATGTGATTGCCTATGATGCTGTAATGGCAGAAGGCGATCCAGCATGGAAAGAAGTGCAGCGCGTCACGCTGGAGGAACTTGTTGCGCAATCCGATGTAATTACCCTGCACTGCCCATTGTTGCCGCAAACGCGCGATCTGATAAATGCGGACGAATTACAAAAAATGAAACACGGCGCGATTCTGATCAACTCTGCGCGTGGTGGAATTGTCAATGAAGCTGCATGCGCTGCAGCACTGAAGTCCGGCAAACTGGGCGGTGCGGCACTTGATACGTTGGACGTTGAGCCAATCAATGCGGAGGCCTGTGCGCTGTTTAAAGGGATCGACAATCTGATTTTGACTCCACATATCGCCGGGGTCACACAGGAATCCAATCGTCGAATCGCCGAGGTTGCTGCCGACAATGTGCGCCGTGTCTTGAAACAACCCCGATGAACAAGGGGTTAGATGAGTGGGAGGGCAGGGACTACACCTTGCCCTGCCGACTACCAATTCGCAGCGCTTGAAAGTTGTGCAGGAAACCAAAGTGGAACAAGGAAGCTGAAGATGGCCAGCCAAGATTTGCCGAAACCCGATTATGCCAAAAACATGAAACTGATCGGCCATTCCGATCAGGGGGGCAGGCCTGATGGCGTTCAGCTTATGGTCAACAAGGGATACGCATTCACTGGCCACATGTTTTCAAAGGGTTTTAGCGTAATTGATGTGCGAGATCCACGAAGTCCAAAACCTGTCAACTATATTCCTGCGCCGAAGAACACATGGAACATCCACCTGCAGACCCACGGTGATCTGCTGTTGGTGATTAATGCAAAAGACATGTTTGCAGCTCCTGAATTTCAGGATGAGGAACAATATTACAAGGGAGCGTTGGGCAAGAAAGTGGGAACGGCAGATGCTGACCCGGCCGCCGAGCGCGATTGGACCGCGGGTATGGCCAGCTATGACATTTCCAACCCGGCTGAACCGCGCAAGATTGGCTTCATGTCTGTTGCCGGCGGTGGAATCCACAGGATCTGGTATGTGGGTGGTCAATGGGCCTATGCCTCCGTCCTGCTCGATGGCTTTACCGATTATATCTTCATGACTATCGACATGTCCGATCCTGCCAGTCCAAAGGAGGCCGGGCGCTACTGGATACCGGGTATGAATACGGCAGCCGGTGAAGAACCGAGCTGGGAACCAACACGCAGGAACGGCCTCCATCACGCCATTATCCACGGTGATACAGCCTACGCCGCCTGGCGTGATGCCGGTATGGTCATTCTCGACATATCTGACAAATCGTCGCCCAGCCTCATAACCCACCGCAACTGGTCGCCACCCTATGGTGGCGGAACCCATAATTGCCTGCCGTTGCCAGACCGCGATCTGTTGATCGTGGCTGATGAAGCCGTGCTGGATAATTGTGCAGATGGAATCAAATACACTTGGGTCTTTGACAATCGGGAACCATCCAATCCGATCAGCATCTCGACATTCCCAACACCGCCAGAAGATGACTACGTTGCCAAAGGCGCGCATTTCGGTCCGCACAACATATATGAAAACCGGCCCGATGGGTTGGTTAGTTCGGAGCGCATTTACTCCACTTATCAAAATGCTGGATATCGTGTCACGGACATATCCGACCCTTACCGGCCTGAAGAGATTGCAGCATTGGTACCGCCAGCCCCCAATAAACTTGCTGATCACCGCCCCGGCCGACCGCTGATTATCCAGTCCTGTGATGTCTATGTCGACAACAATGGTCTGGTTTATGGCAACGACTATAATGGTGGTCTGTTCATCATGGAATGCGAAGTTTAAGCCTTCTGAACCAGTTTGCCCAATCGTTGTCATTAATCAGAGCCACTGCGCAGGCCGTTGTTTTAACTTTTTGCTTTACATGCCGCCCTAACCGAGATTGAAGGGGCCAACAATGGGGGCTGGCATGAACAGAAGTCGGTGGATTACAGTATTTGAAGTCAGCGGATCACTGCTGGCCATGGCCTATGCCCTTCTGATTGCTTCAAACACTGGCAACGAGATACTGGGCTTTTCCCTTCTCTTCATATCTGCCTGCCTGTTTGCGGCTTGGGGCTATATTGACCGAAGATGGGCCTTTTTTGCTTTGCAGTTCTTCTATGCCGCCTCTGCGGTGATCGGGCTCGTGCGTTGGTGGGAGTAGACCGCCAGAATTGAGAAGCAGGATTGGGGCATTTTGCAGCCCGTGATGAAACTTGCAAGGGTGGGGTGATGAAGCAAGAATTTTATCAGGAACTGGTCGAGGCGCTGGGGCCAGCGGCGGTTCTTCGCCCCCCCGATATTCAAAACTATCTTTCCGACATGCGCGGTTTTCACTATGGCGATGCTGAGGCGGTGTTGCGTCCTTCCACGACACAAGAAGTAGCCCGGGCGGTAAAGATATGCCGAAAGCACAGGGTGCCAGTGGTGCCACAAGGAGGCAATACAGGTCTGTGTGGCGGGGCGCTACCAGAGGAAGGTACAGGGGCCGTTGTCATCTCCCTTCAACGCATGAACCGAATTCTGGACGTCGACCCGCTCTGCTACACGATAACGGTTGAGGCGGGTGTCGTCCTGCAAGCCGTACATGATTCTGCACGGGCCGTTGATCGCGAGTTTTCAATGGACTGGGGCGCTCGTGGCTCAGCAATGATTGGTGGTGGCATATCAACCAATGGGGGAGGCATAAATGTACTTCGATATGGAACGACAAGAGAACAGGTTCTCGGTCTGGAAGTCGTTCTGCCCGATGGGACCATCTGGGATGGTTTGCGAGCACTGCGAAAGGACGCCTCGGGCTATGATCTGAAGCAATTGTTCATTGGAGGGGAGGGGACGCTTGGTATCGTCACCAAGGCTTGTCTCAAACTGCACCCAAGACAACACGTAAACCAGTCCTTGCTGGGCGCCGTAGCGGAATTTACCCGTCTTATGGACCTGTTCGTTCTGGCAAAGGACATTGGGGGTCATCACCTGTCCGCGTTCGAACTCTTGCCCGGCAAGGGTGTTCGCAAGGTATCGCAGATCTACCCCGCTATTCGCCAGCCGTTGGAGACCGAAGCCGATTGGTGTGTCTTGGTCCGGTTTTCCGGCAGCGACGAGCAGATCATAGAAGAACAGTTGACCGGATTCTTTGATGCGGCCTTCACGGCCGGTCTGCTGTCGGATGGATCCATCAGCCAATCTCTTGCTCAGGAGGAAAACCTGTGGCATCTGCGCGACGAAATTCCAGCTGAACGGCTCTACGATGGCCATTTGATCAAGTGGGATATTTCTGTACCCACCAGTTCGGTTATTGAATTCGTTCAAAAGGCAGAAGGTCTGCTGCTTCATGAACGCCCGCAAGGACGCTTCTACGTCTTCGGCCATGTTGGAGATGGAAATCTGCACACTATGTTCTTTCCCGGCGGTGAGGGGGAAGATGGGTATGATGAGATATGTTCCCGGCTCTACGGAAAAATTGACCAGCTTGTGTGGTCGCTGGGAGGATCAATTTGCGCAGAGCATGGGGTTGGTACTGAAAGCGTGGAACGCCTTGCTGGCCAAAAGTCAGAAATTGAACTCGAACTGATGCGCAAGGTCAAAAATATGTTTGATCCTGACCATCTGATGAATCCTGGAAAGCTCTTGCGCAAAGGAGATGCAACGGAGCCATCTGACTGACATTGGACGTGCGAACTCACTCTGCTGCGTAGCGTTTGTGCTTGGTCAAGATCACCTCGGTTCTGCTCTCGCCAAGCAACGGGGCCCCGACGTCAGTAATCGTGTTCCTGAGAAGATCAGCTTTGACGGCTGTCATTGGTTCGTCCGGCTTTATGTAGCACAGGATCGAATGGCGACGACCAAGTTTTGAAACACCCAGATCGAGAATCTCGATGTTGGAAAATGCGTCCAGTTCCTGCAGTTTCTTGCGCAGTTCCGCGACGACGGGCTTGTCGGCCCCTTTGCCAGAAATTTCCCCAAGTGCACCCATGAATGCAATGATCGGCTGGGTTATGATAATTGCAATCATCACAACGACGACTATCGCGTCTGCAATGGGAACAAGAAACTCGAGTGCTGTGCCCTTCAGGAATGGAACGCTGAGCAGGGCAATGCCTGCTCCGGCGCTCATTGCACCGTCGGCGATGGCAGAGGATCGTTCTGCCAAAAGCAGCGCACTTTTCTTACCGGTTTTTACCCATGAGCGGTGGTGGACGATCGCAATCATTGCGCAGATCACCACCATCAAGATCACATAGACCTGGATTGGTCCAAATTTTAGTTCAGGCACTTCCCCGCCCCCAGCATATATGAGAATCTTGTTGGCAGAGGTGAAAAAGGCAAACCCCAACAGACCCACCAGAATCATGGAGCGAAAGGTGACGTAAAGCGCTTCATCAGCTTCATATCCAAAAGGGCGTGACGGATCAGGGGCCCTTTGCACGGAAAGGCCGACACGGGCAGCAACTATGGCCGACAGGAAATTAACAGCCGAATAAAGCCCATCTATCAAAAGGGCATCGGAGCGCGATAACCACGCAACCGTCACCCCGCTAATCGCCATGAACAAATTGCCCCATTTGCCAATCGCCAGCGAACGAGATTCAACCATCATATTGGCATCACCAGAGTGAGCGTCGTTGTTCGTCATGCCGATGTCCCGAGAGTGACCAAACCATCCAGAGTAATATTTCAGCTTGGTTCCTTCATGACCAGATGGGGCTGTCATGGTCAAACCCATGCTCAAGTCCAAGTGCCCAAAGGTTCGCCGAATGGACTATTGTTTGAAAGTTCAGAACCGGTTTCTGACGCCAAAGGTCAAAACGTTTGATCCGCAACCATCACAATCGAACAGGCCATAAACCGCTGAACGATGATGAATGCGCGTGACAAGTTCCACGCTTTCCCAATCCGGGTGGGCCAGCGTAATCTCTGGTGAGAAATAGTGGAGCAGTTTCGTCGACTTCCCGGTATTGCTCACATTGTCTTCAAATGCGGTGTCGCGGAATTGGTAATTCACGCCGATACTGGCGGCAATCGTGGTGCGAACAATGTGGTTCCAGGGAAATGCATGATATCTCAGATAACCAGCTCCCCAAACCTGTGTCGAATTGTTGCGCTTACCAATCAGCTGGCCGACACCGGCTTCGACTTCCAAAGAAATATAGTCGT
The DNA here is from genome assembly GCA_051009515.1 of Rhizobiaceae bacterium. Taxonomy (GTDB): domain Bacteria; phylum Pseudomonadota; class Alphaproteobacteria; order Rhizobiales; family Rhizobiaceae; genus Pseudahrensia. Next base: position 529 of record JBPCWM010000231.1, on the reverse strand, counting down.
TACGCCAGAACTCTTTTGAATAGGCCGCGCCCACAAAATTCACATTTTCAAATTTGGTGGGCTGATTGGGCATGATCAGATTTTCAAGTGAACCTGATGCCAAGCGGCCTGCGAAGACCGTAAGGGCATTTGTGGGTGGCGTGGGGGCTACTGTAAGCGCATTGCCGTTGAACTGGGTTGGTTCTGATTCCGCTACCGGCTCGATTAGATTGGCAGCTCCCAGATGCGCAACGTTGGCACAAACAAGGAGCGTAGCAAGCGCGCCGACATGAGCAAAGTCGCGAATATTCATATTTGCAGAACGCATGCCTTGCCCATGATTAAGCGATTGTAAATCTAAACACTTGGTTGCTGAATGTAACACCACCAACCTAACTTTGCTTTTAATAGCGCGTATGGTGGTGCAGGTCCAGCAGGCATATTTAAGATAGAAGGGCGACGGACATTATTGTAGCCCATAATTTGTAAAAGTTGGCGAACAGCGGAAATCGGAAGTTAATTCCAGGCGGCATCTGCGCTAATGCCTTGC
>JBPCWM010000230.1:0-33820 GCA_051009515.1 Rhizobiaceae bacterium | reverse complement strand
GGGACCCGAGGCAGGGGGGGCCGAGGGGCCACCGGCAAATGCGGGGGGCAAGGGCGCGCCGGCAGGGGGTGGTGATTGTGGACGACAGGGACAGATATCAGGAAGCCGTTTCAAATCTGCACGATTGGGTGATCAGCGGTGACTTGACCCATTCCGAGCATGTGCTGGAAGGCATTACAGAAGCACCCGCAGCCATATCCATGCTCTATCAAGGGCAAAATAACGGAAAGCTGCTGGTACGGGTGGACTAGCTGCTGTCGAGTTGCACTGACTTATGAGTTGGAAGCAGAGGCAATGATAACCTGGGCAGCGCGTTCACCTGATTCCAATGCCCCATCGATCAAGCCAGGGTGGGCACTGCCGGTTTCAGCATTTGCAAATGCGATGTTTTCCTCCGCGTTAAGCTGGCACATGACAGCTGGCAGCGGTTGAGGGTGCTGGGCGGGCAGGAAGTCATCAATCTGAGAGCAGATGTCCCGGTTTTCAGACCAGTCGCATATATGCATCTTGCGATAATCAGCGCCAGCTTGTCCAAAACATCGTTCCAACTGATGTCGCACGTCTTGTTGTAGTTGGTTGCTATCTCGATAGCGTTCCGGCCAGCCAACAAAACCAAAAAGCGCCGCATATTGACCATCTGCACTGCAATGGTCGTGTATTTCTGAGAGCGGCCCCAGTTGACTGGCAACCCGTCCGGAAAGCCCCGCATCACGCCAGAACGGTTTTGAATAGGCAATGACCACTTTTGTCTGCTTGGCCATCCAAGTAGGGGCTGATCTCATGATATCAAGCATTTGGTCGTTCAAGATGCCGTTCCACTCGACATATTGAGCCATGCACCGCAGCGGCGCTGCAATGACGATTTTTTTGGCGTGAACCGGACTAAGTTCATGGTTTTCAAAATAAAGCGTGAAGCGCTCTTTGTTCCACTCGACCACAGTCAAGCGGCGACCGGTGCAAATCTGATGGGGTGAAATCAGTTGCGACAGTCTATCCACGAAAGTCTGTGGTCCACCAACGATCCGCGACATACCATGCTGCCCCGGCAGGACCTGTTGTCTTGGCCCCGGCTCACCCTGCAAATCTAGAACGGCGTGCCCGGTTTCAAATTGCGCGAACAATTGTATGTCCAGACGTTCCAGCCACCGGTTCACCGCTGATTGATATGGGGGCCAGACCCAGGTTGGACCAAGGTCAGCCAAAGGATGCCGAGATTGAGGTGCCCGCAAGCTTTGAATCCGACCACCGATATTCTGCGTAGCTTCATATATGCGCGCATCATGGCCCTGCGCGCTCAGCACGGATGCACAAGTCAGACCCGCAAGTCCGCCACCAACGATCGCAACGTCGCAGACAGAATCAACCCTCATAACCAGACGTCATTTCGCAAAACCGATTTCACGCCATGTTTGACCAAGGCTTCATAGGCTGCAGTCAATCCTGATTTGAATACCAGATTGCCAGCAAGTGCCGGCTCGAAAATCTCGTCGATCAAAAGCAGGGATGCCACGATGTCTTCTGGTACTGAGTGCTGATTTATTGTTGACCGCAATTGTGCCGACATGGGGTCACGAACATCGATGTCATGGCCCTGTTCGTCCCTACCGCTCGCATAACGGATCCATGCCGCAACTGCTAGGCAGAGTCCATTTACTGGCCTTCCGACTTCCAGATTGTCGGCCAGCGTTGCCAGAATGCGTTGCGGCAGTTTCTGGGAACCATCCATGGCGATTTGCCATGTGCGATGCTGGATGGATGGATTGAGATATCGTTGCTTAAGTGTAGCACAATAGGCTTGAAGATTCTCGCCTTCCGGTTGCGTAACAGTTGGCAGAATTTCATTGGTCCAGAGGTGATCGAGATAACGCTGGAAGTCTGCATCGGAGACAGTTTCAGAAATCGTTTCGCACCCGGCCAAATAACCCAGATATGCCAATGCCGAATGCGTGCCATTCAAGCAACGCAGTTTCATGACTTCAAACGGAGCCACATAATCAACAAGCTGCGCTCCAACAGTTTGCCATTGCGGTCTTTTCCCGCCAACAAAATCGTCCTCAATCACCCATTGGCGAAAGGGTTCATGAATGACACATCCCTCGTCCACGTATCCCAGGGCATTTGCAAGTTTCTCAATATCTTCTGCTTGAGTGGCCGGGGTAATCCGGTCAACCATAGTTGAGGGAAAGCATCCCTCTTGTGCAATCCAGTCAGCCAGATCATTGTCCCACTTGCGGGCAAAACCAAGCACAACATTCCGGGTCAGTTTGCCATTGTCGGGAAGATTGTCACAGGACAACACCGTGAATGGCGAAACACCATTGGTCCGACGTTTTTCCAGCGCTCTGACCAGCAAACCCGGCATTGATTTAGGCAAATTAGCCCTGTTCAGATCATGGGCAATGTCCTCATTGTCGGACTGCAAACTGCCTGTAGCCGGATTGTGGCAATATCCCTTTTCGGTCACGGTCATCGAAACCACGTGAATATCGGGCGATGCCATCAGATCAATGACCCGTTGCGGATCATCAGGAGCGACCAGAATGTCATCAATCACATCGATAGTTTGATAGCGGACATCATCTGGAGCCAATGAAACCGAAGTATATGCAAAATTTCGGGGTTGCAGCTTTTTTTTGATCTCCCCGCTTTTCAAGCTGACAGCCGAAATGCGCCAATCTCCACCCGATTTTGCCATAGCTTCGGCTGTATAGATGGCGTTGAAGGCGCGAAAAAAGGCTCCAGGCCCAAGGTGGACGATGCCGACACCCGGACGTGTTCCTGCCGCACGATTCAGGCGCGAGGATTTACCAGGTTCAGCTTCGGCATTCATCATCCCACCTCACTAAACCGCCGCATTCGTGATTATTCGTCAAAGCGAGACCTGGTCGCCAAGCCTGTAAGCCTCCTTGGCAAGACGATAGGTCAGATCGTGTGCAAGATCATGGGCTTCCGCCATGCGCAAGCGTCCGGTTGCCACCAACTCTGCCAGATAGGCACAATCGGTACGGCGGGCCACATCGTGCCTTGCTGGAATAGAACAAAACGCCCTTGTATCGTCGTTGAAACCAACGGTGTTGTAAAAGCCGCAGGTCTCGATCGTGGCCTCACGAATGCGCTTGATGCCTTCATAGCTGTCGAAAAACCACCAGGGAGGACCAATGCGCAGGGCAGGATAGGCCCCTGCAAGCGGCGCCAGTTCCCGACCGTAGGTCGTCTCATCAAGGGTAAACACGATTACGGTGAGTTTTGGCTCCATGCCAACCGCATTCAACAGAGGCTGCAGACCACGCACATAATCAGTGCGGGAAGGAATGTCAAAACCCACGTCCCGCCCATAGGTTTCAAACTGCAATATCGAATGGTTGCGTACAGATCCAGCATGAATCTGCAATACCAATCCATCCTCCAGACTCATACGGGCAAATTCCGTTAGCATTTGCCCGCGAAAGGCATCCGCTTCCTCTGCCGTGCAAGATCCCGCCAGCACGGTTGCAAAAAGTCTGGCGGCCTCATCAGCCGACATGTCCTCAGTTCGCGCAGTCGGATGGCCATGGTCTGAAGCGGTCGCGCCCATCTGCTTGAAATAGCCTCGACGAGTGCGATGTGCATTGAGATAACCACTCCAACTGCTGGTGTCCTCACCTGTCATGCGGCCCAGTTCGGCAACATTGTCAATAAAACCTTCAAACTGCGGATCAACAACAGAATCGGGCCTGTAGGTTGTCGTAACTTTTCCGTCCCAGTCGCTTTCTGCGATTTGTTGATGCCAGCCCAGATCGTCCAGTGCGCTTTCCGTGGTGGCAAGAGTTTCTACATTGAACCTGTCAAACAATGCCCTTGGCAGGTAGTCAGGTTGGGCGAGCTTTTGATCAATGTGTTCATAAAATTCATCAGCGGTCTGGGATGTCAGTTCCGCCTCAAGTCCAAAGACGTATTGGAAGGAATGATCCAGCCACATGGCTGAAGGCGTTCCTCGAAACAGGTGATAATTGTCGGCAAACCGATGCCAGATGATACGAGGATCGGTCTCAACCGCTCCTCCATCCTTGCGGGCCACACCAAGTTCACCAAGGGTCGCCCCCTGCGACACCAACATTCGCAACACATAGTGATCTGGAACCACAAAGAGCTTCGCCGGGTCCGGAAATCTGCGGTTATTGGCAAACCATTCAGGATCACAATGACCGTGAGGGCTGACTATGGGGAAGTCCGCAACGCGCTCGTAAAGCGTGCCGGCGATTTTGCGAACCGATTGCTCGACTGGAAAGAGTCGATCCTTGTCCAAAACGGGCATTGGATTTCACATTCGTACAAAACTACACCTGCAGCCTTTTATGCCGAGTTGGCAGCGGCGTCAAACGCACTGGGTGTGCTGCAAAAGGCCAGTAATCGCGGATAATCATCTACGATTGCACCAATATTGCCCCAAGTCCGGCAACGATTCGTTTCTTGCCTGATCCAGGAGTATGAACCGCCAAAACAAATCGGGTTGGCAGAAGTCTGGATTGCTCTAATTCACCGCCAGCGCCTGCAACCTCTGAGTTGCCGCAGTGAAGCCGTTCAGCGATATATTGACCCTGATTTCCTGATTTTGATCTAGTGCTGTCATGACTACTGTGGCGTTCTCTCCCAACCGCATGGCGCGATTAAAATCATCATTCAACCTGAGATTGGCCACACATCCACTCGGCAAGCAGGTGTTAAAAGGAACATGAACCGGAGAAACGCCCGCCACTTCCACCGATAGTCCTTCTGACAATTTCAGCCCGAATGGAGCAACAACAACAGCATTAACTCCATCGGGGCGTTTGCTACCGGGAACTGCAAACGCCAGCACAAGCTGACCAGTCTTCTTGTTGCGCAATTCCTGCGTCAACTGGCAACTGTTGTTTTGCGCACCATCCTCGGACTTGACCTGACGACACGAAACACTCCAGTCGCCATAGGCCTCGCGAAGGGAGGACGGAGTTTCCTGTGCAAATGCCTGTGGTACGATCCACAAAATCAGTGCGCAGGCGAGTAACACCCCGTTTGCAATCTGCGCGGCCCGCGTGAAGAACTTTGACATATCAGTTTCCTTTGAGCCTGCTTTGAAGTTTTTTGCTGACGCACTCATTGATTCTGCTCCTAAATTTTCAACATCAATTGGAAACTAAGTCCTTTTTGCTGAACTACTTTCCTGAACCAGCCGTACAAGGCATTTAGCTCTGCCAATCGGACCGGAGCGTGACTCCATTCGGTCCAATCATCGGTCCTCTGTCACCGGTTTCATAGGAGAAGCTCACACCTGAAACCACTGCAGGATTATTTTTATTCGTCCTCAATTTGAGAGGGTGAAAAGTTCCGGAGTATTTTCAGAGTGCCAACAGACAGCGACGTTGTACAATTCAAGTCAAAACTTTTGCACATAGAGCCAAAATAATGTGCAGGACGGCTATAGCAGACCTGGGCTGAATGCCCTCGGGCAAGTTTCGGTTTTCAAAACCGATTCATTTTGGTTCTGCTATTATCGGACAACCGTCAGTTCCGGGAGTTTTTCTTCTGCTGTGGTGCGCACAAGCTCGGCAATATCCTTGAACAAGGGGGCATGTACCGAACGCCTTCGCCAGGTCAGCCCGATCTGCCGATACAAATTGCTGTCGTTCAGCCCCAACACTTTCAGTTCACCACGCTTGCCTATTTCAGAACGCACATAGAGAGCGGGCAAAAACGTGAGTCCAACACCCATGCCCGCCATCAATCTCAAGGTATCCAGACTCGTACCCTCATAGTCCCGCAACAATACAGCGTCGAAGTCATCACAAAGCTGGCTGACCTGGTCGTGCAAATGATGGCCGCGCTCAATCGCCAGTACTTTTTCTCCGGCAAGATCTGCCCGCTCTATGCGGTCCTTGGCAGCCAGTCTGTGATCCGGTGCAAGGGCAATCTTAAGAGGCTCACGAAACAGGCGGTCCACCTCCAGATCGGTGTGATTAACCGGCAATGGAGTGATGACAAGATCGAATGAGCCAGCCTGCAAATCGCGCTGCAGTTCCTGCGGCTTTCCTTCTTGCACGTAAAGTTTGAGATTGGGATGAGCCTCATGGAGCTTCGGCACCATATGTGGGAGCAAATATGGACCAAGCGTGGGAGGAACTCCCAATCGAATTGTCCCTTCAAAACCATGTTGCGAAGACGCCGCCAGATCCACGATGTCCTGCACATCAGCCAGGACCCTGCGTGCACGCTCCGCCACTTCTCGCCCCAGCGGGGTCAGCATGACCCGTGAAGTGCCTCTTTCCACCAGTGGTGCTTTCAGTCGCCTTTCCAGTTCCTGCAATTGCGCACTCAAGGTTGGCTGAGTTACATTCACGCTCTCGGCGGCTCGTCTGAAATGCAGTTCCCGCGACAAGGCTACGAGGTAGGACAACTGTCTCAAAGTAGTCATGATACCTCCCCGTCAATCAATCCAGACTGTTGGATCGGGCAGAACCATGATCCTCATCGGTTCGATCGCATGTTGATAGGCTTTTTCTATCATTCTTGATGATACAATCGAATATTAAAATCAAGTCATTCACACCATATCGAGGAGGATTGAAGTATGCCGCGCAGCCAAGTTTGCCCGGTCAACGGAAAAAAATCATGTCCTTTCTTGAATTCCTAGTCGTTCTGGTTGCCAGCCCTTTGGTTGCCCTGCTGATTTTTGGCACCTGGCGTTTTTATACTGAGGCAAAAGAGCAAGCTCCGAGTTTGGAGCCAGTGCGAACCAAACAAAACAAAGACTGAAGCTGCCAATCCAATCAGCCTTACGCCGTTGGAGTACGGCAAAGCTTTAACGCCAGCATCCGGGCTGGTGATGCAGGGCAACCCGACATTCAACACATCTGCGGATCATCCTTGTGGAAACACTGCTATCACCGGTGATACTCTTCTTCGTGCTTGGCGCTTTTGCAGCCTTTGCACGATCTGATCTTTCAATTCCCGAACCTCTGTCAAAAGCCTTATCGCTTTATCTGATGGCCGCCATTGGTCTTAAGGGCGGAGTGCTTGTTGCCGACAGCGGTTTGACTGGCGATCTCGTTCGCGCAGCCAGCGCAGGTCTGATACTCAGTTGTCTGATACCGGTTGCGGCCTATTTTGCTCTGCGTTTTGCAGGACGGCTGGATGGTGTCAATTCGGCCGCGGTTGCAGCCCATTACGGGTCCGTCAGCGTTGTTACCTTCATTGCAGGAACACAGTTTCTCACCGACGCCGGCATTCCTTCAGCCGGTTATATGGTTGCGGTTCTGGCCCTCATGGAAACACCTGCAATCATCGTCGGGCTTTTCATGGCGCAGCGTTTTGCAGGCCAACGATTGCAGGCTGGAACAAACCTTTGGCGCGAAACGCTGTTGAACGGGTCCGTCGTTCTCCTCACGGGTAGTTTTTTCATCGGGCTGATTATCGGTAAAGACGGATTTATACCTATCGCTCCAGTTTTCGAAACCGGATTTTCCGGCTTGCTTTGCCTGTTCCTGCTCGACCTTGGTTTGCTCGCAGCAAGACGTTTGTGCAACACAAAAGTGCTGAACTGGCGACTTGTCGCTCTTGCACTCACCTTCCCACTGGTCAATGGCACTATTGGATGTCTCGTCGGTTCGCTACTGGGGCTTGATATGGGCACCACGGCAACCCTGGCCATGCTCACCGCTTCTGCATCCTATATTGCCGTACCCGCAGCCATGCGCATGGCCTTGCCTAAGGCTGATGCGGGCATATATCTGACCATGTCATTGGCCATTACCTTCCCGTTCAATATTATCATTGGCATCCCGCTTTATACGCAAATTGCTAGATTCCTGGTCTGATCATGAAATCCACAACTCTACGCAAAAAAATTGAAGTCCTGGTAGATGCCCCCCTGCGGCGGCGTCTCCAGGATATTGCCGATGAAGCTGGTCTAAACGGATATACCTGGTATCGCACATTTGGCGGCTTTGGCAGTCAGGGACGTTGGTTTGATGATCAGGTGACTGGGGGCGCTGGAAGCAAGCTTCTGTTGACCGCGATCCTTGATGATGAGAAGGCCGACGAGTTCCTATCCAAGCTGGAACCCCTGCTGGACGAACTTGGTCTGCATGTCATGATATCACAGGTGGAGGTCATCAGAGCCGAGCGCTATTAGCGCCATAACCTGTTGATTGAGTTCATCTTCATTAGTTCTCTATTTCAATTGACAACATCTATCAAAGATTACGAATATTTCATTTTGTAGTTCCCCCTACAGAACCCATCTGCAGCGTATCGCATCAGAATTTTCCGTTTAAACACTCACAGGAGTTCGTCAAGCATGGCCCTCAATCAACTTCTAAATCAGTTTCTGGGCGCGCAGCAGCCCGCAGCAGATCAAGCGGAGCAGCAATCGTCTGTTAGTCAGGTGGATGACCGGGGCGACGTTTTGTCTGGTCTGCTTCCCAACGGTATTCCCGGTGGACTGGTTGGTGGACTGGCAGCCGGAGGCTTGCTGGGTGCGGTGATTGGCAACAAGAAAATGCGCAAGAGCGCCACCAAAATGGCTGGTGGAGCCATCGGGCTCGGTGGCGCCGCTGCCCTTGGGCTCGTCGCCTACAAAGCTTATCAGTCATGGCAGTCCGGCAATGACGCCCCGCCACCTGCTGGTGCAACTCCAGTCTCAGGGGGCGGAACGACTCAGGGCCTTACGCCAAACACCAGCCAATCCATGGGCAGCACAACACCGCATCTCTCATCCGCCCCTGCCCCCATGCAATCCTGGGACGGCGCCAAGCCACCCGTTGCAATATCCACAGCGGCAGCCGCTGTTGACGAACAGGCCTTTGATCCACTGATACAGACAGCAACGGACGGCACTCCATTCCAAGCTGTGCTTTTGAAAGCCATGATCGCGGCGGCCAATGCAGATGGACATATCGACGACACGGAACGACAGTCCATCTTTGATGCGGTGGGCAAAATGGATCTTGAAGCCGAAGACAAGGCCATGATCTTCGATATGTTGATGAACCCACCTGATGTGGAGACAATTTCGAAATTGTCCAGGGGGATGGAACAGGCAAGCGAGATATACCTCGTATCAAGACTCGCCATTGACCCCGACGAGCCAAGCGAGCAAGCCTATCTTCAAACCCTGGCCAGCCGGTTGCAGCTTCCCAATGATCTGGTCATTCAACTGGAAAACCAGCTCATAGCCGCACAACCAGCGGTCACCTGATCAGTCGAAAATCGTATACGGATCATCGCACTTAGCTTGAACCTTGCGCTGTGATCCGGCCATACTTTATTCCTGTACCATGAAATCGCGATTTGCAATAAACCGGCAATCGCTGGTTTGAGGTCGGCTGTTAACATGTTAAGGTTCCACTCCATGCTGGCTTGCCAAATGTGAGAGCCCGCAAGCAGGGGAGCGTTTATGTTTTCAGACCGTATTGAGGGCAAATGGATTGGCCTATTCGCCGAGACACTGGCACGCTCCGGTGTCTCGTCGGGCGATGAAGTTGTTATCCTTTCGGAAACTCAAAGCCGCGATCTGAATGTCCATATTTGTGAACTTGCATTGGTGCAGCTCGGCGCCCGGCCACTGCATGTGGTGCTCACCACTCCTCCACAATCCGCAGCTGTGCCTATTCGTTCGACTGGTGCATCGGCATCCCTACGGGCGATGAAACCTGCCATGGCGGCGCTCGAATTTGGTGGCCTTGTGATCGACTGCACTTTGGAAGGCCTCCTTCATGCACCAGAGCTGCCTGCCATTTTAAAAAGCGGCACACGAGTAATGATGGTCTCCAACGAGCATCCGGAAATTCTGGAACGTGTTGGCTCCGATGATCAACTCAAGGAGCGGGTCAAGGCGGGCATGAAATGGATGCGCGGTGCGCGTCATATGCACGTAACCTCGCCAGCTGGAACCGACCTCAACATTGACCTTGAAGGCTCCGTAGTGGGGGGCGGATGGGGATATACGACCACTCCCGGCACGATCACCAACTGGCCTGGTGGCCTGTGTCTGGCCTTTCCGGCCAAAAATACGGTCAATGGCACGCTTGTATTGAACACTGGCGATCAAAACCTGACCTTCAAACGTTATCTGGAAAGCCCCGTTCGGCTAAATATTGAAAATGACTATGTGAGGGAAATTGAGGGGGACGGACTCGATACCCAACTCATGCGTGAAGCTCTCGCGGTTTGGGAAGACAAGCACGCTTATGCAACGTCCCATGTCGGCTGGGGCATGAACCATGATGCAAAGTGGATTTCCATGACCCATTACGACAAGTCCGATCACAACGGAACCGAGCAGCGGGTCTTTGCCGGCAATTTCCTGTTCTCTACGGGTGCCAATGAAATCGCCAATCGCTATACATTGGGCCATTTTGATATTCCGATGAAAGGCTGTTCAATCTCACTGGACGGCGAAGACGCCGTCATTGACGGAATACTGACAGACAGGCTCACATGAAAGTCTCCCGGCTGAGCAGTGGTAAGGGCCCCGCGATCATCTTTCTTCACGGGGTCGGCAGCGGAAAGGAGGGGTGGAAACATCAACTTGCCCCCGTTGTAGAGGCGGATTTTCGTTTTATTGCCATTGATGCGCCCGGTTTTGGTGAAACGCCCCTGCCCGACCACCCCGGATTTGCCCCGCATGTGGATGCTATCTTGACCGTTATGAACGACTACGGATTGGACAAAGCCATATTGTGCGGACATTCGCTTGGCGGCATGACGGCACAGGAATTCCATGCCGGGCATCCCGATCGGGTCGGCGCACTTGTACTCTCCGCAACCAGCCCCGCCTTTGGACGACCGGATGGAGAGTTTCAAAAGCAATTTCTGCAGGCCAGGCTGGCCCCCTTTCAACAGGGCATGACCATGCCACAATTTGCAAAAGATTTTGCAAGCCGACTGGTCGGGCCGAACCCTGCCCCGCATGCCATTGACGAGATTATCGATACACTTTCTGGTGTTTCTGTAGAGGCCTATCGTTTGGCCATGCATACGCTGACCGGATTTGACCAACGCGAAAACCTGGCCAATATCAGCGTGCCCACCCTGGTTATCTCCGGTGCCGAAGACGCCAACTCTCCAGCAGCCATGATGGAGAAAATGGCATCAAAGATACCCGGCGCTCGCTACGTTAATCTGGTCGAAACCGGTCATATGGCACCTATCGAAACACCAGATGCGTTCAACCAAACCCTGATCAACTTTCTGAGACGGATATATTGACCATGACATCAGTTCAAAGCTCATCACAGACCGCTGAGGCACTGCCTCAGGCAACCAGCGACATGTCGGCTGACGAATTGATTGGCTTGGCCAAATTCCTTGGTGAAACACGTTTTGCAGCCCGGTCTGCTCAATACGACCAAGAAGCATCTTTCCCAACTGAAAACTATGAAGACTTCAGACAAACCGGACTGCTTGCCCTGACTATTCCCAAGCAACATGGAGGATTGGGCGCGGATTTTGAAACCTATTGCCGGTTTTCCGCTGAACTGGGACGCTGGTGTGGAGCCACTGCGTTGACGTTTAACATGCATGCCCAGACCATGTTCTGGACGGGCGACATGTTTGATAGCCTGCCTGTTGAAGACGATGTGCGGCACCTGCAGCACCAGCGCCGGGCAGAAATCTACCGTCAGGTCATTGAAGAGGGGGCCATCTTTGCCCAACCTTTTTCCGAGCCCAATTCAGCCGCAGCTGCAGGAAAGGCTCCTTTTGGCACAACTGCAAAGCGAGTGAACGGGGGCTGGATTGTCAACGGCATTAAGCATTTTGCCTCTTTGGCCGGAGCTGCAAGATATTATTCCATGGTTTGCACAATCGAGAGCGACGAAGGAGAGGCACGCTCACGCAATGCGGTCTATTTGTGCGTACCCGAAGCAGCCGACGGATTTGAGATTATCGGTGACTGGGATCCGCTGGGCATGCGCGGCACGGTGTCACGTGGATTGAAAATGACCGACGTCTTTGTTCCAGATGAACTGGAGCTGCTTTCCCCAGGCATATATTTCAAACTGGCTTCCAAATGGCCGCACATGTTTTTCACCCTCAGCCCTACTTATATGGGACTTTCACAAGGAGCATTTGATTTTACGGTCGCCTATCTGCGGGGTGAGGTTCCAGGCGTCCATGGAACGTGGCGCGATATTCCCACCAAACAACATGCCGTCGCTCGGATGCGCCTGATGTTGGAACAATCGCGCGCCCTGTTTGAAACGACGATTGCCCATGCCGGCTATGCACCATCGAGAGACCAGCAGATGCGCGCCTATGCTGCCCAGTATACCATCATGGAACACGCCCAGGAAATCTGTGCATTGGCTATGCGCACTTGCGGTGGGCGATCCCTGCTCAAGACCTTTCCACTGGAACGCATGTATCGCGAAAGTCGTTGTGGGTCATTGATGCTGCCCTGGACAGCGGAAATTGCCGAACAACGGTTGGGAGAAGAGAGCCTGTACCGCAAGTTGCCAGGTGACAATCAATCAGGCTGAACCATGACCCTGAATGAACACCTTACATATTGGGCAACCCGGCAAGGTGACGCAAACGCCATCGTCTTCGATGGACGAGTCCACTTCACCTATGAAGAACTCTTCCAGCGTGTGCGTCAACTGTCATGCCTGCTGGCCCATGAATTCGGCGTGGCTACTGGAGACCGGGTATCCTATCTTGGCCTGAATCATCCAGACATAATCGCGCTTGTGCTGGCTTGTGAACATCTGGGGGCAATCTTCAACCCGCTGAACACGCGTCTGGCAATAGCAGAATATGTCTACCTGTTGGACAATGCCGGCCCCGCCCTTTGTCTTGTCGATGCAAACTTCACAGATATGATCACCGACCATCGCGAAATAACCTGCCCAGTGGTTCCCATGTCGCGGCTTGTAACCGCAGACAACCTGACTGTGCCATGTGCGGCCGAAAAAAAAGAGGATGATGCGCTTCTCCTCGTATATACTTCCGGCACAACCGGCCGTCCCAAAGGCGTTCTCCTGAGCCGCAGAGCGGTGTTGGCGAATATTGCAAATTGCCAGCATCTGTATCAATTCAAGCTTGGCCAGAATGTTCAGATCACACTGCCTTTGTTCCATGTTGGAGGCCTTTGCATTTTGCTGCTGCCTGCGCTTGTTCACGGTGCAACAGTGCATTTACATCAAAGGTTCGACCCGGCTGTGACGCTTGCCGACATTTCAGAAAATCGCATTAATTGCTCAATCTTCGTGCCGGCTCAGATGGCCGCCATGATGGCGCTTCCGCAATGGCAGACAGCTGATTTCAGTTCACTCGACTATGTCGTTGTTGGTTCATCCATTATTCCAACGGAGCAGATCGAAAGCTTTCATAACCGGGGAATACCCGTGAGCCAGCTTTATGGCGCAACCGAAACAGGTCCGGCAGCGGTGGGCCTGCCTCTTGCCGAGACTCAGTCTGCCGTTGGAAGTGCCGGCAAAACCGTCAAGCTCTGTACAATTGAAATCCGTGACAGCCGGCATCGACCACTACCCCCAATGGCCAAAGGCGATTTGTGGGTGAAAGGTGAGAACCTATTTTCAAACTATTGGAAGAGCCCGCAGGAAACCAAAGCTGTCCTGGTAGACGGCTGGTACAATACAGGTGACATCGCATATGTTGACCATCAAGGATACTACTGGATTGTTGACCGGTCCAAGGACGTTATCATTTCAGGCGGAGAAAACATTTATCCTGCCGAAGTCGAAGCCGTGTTGTTGCGCCATCCAGCCATCGTTACAGTCGCAGTGATCGGCGAAAAAGACAATCATTGGGGAGAGACCCCCGTTGCAGCTGTGGAAATATCACACAACGACACGCTTACCTTAGCTGAATTGCATTCCTGGTTGATCGATAAACTGGCCCGGTTCAAACATCCAAAATCCCTTTTGGTGCTGGACAAACTACCCCGAAATGTCATGGGCAAGATTGAAAAGTCGGTCCTTCGCACCATCGTCAATTCTTCCAAAGAGCAGGATTGACCCAGGGCCCGTTCGCGCCTTCAATGCAATAAGTCTTGGTCCATGAGTACCATTGCCGGGGGAGGAACAGGTTTGGCAGTTTGCGCACTGGGTTATCTGGGTATCCGGTCGGACAGGCTGGATGATTGGTCCTATTTTGCCGGCAAGCTATTGGGAATGCAGCAGATCGACCGGGCGGGACAGGCTATGGCCTTCCGCATGGACGATCGCAAACAACGCCTGGTGGTCTCCAACGAACCAGGGGATACATTGGCATTCATGGGCTGGGAAGTAGAATTCAGCGACGACCTGGAGCGTTATGCGGCGCGGCTCGACGATGCGGGAACATATGTTGAATGGGGCAGTGCACAGCTGGCTGACCGAAGGTTTGTGGATCGACTGCTGGTTTTCAACGACCCCGACGGCAATCGAATCGAATTGTTTCACAAACCGATGATCACGTCCGACCCGTTTGTGTCAGGCCGCCCAATATCAGGTTTTCTGACAGGTCCGCACGGAATGGGCCATGCAGTCCTGCATGTCAAAGACGCAGACAAACTGCTGTATTTCTATCGCGATCTGCTGGACTTCCATGTCAGCGACTACGGTCTCAAGCCCTATCCGCTCTATTTTTTCCATGTAAACGGGCGGCATCATAGCTTTGCCATGGTTGGAACGGGCAGAAGTGGGTTTCACCATTTCATGGTCGAGTTCTTGAATATCGACGATGTTGGACAGGGTTATGATATTGCTCAGATGGATGAAGATCGGATTGCATTTACGCTGGGTCGTCACACCAATGATTATATGCTGTCCTATTATGCCAACACACCGTCAGATTTTTTCGTGGAATCTGGTTGGGGCGGACGCACTGTCGACCCCGCAACCTGGGAACCGCAGGAAACACACGTTGGCCCAAGTTTCTGGGGCCATGAACGTCTCTACCTGCCTCAAGACTCCACAACGCGCAGGCGATTGCGCGAGATGCGAATGCAGACAGCCGAGGAAGGCAAGCAAACGCCGATGATCGTAGACTGTCCCTGGCTCTATGGTGAGCTTGCGCGACCGACGGGAAAAAAGGCCTGACGGAGATGACCCAACGTTACGATGTTGCCATTGTCGGGTATGGACCGGTTGGAGCAACATTGGCTGCCCTGCTTGGGCGGGTTGGCGTCTCTGTCATCATTTTCGACAAGGAAACAGGCATTTACAACTTACCTCGCGCAGTTCATTTTGACGATGAGGTCATGCGTATATTCCAGTCAGCAGGCATAAGTGATCAGTTGGTCAGAAAGGTTCGTATAAATCCAGGAATGCGGTTTGTGGATTGGTCCGGTGCGCTTCTGCTTGACTGGCCCCGACCCTCTGAAATCAGCCCGCAGGGATGGAACGCAAGCTATAGGTTTCACCAACCGGACCTTGAAGCCATACTGCGTAATGCAGTTGCCAGCCTAAAGACAGTAGAGGTCAGGACCGGTCAAGAAATTGTTGACGCAACCAACTGCAGAAATCATGTCAAGCTGACGGCAAAAAATCGCTCAACCGGAGAACCGCAATCAGTTGAATGCACCTATATGGTTGGATGTGACGGTGCGCGATCATCAACCCGGTCTTTCATGAACAGCAAGATGAATGACTTCGGCTTCAGGGAGCGCTGGTTGGTGGTCGATGTGTTGCTGACCCGTCCAAGACCGGATCTTGGAGATTTCTCCATTCAATATTGCGATCCTGATCGCTCAGCCACCTATGTACGCGGCCCCGAGAACAGAAGACGCTGGGAAATAGCCTTGCGCCAGCACGATAGTGCGGAAAACTTTGGCGACCCAACATCAATCTGGGACCGGTTGAGCGACTGGATTACTCCTTCCGACGCAGAGCTTGAACGCAGCGCGATCTATGAATTTCGCTCCGTAGTGGCCGATAAATGGGTATGCGAGCGTATGATATTGGCCGGTGATTCAGCCCACCAAACACCGCCTTTCATGGGTCAGGGCATGTGTGCAGGCATCCGCGATGTCTCAAACCTGGCGTGGAAACTGCTGGCCTGCCTGAATGGTGCAGATAGTTCAAAATTGCTTGCAAGCTATCAAAGCGAGCGCATTCCTCACGTCAGGCAATATATCGAGATGGCCGTTAGGTTAGGGCGTTTGATCAATGCGACCAACTCGCAGGAAGCTCTGGCAGCCGCCTTCCCACTAGCTGATGGATCAGCGCAAATAAAGAGTATTGCTCCTCCATTGGGGCCTGGTCTGTGGCAGGACAACAACCAGCATGCCACCCATTTATCCCAACAGTCGCAACTGAATGATGGCACATGGATGGATGACAGACTTGGCATGGCTGCAGGCTTGCTTGTTGGGCCTGATCTTCAAGATGATGCGGATTGTGCGTTCGACACGTTTCGAGGCCAGACACTCTCGGCCACTGATCACCCCAATGTGGCAATTTATCTGCAGCAACTGGGCGTCGCCTGCGCCCTTGTTCGCCCCGATCGCTACATCTTCGGAACCGCAAACACCCGTGCACAGGCAAACAGGCTCATCAGGGACTGGGACGCCTGCATCGCAACACCGCCCCTGTTATAAACTATTGCAATCTGCCCTTTTTTCGTCCTGATTAGAGAGAAGAATGCACCAGGCGGTTTTTTGTGTGGCAACACTTCGTACACTTAAGGGGACAATCAATGCGTTCAATTCTAATTACTCTGGCAGCTCTGCTGGCCTTAACTGCCTGCAACAGAACCCAGCAGGGAGCAGCCGTTGGTGCAGGAGTTGGTGCGGCGGCAGGCGCGATAATCTCTGGTACACCCGGTGGGGCTGCAGTGGGTGCTGCAGCAGGCGGACTTGCAGGTGCATTGATCGGACGTGCCTCGGAAGATGGCAAATGCAGATACCGCAATTCCAAAGGTCAGGTCTATATCGCCGATTGTTAATCCGGTGAGCCTCGTCCCATCACGAATGCCCCGGAAATTACGTCGGGGCGTTTGCGAGTGAGTTCAGCTTTCGCGAAATGCCCTGCTGAAGGAATCTGTTACAGGTTTCACCAGATATTGCAGGAACGTTCTGTCGCCGGTCTCGATAAAGGTTTCTACTGGCATGCCAGGAAAAATCTGTTCCTTGCGCAATGCGTCCGGCAATGCGTCTGAAATCTGCAACCGCGCGGTGTAGTAAGGCTCGTTGTTGACCGGATCGATCAGCCTGTCTGCCGAGACATAGATCACGCGACCCGGCACTTCAGGTGTGGTACGGCTGTTCAATGACGAGAATCGAAGACTCGCTTCCTGACCCACCCCTACCGAATCCACATCTCCTGGATTAACCCGGGCTTCCACGATCAGCTCTCCGCTTACAGGCAAAATTACAAACAGATCTTCACCCTGGCGCACAACGCTTCCAGGCGTGTTCTTGTGAATCTTGACAACCACACCATCGGATGGCGCACGAACGACAATGCGCCGCAGCACACTTTCTGCAGACACAATGCGTTCTTCCACATCGGTAATTTTCTGGCGCAACTCATTAAGTGAAGCGGCTGCCGTTTCGGCAGCTGCTGCACGCAAGCGCAATTTACGCTCAAGTGCCTGAGAGATCGTTGATCTTGTCTCTCCCATATTGGAAATCAATTCACCCAGCCGACCTTCCAGCTGTGACCGTGTCCGCATGATTTGCAACAGTTCCGAGCGTCTGGTGAGTTTTTTGTCAACCAGTTTCTGTTTGACTTCCAGTTCTTCCCGGATCACTTCGATTTGTTCCCGCGTGGAACTGATCTGAACTTCAATACCCTGAATTTGTTGCTCCAGTGCCTCAATCTGCTGCTCAATTATCTTGCGGTCAGCATGGTAGCGTTGCAGGCGCTTTTGGTGCTCGTTACGCTGCTCTGCCAGTTCTCCTTGAAGTCCTGCCGCCCGGGCAGCCGCCACCAACTCGGGTTGAAAGACGAGATTCATGCCATCGCGTTCCGCCTCCAGACGGCGGGCCTGCGCACGCATGACCAACAGTCCTTTTGAAAGTCGGTCCCGTTCTGATTGAACACGCGTCGGATCAAGGCGGAGCAGAGCTTGCCCTTTCACAACGGCTTCCCCTTCCCTGACCATGATTTTGTCAACGATTCCACCTTCAAGGTGCTGAACGTTGAGGTTTTGGCCGCTTGCAGTCACTACGCCTGCAGCCAGCGTGGCGCCGGATAGAGGAGCGCGGGCCGCCCAGGTGAAAAATCCCACCACAAACAGAATAATTACCAGCAGGCCAAATATCGCCGGCCCAACCACATCAGTGCTGACTTTGGTCGCCCAGGTGCCTGACCCGTTCTTGCGTTCTGATTTGACCTGTCCGGATATCAGTCTGGCATGTTCCGCATTGCCGGGTTTTGCCTGCGAGGCCGGAATTTTCTTGACTGCGATTTTTCCAATTTCATCTGACATTCTAGCGACTCCCGACCATAGATCTCAGGGGAAGTTTTACCTCGGCCATGACATCGTCAGGATCGCGAGCGGCCGAATCGGAATTTGCAATTTTTCCAGCTTCGCCGCTGGTCGGTGCCGTTGGTGGGGCCTTGATTTTTTGCGCAACTTCCATAAGTCCCCGACGCTTTTCCTGTAGCAAAGCCACGAAATCATTTTTAGTTCCAAAATAGTCCAGAGTCCCTGAATGAAGCCGCAGAATCAGATCTACAGAATTCAGTATGCGTTTACGCTGGGTCACCATGACAACGGTTACGCCAGCAGCGCTTGCTGCCTCAATTGCCTTTTGCAAGGCCAGTTCACCATCGTCGTCAAGATTGGCATTTGGCTCGTCCAGAACCATGATCTGCGGGTTACCGTAAAACGCCCTTGCCAGGCCAATGCGCTGCCGCTGACCACCTGACAGGCCCATACCACCCGGGCCGATCATGGTATCATAGCCCTGAGGTAGATTTTGGATCAGGGCATGGACCTGCGCCTTGCGGGCCGCATCCAGAACAGCAATGTCATCCGGCTTGTCAGCCAGTCTGGCAATGTTTTCCTTGATGGTACCCGGCAGCATCTCAACATCCTGGCCAAGATATCCGATATGTTGACCAAGTTGTTCACGATTCCAGTTCTCAACCTCGGCACCGTCTATTCTCACCTGACCGGAATTTGGCACTTGGGCGCCAACCAGCAGGCGGGCCAGCGTCGTCTTGCCTGAGCCGGATGGACCAACCACTCCCAAAACCTTACCAGGCCGCAGGTCAAAACTGATGCGATTGAGTAAAGGGGTAGCTGCAGTTCCGCTGGGCCCAAGGACAAGGGCATTGTCTACCTGGATGCGGCCTTGCGGCGCATCCATGAGAGTGCGCTCCTTTTCTGCACCGGACTTTTCAAGAGATGATTCCAGTGATTTCCAGGCCCCCCATGTGGCAGCGAACTGTTTCCACCCTCCGATCACCTGATCAATGGGCTGCAAAGCCCGACCGGAAATAATTGATGCAGCAAAAATCATCCCGGCCGTCATTTCATGATTGAGAACGAGGACAGCGCCAACTCCCAGCACAGCGACTTGCAGTCCCATGCGAATCGTGCGCGAAATTCCTGTCAAAACCGCATTGCGATAATCTGCACTTCCCTGATTGATCAGGGACCGTGAATTGTAACGTCCCCACAAGGAAACCGCGTTCTTCTCCATGCCCATGGCAGTTAAAGAGTCTGAATTTCGCGCCATGCTCTGGGCCACAACCAGAGAGGAGGCCTGTTGCCCAGAAGCATTTGCAGACACATTTTTTGTCACCTGTTGATTGACCACCGCCAGTATCAACAAAACAACCGCTCCCGCCAATGTCAGCCAAAACAGCGTTGGATGGATGACGTAGAGAATACCAATGAAAATTGGCGCAAACGGAAAGTCCAGCAAGGAAAAAATCATCCGCGAAGTAATGAATTGCCGAACTGCCGCCAGATTGCGTACGGCATCAATATCCGCCTCACCATTGCGACTTGCCCCAAGGCTGGACCGTAAAGCCTCTGCGCCCAGATTTGCCTCAAGGCGGGCAGCCGCACGGCTTGCAAGAATTGCCCGAACGGCTTCCAGAAGGCCCAGCACCACAAGCGCCCCGGCAACAATGATCGACAGGAACAATAGTGTATCCATACTGCGGGCAGGCAGAATCCGGTCATAGATCTGCAACATGTAAAGCGGCATTGCCAACAACAGCAGATTCACAATTAAAGAAAATCCGCCCAGCAAAACCAATACTCTTGTGAACTGTGCGCGCGCACGCGAAAGCTTGTCCATCATGTCCCCACAATTGCCCAAGCGCCCTGTCGGGCACCAAACCACGTTGTGCAGCACGCCGGGCTGTCGCTAACTGCTACGGTCGGGCGCACTTCACCTGTTAAGACAGTTTACGGATGTCTGATTTACGATCTGTTAAGTCTGGGCACGCCCAACTCAGTTTTTTGCAAGCCAGTTCACCAACCTGTTTGTGGCTTGTTGTATCTGTTTCGGATCGCGCATGAAGCACAGGCGCAAGTATTCGGATTGTTTAGCGTAAAATCCCGTACCAGGTGCCAGGCCAACTCCGGCCTCATTTATCAGGCGCAAAGCAAGTTCTTTGCTGTTGTCATGGCCTTCGACTTTAAAAAAAAGATAAAATGCGCCTTGAGGTCGAGCCAGTTGCACCCTACCCGTTGCCAATAAGTCGTTGCAAAGCACATCACGGTTTTGCACTGCCCGCAGCTTTTGCATGGCTAAAAACTCTTCCCCTTGGCGCACCGCCGCAATCGCAGCGTGTTGGGAAAACTCCGGCACTCCCGAGGTCGAATACTGGATCAGGTTCTCAAATACCTGCCCCAGTTCCTCCGGCGCGGATATCCAGCCAGTTCGCCAACCTGTCATAGCCCAGTTCTTGGAGAATGTGTTGACCAGAATTACACGATCCTCGTCGTCGATATAATCGTAGAAGGAAGGAGCACGATCCCCTTCATACACAAATCGAGAATATACCTCATCGGCGATTATCCATACGCCAGTCTTGCGAGAGAAATTCAAAATCTCTGAAATTGTATCTCCGGAGGCCACCCACCCCGTTGGATTGGCTGGCGAATTGAGAAAGATCGCTCGGGTTTCGTCTGTGACAGCTCCAAACAACCGATTGAGATCAAGCGACCAGCCATTTTCACTGAAGTTCATTGGAACATGAACGGGGCACGCTCCTGCGACTTGCGTGGCAGAATGTATATTCGGCCAAACTGGCGTTGGAACGATCACCTCATCACCAGCACCCACAAGTGCTTGCAAGGCCAGTTGAATCGAGATCATCCCGGATCCAGTCACATAGAAACGCGACGGGTCATTGGCAATTCCATAAACCCGCTCGTGATAGTCCGCTAGTTCCTGGCGTAGAGCGGGGATGCCGCGTTGCCAGGTATAAAAGGTTTCCCCTCTTGCCAAAGAACCTTTGGCCGCTTTCATGATGAATTCAGGAGTGGGCAAGTCGCCCTCACCCACCCAAAGAGGGATAACGTCTGTGCGCGTGCGTGCACTGTTGACGACAGCAACAATATCACTTTCGTCCAGTTCCAAGGCTACTGGCCGCAACCCGTCTGACAAATTCATGTCGATCTCCTGATTGCAACCACCAGTTTTACGTTGCTTCAACAAGACGAAGCAGAAAACGGGCCTATTTTTTTACCAGTGCGTCGCGAATTTCTCTCAGCAGAACAATATCCTCTGCAGGTTCTGGCGGAGCTTCCGGTTTGGCCTCTTCTTCGTCTTTTTCCGTGCTGGCTTTCATTCTGTTGACCATCCGCACCATCAGGAAAATGATATAGGCTATGATAAGGAAATTGATCACAACCGTGATGAAAGATCCATAGGCCAAAACAGCACCCTGTTTCTTGGCTTCTTCCAAAGTAGGTGCCGTCACTTCAGCAGACAGCGGCAAGAAATAATTGGAAAAATCCAACCCTCCAAAGATAGCGCCGACAATTGGCATCAAAATGTCGCCAACCAAAGAAGCCGTGATCAGCGCAAATGCTCCCCCAATGATCACACCAACTGCGAGGTCCATGACATTGCCCTTGGCAATGAAGGTTTTGAATTCGCTCAACATGTCTGCTCCTGTAGCTGAACCTTATTTGTGACCGCGATCTTAGAGAATTATAACGTAGCTTCAACACAATAAGCCATTGCGCGGCAAAACACATGATCCGGGCAACCCCTTGCCTTGCGCTGGACAGGTCGGCCTCTGTGTGGTGAATATTCACTGAACCGGCAGCAGGGGAGGACAATATGCAAGGCTGGGGCATTGTACTGGCTGCAGTAGCATACCTTCTGTTCCTGTTTGTGGTAGCCAGCTATGGCGACCGACACCTTTCCGGTCGGGCCCGTGGACAGGCCAAGCGGCATTCGCGCTCGGCGATCTATGCGCTGTCACTAGCCATCTATTGTACGTCCTGGACCTTTTTCGGTTCCGTTGGGTTGGCATCAAAATCCGGGCTGGATTTTCTGGCAATTTATGTCGGCCCGGTTTTGATGATAACCTTGGGCTTCCCACTGTTCAGCCATGTCGTGCGCGTGGCCAAGACTGAACGCATTACATCGATTGCTGACTTCATCGCGTCGCGCTACGGCAAGAGCGCATCCGTTGGAGCATTTGCCTCCCTGATAGCCGTGTTGGGTACAGTTCCCTATATCGCCCTGCAGCTCAAAGCGATTTCAACGACTGTTGATACAATGGTGAACCGGGTGGAGCCCAGCGTGCTGGGGCTGGAAGGCGCACCAGTGGACACGTCTTTTTTCGTATCCATTCTGCTGGCGCTATTTGCCGTTCTTTTTGGAACCCGCAACACAGATGCAACCGAGCATCATGATGGCCTCATGCTGGCAGTGGCTACGGAATCAATCGTTAAACTGGTGGCCTTTCTCGCGGTCGGGCTGTATGCGACTTTCTATCTTTTCGGGGGACTGGGAGATCTGGTTGAGCAGGCCCAAAATTCTCCCTTTGTCTCCACCACTTTTTTCGGTGGCATTCATCCCAACCGCTTCCTCGTTTATACGCTTTTGAGTTTTAGTGCATTCGTGTTGTTGCCCCGCCAGTTTCACGTTGGCGTTGTGGAAAACCATTCTATGGAGGAACTGAAAACCGCACGCTGGATGTTTCCGCTCTATCTGGTGTTGATCAACCTGTTTGTTATCCCGGTTGCCATTGCAGGCATGCTGATATTTGGGGCCAGTGTTGATGCTGACACCTATGTTCTGGCGCTTCCATTGGTCAATAATGACTGGGCAGTGTCCTTCCTGGTCTTTGTGGGGGGCTTGTCTGCCGCTACCGCCATGGTGATCGTAGCCTGCGTGGCGTTAGCGATCATGATCTCAAACAATATCGTACTCCCACTGTTTTTGAGGCTTGAACGCGAAGGAGCAAGTTTGGGCGTGGGTCCACGCAGCGACATGTCCAACAGGCTGCTGACGATCCGTCGTACTGCAATCTTTGTCATTCTGGCGCTCGCCTATGCCTATTTCCAGGCGGTCGGAAACTCTGCGGCACTGGCATCAATCGGATTGCTTTCATTTGCCGCCCTTGCACAATTTGCACCGGCCTTCTTTATCGGGCTTTTCTGGCGCCGCCCCACATCCACGGGAGCCCTTTGGGGAATGGGGACCGGATTTGCAGTCTGGTTCTACACCCTGTTTCTTCCAACCATTGTTGGCTCGGACGCAAGCCTGCTGATGGACGGACCATTTGGACTTGACTGGCTGAGACCACAGGCCTTGTTTGGAGTGGACGCAGAACCGCTTAATCACGGCGTTTTCTTCAGTCTTTTGGCCAATACGCTTGCCTATGCCGCTGCCAGTTATTTCAGAAAACCGCTGGCTATTGAGCGCATGCAAGCCAGCGTCTTTTCTATGCGCGGCAAATCCACAGATGACATGCTGGACCGAGGCAGCAGCGCGGTAACGGTCGCCGAACTGAAGCATTCAGTGGCCAGCTATCTTGGCAATGAACGCTCCAAACGCGCCTTTGAAGCCTATTTCAATCAACGCGGATCGGAGATCAGCAATCGGGAACTTGCCGATGACAATCTCATCGCCCATGCCGAACAACTGCTCGCCAGCGCGGTAGGTGCGGCGTCCTCCCGCTTGGTCATGTCGCTCTTGTTGCAGAAACACGCACCATCTGAAGAATCCACAATCCGCCTGCTCGACGATGCCTCCGAGGCACTGCAATACAACCGTGATCTGCTGCAAACAGCCCTGGATCAGGTCGAACAGGGTATATGTGTTTTTGATGCAGAGTTCCGCCTGTCGAGCTGGAACCGCCAATTTCGCGTCATGCTCGATCTGCCGCCGAAGCTCGGACAGGTTGGAACACCCCTGTCGCTGCTTGCCGAAGCCATTGCGGGAAAAATCGATCAGCCTCATCCCGGCTCACCGGACTTCGTCAAACAATTGCTACAAGTGGGCAAGACGTCTGTGATCACCCTGTCCTCATCAGGGCGCATCATCGAAACCCAAACCAACACACTGCCAAATGGTGGATTGGTTATTTCCTGGAACGATACAACCGAAAAGGCAAAGGCCGCACGCGCGCTGACTGTCGCTAACGAAACCCTGGAACGCCGTGTGCGGGAGCGAACAGAAGAACTTACGAGATTGAACGCCGATCTGGCCCGTGCACGAGAGTCCGCAGAAGCCGCCAATATCGGCAAGACAAAATTTCTGGCCGCTGTCGGGCATGATATCCTGCAACCGCTGAATGCAGCGCGCCTATATACCTCCAGTCTGGTTGAAGAACTGAGTGGCAGTTCTACCCAGAAATTGGCAGGCAATGTGGATGATGCACTTGAAAGCGTTGAGGATATTCTCGGCGCAGTATTAGCTATCTCAAGGTTGGATGCCGGTGCGCTCACACCAAATATCACCACTTTCCCGATTGCCAGACTGTTAAATAGGCTGGAAGTCGAGTTTCGTCCGGTCGCTCAGGCCAAGGGATTGAAACTCGTCGTTGCCGCCAACGACCTCAGTGTGTCCTCAGACTACAGCCTGCTGCGTCGTTTACTTCAAAACCTGATATCAAATGCCATAAAATACACAGAAAAAGGCACAATCTCGATCGATTCCAGAGTGCGCCGCAACACTTTGATTGTCGAAGTGCGTGACACAGGTGTCGGCATTGATGAAGCCGACCAAGAGGCAATTTTCCGCGAATTTCACCGTCTGGAACAGGGCAAACTTGCAGCTCCCGGATTGGGGCTTGGTCTGTCCATTGTTAGACGCCTCGCCTCCACTTTGAACCATGATATCAATCTCAAGACGGTTCCCGGAAAAGGGTCAATATTTGAGGTATCCCTTCCACTTGCCCTTGCTGAAGTAGCCACCCCGGCGGCAGATACTGCCGTATCCACAAGCAACTTGAACATATCTCACCTCGTCGTTGCCTGTATCGACAATGACGAAACGATTCTGGACGGGATGCAAACGCTCTTGTCAGGTTGGGGATGCGAAGTCCATCTGTTCAGTAATTCGATCAATTTGCTGGAAAAGGTAGACGTCATAAATCCCGACATTATTCTTGCCGACTATCACCTGGATGGAGAAACCGGACTGGACGTTGTCTCAACAGCCCGCGCCCAGTTGAAACGAGCTGTTCCTGCCGTGCTCATAACGGCTGACCGAAGCGCTGCGGTTCGAAATGCTGCCCATGCAATTGACATGACTGTCTTGAACAAGCCTTTGAAACCTGCCGCACTGCGTGCGCTCTTTGCGCGTCTGGGCAACCCCGCCAAGGTGCCAGCCAAGGAACCTTCTTGAAACCAAACTGACTTTTGCAGTCAGACGATCGAATCGTCGCTGATTGCTCCCGCACCGAGCTTGGAAAGCCTAATAACTGCCTGCGTGCGGCTGTCCACATCCAGTTTTTGCAATACGGCTGACACATGGGCCTTCACAGTAGCTTCCGACACGCTCAGTTCATAGGCAATCTGCTTATTCAACAGACCACGAGAAATCATCGACAACACACGTGTCTGTTGCGGCGTCAGCGTTGCAAGCTTAGTTAGCAAGTCTGATATTTCGGGGTCGGATTCAGAAGCCAGGTCAACATCGTCAGGCTTCCACAAATCACCACGCAAGACGCTGGATATCGCTTCGCGAATTGTTTCAATACCAACAGATTTGGGAACGAAACCCGATGCTCCCAGTTCAAGGGCCCTGCTGACTGTGGCCGGATCGTCATTAGCGGACACAATGACAACAGGAAGAGCCGCATATTCGGCCCGTAGCGCCAGAAGGCCCGAAAATCCACTGACACCGGGCATGGATAGATCCAGCAATATCAAGTCGATGTCAGAATTTTCCAGCAACAGCGATTGAAGCTGCGAGAAATCGCCCGCTTCAAGTATGGCCACGGGCCCAATACCGGCCATTCCGGCGTCGAGACCACCACTCAAAGCCTGTCGCATAGCTCCGCGAAACAGGGGATGATCATCAACCACCACGAGAGTTGCTACAGGGTCCTGGACATTATCAGGCATCATCGTCCCCAATTCAGACTTTAACAAAGGTGGCACACACACGACATATGCTGCGAAAAGGAACCACATGTTGGTTCTCCATTCAAGCGATGGACTTGCGCTTTCGCAAAATCCGCGCCAAACCTCAAGCGCTAACTAGCAGATCAGGGCTTGGGAAGTCGATGCGTGTTGATTATTGGAATCGTTTGTCCTGGTGGCACAGAACCAGGTTTGCCATGTTCACGACCATTGGGGCCGCGATGGCCGGAGTAATGCTGATTGCTATCATTCTGGACGCATTGAATGGTTCGGAAAAGCTGCCGCCATTATCCTGGATGGCTTTCACTGCTCTCCCATTTCTTGCCCTGATTCTGTGCACAGGTCTGGTTCGCGTTCAACAGCGCATCAACATGCGGGCACCTCAACAATATTCTCCATTGGATGAGGACACTAAAGACAGATGAGCCTAACCAAAAGAATTCCAGGTGAATATCACGCCGTCGATCATACAAGGGCCAACGCGGTATTTTGGATTACAAGTCTTTGCCTGATCGCTGCAATCATCGTATTTCTCCTGTTGCAGCGTCTCGGCTTGCCGACTGGAGTGGTGATCGGCGCAATTTGCGCGATGACATTTTCACTGTTGATTATCCTGTCATGGATCAGCAGAACCATGACAAGTTCATCCTTCTTTTTTGCCAATCGCGCATTGGGATCATTCACCTCGGGCATTGGAGGGGCCAGTGATATTGTATCTGGTGCGTTGCTTGTCGTGATGTTTTCAGCGGCCTTGACTGGAAAAATGGTTCTGGCAACTGCTGTGTCACTGGCCGTGGTGTTGCAGGCCGCCTTGTTTTCAGCGGCCTTTCAACGGTCCGGCGTTTCCGGTCTTCCAGGATTCTTTGCCTGGCGGGCGCGCAGTCAGATGGCTGGCTATATAGCACTTTTTCCTGTGGGCCTGATCGTTACAGTGCTCGCACTCGCAGAGCTTCAAATCGCCGCCAATATCGCAGGGAAGATTGCCGGAATTTCGGTTGATCGTGCATTTATAGTGATTCTGCTTCTGGCGGTTCTACCAAGCCTTTTTGGGGGTTGGCTGGGACTATTGCTCACAAATGCCACACTGGTTGTATGGATGATTGTCTGCGCCATCGCGCCTGCCATCGCTACCGGATTCTTCGCCCCAATTTTGCGAACGGCTATGGAACTGGATTTCGTTGGAACTCCTCTTCCCGTCGTGGAAACTTTTCCTGCCATGAGCTTTTTTGAAAGCCTGCACACTTCAACTGCAGGCAATCTGCTGGCCACAATTCTAGTCCTGGCGACCGGCTTGAGCGTTTTGCCCCATGCACTGTCACGTCTGTCGACATGCTCCCGCCCGATTGAAGCAATGGAATCCAGCGGTTGGGGGGCTTTGGTCATTTTCCTGCTTCTAGGAGCACTGCCACTTTCCGTTGGTTTGATTGTATCAGATCCGACTTCATCGGTGCTTGCAGTATTGCTTCAAAGTCAGCCTGTGCTTCAGATGTTGCCATTTTTTGTCGTATTGTTTGCGGCCTATAATGCATTGTCAGCCACCATATTTGCAGCTGCCAGCGCGATTGCCCGTGCCGCCAATCGCTTTCGCAATCGCGATCCTGGCGAACAATCCGTTTTTTCAACCAGGCTCTGCATAGGGTTGATTGCGGTGGGCCTTCTGGTTTTGCCCCAACACCTGACACTCTCACCAGATTGGCTGTTGATCAACGGGTTGGCACTTGCTGCAGGTAGTTTGTTTGTCCCATTAACCGCGGGCATATGGGCCGGGCCACTATCATCTTGGTCATTAGGCCTGTCAATTGTCGCAGGATCTATAGTGACTTTGATCTGCCAGTCACCATGGATCGTTTTCCCGATGCAATCCCCGGTCCTCGCCGGATGGCTTGGTGCATTGACCGGTCTCGTTGTGATTGCTGTTGACCGGATGCTGCGCTCTGCCCGTCGGCAAACCGTTGAGCGGGACCCGATTGCCCATTTCCTGCGCCAACACTCCTCATAGAACCGATATGAATTTCCCATGACTTTGACGATTGATCCCAGCCTTTTTCTTCAATCTGCCATATCGCAGGAAACCTTGGAATTTAACGAAACTGTGCTCAGCCAGCTCATGCAAACCGGTGATATGTGGGCGGTTCCTGCCAGCAAAGTTCGGCTGGACCGAAAGGAAGGCAAGGGCATTTTTCCTCTGGACCTGTCAGAGCCCAGCGCACTTGATATTTCCATTGAAACTCACAATGGGGAACTTCCCCTTCGTCATTTCAAGCCCAGTAAGGGTCAAGCCCGGGGAACATACTTTCATATTCACGGCGGTGGATGGGTATTGGGCAGCGCCGACGGACAAGACGGCCGGCTTCAACAGATTGCCGACAATTGCCAGCTCCACTGCCTGTCTGTAGACTACCGACTGGCCCCGGAACACCCCTATCCCGCTGGTCCTGATGACTGCGAACATGCCGCAAAATGGTTGATTGGCGGCGATCACAGTCTCAACACGTCATTTCTGGCTATTGGTGGTGAAAGTGCAGGGGCAAATCTGTGTGTCGTAACCATGCTGCGCCTCCGGGACGCTTTGGGACGATGTCCGTTTCATGCCGCCAATCTGACAGCCGGCGTGTATGATCTGGGCCAAAGCGCAAGTGCGAGAAACTGGGGCACAAAAAAGCTGGTCCTCACAACGCGCGACATGCAGATGTTTGCAGCGCGCTATGTGCAGGGCTCCCAAGACATCAGAAATCCCGACCTGTCTCCACTTTTTGCCCGATTGCATGATCTTCCCCCGGCCCTATTCTCGGTAGGGACACAAGACCTGTTGCTGGACGACAGTTTGCAAATGGCAACGCTTTGGCACGCAAGTAATGGCAATGCCCGGCTGGATGTCACACCAGGTGGCTGTCACGTATTCCAGAGCTTCCCAGATCTGACCATTGCCCGCCAAAGCAATGCCCGCATTGATTCATTTCTGTGCGAAATCTGCGAGACCACACAATGAGTGGGTCGATTGAAACACTGCGTTCGTTTGTGAACAGTTGGGAATGTGACGAAAATATTCACATGAATATCCAATTTTACTGGAAGCGGTTTGGCGAGGCCTCCGAAATTTTTTTCCTGCTTTCAGGTGCTGAACCGCAGCTATGGCAGGACCGCCACGTGCGCTATCACGCAGAACTTTCAATGGCGAGCAATACGCGCATGAGCAGCGCCGCGCTGCGCGAAACGGGACAAATGGTTCACCTGTTCGAAAATACTGAAACCGGCACCCTGTCAGCGACAGCCGTTGAGACCTGTTCCCATCCGGTGATTGCCGAAACCGGCACTCTCGAAGCCATTCCGGAACATGCTGAACCACGCAGTCTGCCGACCGCAAAACTTCAGCCGGTCAACACGAATTTGGAGGTCAATGCCGGTTATGGACTGGTGAGCCATCGCTCGGTGGTGACACCCATGGAATGTGACCGGCGGGGCAAGCTGCTTGATCAGTATTATATTTCACGCTTCAGCGATGCGGCTTCCCATCTTTGGGATCATCTTGGGGTTGGCCGCAAATGGATGAAGCAAAACAATCTTGGAACTGTTGCTGTGGAAATGAAAGTGACGCGCCATCGTGACGTTCAGGATGGTACAGTACTGGAAGTGTTCAGCTGGCTTGAAAATGTTGGCGCAAAAGCTTTCACCTTCCACCACCAGGTGAGCGACATGCGAACCGGTGAACCACTCTATAGCGGCATGGTGACAGCAGTTTTGATGGATCTCAGTAAACGCAAGGTTGTGCCCTTGCCGGAGCAGCTCGCAAAATGGGCATGATCGCGATCAGTTGCTTTCAAAATCCTCTTTAAGCTCTTTCATCATCGCAATCATGCGCCGCATGACCCTTTCCGTAACCTCCATGGCTTTGTCAAAGCCGGGGATGTCTTCGGAATTATCTTCCTGGGCGCTCTCATCTGGCCGGGTTGTGCTGTCAGGCTTTTCCAGAAGTTTGAGCCGCTGGTCCAGTACATCGATACGAGAAGACAATTCCTCATTGGCGCTTAACAGGGCTTCCCGCTCGTCGGCAGCAATAGAACAGGCAAGGCTGACCCCGACCTTGCGACAGGTAGATACCTGCCCGGTCACCCTGTCCATGCGAACAAGACTGCCTCCTCTGTCCAGCAATTGATATCGATCCTGAGCCTGAACGGCACCCGTTACAAACCCCGTCAAAATTACCAGAACCAACTGTGCTTTCATCACTCAATCTCGCAAATAGGTAGTCACAAATTCAAGAGTCGACTATTCAATCAATTGCATTTGTGGCAACAGGCCACAAGGATTTTTCCAATTATAAGGCCAAATGCAATGGCCGTTGAAAAGAGTTTCCATAGTGACAGAAGAACTGATTTTCAAAATTGCTACCCGCGAACAATTGGGTGAGGCCCGTCAAACCGGACAATTTCGCGGTGCCCCCATTGATCTGTCAGACGGATTTATTCACTTTTCAACGGCTAACCAGGTGGCCGAGACCGCCGCCAAACATTTTGCGAATCAGGATAATTTGCTGCTTGTGGCTGTGATCGTCGAAAAACTGGGCAACAATCTCAAATGGGAGGTGTCGCGGGGGGGAGGACTTTTTCCCCATCTCTACGATACGCTTGATCTATCAGCCGTTAAATGGGCCAGGCCAATGCCGTTGCTGGAAAACGGTATTCATCATCTGCCATTGGAACAGTCGTGAATAAATTCTATTCTGCAATTGCCAAACCGGCCCTGTTCAGTCTGGATGCAGAACGCGCCCATGCTGTGTCCATCAGGGGTTTGCAGTTGGGCCTCCATCCAAGATTTGATGCTGATCTCGACCCGCGTCTGCAAGTTGATCTGGCAGGCCTGAAGTTTGCAAATCCATTGGGGATGGCCGCCGGATATGACAAAAACGCTGATGTACCTTTCGCCCTTTTAAAAATGGGCTTTGGGCATACGGAAACAGGGACCGTCACCCCTCTGCCGCAGTCCGGCAACCCAAAGCCGCGCATATTCAGACTTCAGGCTGATCAGGGGGTCATCAACCGGTTGGGATTTAACAGCAGCGGCCATGACAATGTGAAACGAAATTTAAGTGGTGTCCAACGGTTGCCAGACAAGACCGGTGTGATCGGGATCAATATCGGGGCAAACAAATCAAGTGAGGATTTTGCCGCAGACTACGTCAAAGGAGTGCACGCCTTAGCACATCTGGCAGATTATGTTACCGTCAATATTTCTTCACCCAACACGCCGGGCCTACGCGCCCTGCAGGGGATCGACCCGCTCACTGACCTGTTGCAGCGAGTAGAAGATGCCCGCGATACGCAAACTGAAAAAATGGGCAGGCGTGTACCGCTCTTTCTCAAGGTTGCTCCCGACCTCGACGATAGTGAACTGGACGACATTGCAACATCGCTTTCAAATTCTGATTTTGACGCACTAATTGTCTCAAACACAACTTTGGATCGTCGCGGGCTGAAGTCTGCTGAGCGGGATGAAGCCGGAGGTTTGTCTGGCAAGCCTCTGTTTGAACGTTCAACGATTATTTTGGCGAGGTTGCGCCTCCGCCTGCAAAGAAATTTCCCACTAATTGGGGTTGGCGGGATAACAGATGGCGGCAGTGCAATTTCCAAGATGGAAGCCGGTGCCGACCTGGTCCAGCTCTATTCTGGCATGATCTACAAGGGGCCAGGATTGCCCGGTGAAATACTGTTGGCCATGCAAGCCCATTGTCAAAGCAAAAATCTATCCCACATCGGTGAGATTGTCGCAACCAAAACCGAAGAATGGGCGCACAAACCGCTCAATTGAATGTGGTTTGCATCCGCTTGGGCAGGCGCATGAAAAGCGTGATTCCGCGTATCCCAAGAAACACTTCAAGAGCCAGCCAAAGCCCGTGATTATGGAAGAGTGGAGTAGCCACCCACCAGGTGGCCAGAAAGGCTGCCAGCGAAATCAGCATCATGTTGCGCATGTCGGATGACCATGTAGCGCCAATGTAAATTCCGTCCATTTGGAATGCGACCACGCCGATTGGCGCTGTCAACGCCGCCCAGAAGAGATAGTCCCGCGCCGTTGCTCGCACGGTTTCATTGGTGGTCAGCACATCAATGAGGAGTGGTCCACCAGCCATGAACACCACAAATGCCAGTGCAGCGAGTACAAAACCCCAAATCAGGGTAAGGCGGACTGTTGCATCAAATGCCGGGCGATGACGTGCCCCCACCGCCTTGCCTGCCAACTGTTCTGCCGCCGTTGCAAAGCCATCGAGGAAATACCCCGCGATCAGAAAGAAATTGATAAGTACTGCATTGGCTGCAAGCATGACTTCGCCAAAACGGGCACCTTGGGCGGTAAAAAATGCAAAGGCAAACAGCAGGCAGAATGAGCGGATCATAATATCTCGATTGACACCGAAAAGTCGGATCAATGCGGTGCGGTCGAAGACATGCAACCAATTTGGCTTTCCAGCGCCAGACAAGCGAAGCCAGGCTATGGTGAGACCCAGGCAAGCAGCAATCCCCTCCGCGATTACTGTTGCCCATGCGACCCCCTCAATGCCCCATTCCAGATGCAACCCCAGATATATGGACAGGATGATATTGCTGCCATTGAGTACGAACTGCAGGATCAGACCCAGCCGGGCCTGCCCCAGGCCGAGCATCCATCCCAAGATAGAATAGTTGGCAAGCGTCAACGGAGCAGCCAACACCCTGATCAAAAAATAGATCCGTGTTGCGTCTTCAACGGCTGGCGGAACATCCATCGCCAGCAAGCCGAGCATGAGTATCGCAGGAGCAAGCAACAACACCACTGCTCCGGCCACCACAGATATCAACAGCGAACGGACTAACACAATGCGTTGTTCTTCTGAATCTTCAGCCCCAAGAGCCTGTGCTACGAGCCCAGTCGTGCTGGCACGCAGGAAATTGAATGTGGTAAAAATTATGTCGAACAGTACAGCACCAACCGCAAGACCACCCAACAAGGAGGGGTCACCGAGACGGCCAACCACACCTGTATCAACCAATCCCAGCAGCGGCGTTGAAAGGTAAGCCAGCGTTGTAGGCCAGGCTATGGCGACCACTGAACGGTGGGTAACAGAAAAGGCGCGCGGGTTTTCGCTCATGCCAACGAACCAAACCCTGTCCGACTGGAGCGAAACACGTCTCTCGGCAAATGACCAAACAGCCCTGGGCAAAAACGGTTTCCATGGGCTGTCTGCCTGTCACATAAGCTCCACCAGGTTCCGGCTTTCAGCCAACCGAAGAGCATCAGACAATGGGCGCCTCGTTGCAATCCCGCCAATATTGATCGTGGACATTTAACTGGCACAAACGGTGAC
>JBPCWM010000229.1:0-13314 GCA_051009515.1 Rhizobiaceae bacterium | reverse complement strand
TTGATGTTGTGTGGCAGGTTGATGAGCTGCCGGTTCGACGTTTGGCGGACTGTTTCCTGCAGTGCCTTGAAGAGGGCCGCGTCGGCGTTCGGGTCGTGGAATGGCTGCCCCGGCGCATCCAGCATTGACACCCCACCTTCAGGAAGAAAGAAGCGCACCGGACCAGTCATCTCGTTGAGCCGTTCACCGATCCAGCGTCCCATGCGGTCATTTTCTTCTGCCGTGGTCCGCATCAATGTGACTTGCGGATTGTGTTCGTAAAAAAGTCGGCCCTGATATTTGGCTGGCACGGTGTCAGGGGCACCAAAATTCACCATGTCCAAAGCACCGCATGAACCGATATAGGGAACACCCGCACGGATAGACGCACCAAATCGATCTTCATTGGTGGGGAAAACTCCACCCATCATCATGTCACAGACTTCTGTCGTGGTAAGATCGATGATGGCTGACAACATGCCACTGTCCATCAATTTTTCCATAGACCGGCCACCTACGCCCGTCGCGTGAAACACCAGGCAATCAAAGTCTTTTTCAAGTTCAGCCGTGACTTGCTGTACAGCCGGGGTCGTAACACCAAACATGGTCAGGCCAACGGCGGGTTTATCAACAAAACTGGCCGGACGCGCCTCCATGCGAGCCTTGACCATACCGCCCAGCGCATTGGCCCCATTACCCAGTACTTCACGCGTAATCGAGTTGATGCCCTGAACATCCGCCACTGAATGTAGCATTAAAATGTCCGATGGCCCCACATATGGTTCCACCTGTCCCGATGCGACGGTTGAAATCATGACCTTTGGCACACCTACCGGCAGAGCCCGCATGGCTGGGGTAGCGAGCGAAGTTCCACCGGACCCACCGGCAGAAATGATCCCGGCCACATTGGTTTGCACCGCCATCCAGCGTTCAAAAGCCTCTGTCATACCTGACACAGCCGTGCCTCTGTCTCCGGTAAACACACCTGATACGCCACGCGGATGAAATCCTGCCACTGCGTGCGGCGGCACCTCTGCCCCAGATGGCTTTCCGCTGGTCGACAGATCAACAAGCTGCACATTGAGATTGTGAGTTTTCAGGATATCCCTGATAAAGCGCAATTCCTCAGCCTTGGTATCCATGGTGCCAACGACCAAAACCCGGGTGCCAGGCCCCTGGGTCCGAGCGGACAGGGGTTCAATCCGGGCGGAGGTGGAAGTTGTTGAAGTTTGGGTAACGGTGCGGGCACTACCCTCGATTACCCGAACTGGTGTTGGCTGGCTCCAGCGGGTTGGCAAATTCGGGTTCGAGATGTAGATCTTGCTTGGGCGACTTTCCGCACCCGCCCCGTATTCTTCAGCCAGAGCTTTCGCATCCGTTTCAATATCCGGGATTTCATCATGGGCATGACGACCTACGCCGAGCAGGGTCTGCTGCAGGTCTCGATCAGCAGAAAGAACACCGGCGTCCATTACCCGGTTGATGCGGCCATTGACCATGATTGCGACTTGCTCGGAAACGTCGGTGGCAACTCCGATATTCTGCTCGATAACGAGTACATCAATGTCACCCTCCTGACCCAGCCGGATCAGCATTTCTGTCACCTGGCTGACAATCACCGGCGCAAGACCTTCGGTGGGTTCGTCCATGACCAGCAGTTTGGGGTTGAGCAAGAGAGCGCGGGAAATGGCCAGCATTTGCTGTTCACCACCAGACAATTGCCCCCCGCCGTTTGACTTGCGCTCTGCAAGACGCGGAAAAGTTGAATAAATGCGCTCAATGGTCCATCGGCCATTTTTCGTGGCCACCAGTTTCAGGTGTTCATCAACCGTCAGTGATGGCCAAAGTCTGCGCCCCTGCGGCACATATCCAATTCCGCCACGGGCAATTTCGGCTGAACTCTTTCCAACGATGGACTGGCCATCAAAGCTGATCGATCCGCTGGAGACAGGCTCCAGACCCATGATAGCCTTGCAGAGTGTGGTCTTGCCCATGCCGTTGCGACCGACCACAGACAGGACGCCATGATCCAGGGTCAAATTTACCCCCTGCAGCGCATGGGATTGACCATAATAGACATTGAGGTCCTTGACTTCGAGGATTGGTGAAGAACCTTGCAACATTATTCACCCCCACCGAGATAGAGGGCCTGCACTTCAGGATCTTCTTCAATTTCCGCTGGCTTGCCTTCCTTGAAGATACGGCCGTTATGCATCATCGTCACGCTTTCAGAAACCCGCAGGGCCACATCCATGTCATGCTCAATAATGATGTAGCCCATATGACCCGGCAGGCCGGTCAGAATTTCAATCAATTCAGATCGTTCAGTTGGTGACAGCCCGGCAGCCGGTTCGTCGAACAGGATGAAGCGCGGAGCACCAGACAGCGCCATTGCGATTTCCAACTGTCTCTGCTGGCCATAGGATAGCTCCGACACACGCGTGTCCTTGATGTCCTGCAAATGCACGACACGGACCAGATCTTCAGAAGTCGCCATCAGGGCATCATTGCGTCCTGGACGTAAAAACGAAAAACGACCGCGTGATACCCCGCAGCAGGCAAGATAGATATTGTCCAGAACCGACAAGCCGCTGAAGAGGAGGGAGATCTGATAGGTCCTGCGCAAGCCACGACGGATACGTTCGTGAGCTGGAAAGGCTGAAATATCTTCCCCAAAAAAGCGCACCGTTCCAGTCGTCGCCAGAAAATCGCCGGTGATACAATTGAACAGGGTCGTTTTGCCTGCACCATTGGAGCCCAGCACAGCGCGCCGCTCTCCGGGTCGAACGGAAATTGTGATGTCGGAGAGCGCAGCCAATGCACCAAACATTTTTGACACGCCGCGTAATTCCAACGCATTCGCCGTGCCGGTGGCGCTCAGACGGTCGGCAACGCTGGCCCGGTTAGCTCCATCAGGAGATTGCAGGGTGGAGAAGTCCATGCTCATTCCACCTTCCCCTTGGCATCAATGAGCGGATCGCGGTTCCGACTTTCCTTCCAGCGTTCCCAAAGGCCCAAAATTCCGTCCGGTGAGAAAAACACAATCGCCAGAAAGCTGATGCCGATCAGCAGCTGAAAGCGGTCACCCGACAGGCCCATGGAGATAAGGATATCAATCGCAAAAGTCTTCAGAACAACATAAATAAAGGCACCGATGAAGGGGCCAATTGGCCGGGTCATTCCCCCAATCACGGCCACAACAAGAATGTCGATAACCGGACCGGTGCCAGCCGTGCCAGGTGAAATCTGGGCATATTGCCAGACGTTCAGGATCCCTGCGATTCCCGCAATCAGCGCCGCGAATGCATAAGCGGCTACACGATGAGCGTTGACATTGTACCCAAGTGCCGCCATGCGCCGAGGGTTATCTCGAACTCCCTGCAAGGCAAGACCGAACGGCGCGCGCGATACATACAACACGGCCAGATAGGCCAACACCGCCCAGAACAAGGTAAGATAGTAAAGCGGTTTTGCCGAGCGCCAATCAACTCCAAACAGTTCAGGGGGGATGACTCCGTTAAAGCCCGAAAACCCGTTGAACAATGTGTAATTCTGACGGGCGAAATAGAAAAAGGCCGACGAAATCGCCAGGGTAATCATGATGGTGTAGATGCCTTCGGTGCGCACTGCCAGCGCTCCAACGGCCACTCCAAACAAGACGGCAATAATAAGCGCCAGAGGCACGGCAATCCACCATGGCCAGAACAGGGAAACCGCCGTTATTGCACTCGTTCCGAATATGGCAAGCATATAGCCCGCGACTGCGGCAATGGTCATTTGCACCAGCGAGACCATACCACCGTACCCTGCCAAAAACATCAGCGAGAGTGCAATCATGCCGATGATGAAGGTCCGTCCGAAAATCTGATCGAGCGTAAAATCTGACGCCATCACCGGCATGATCAGCAAAATCACAGCCAGCACCCAATAGCCCATGGGTACGCGCGACAAGAGCGGAACGTGGCCGTCTTTGCTGGCCTGTTCCGCATCGGAAAATGCTGTGCTGGCTTGCATATTGTCTTCTGTGGACTGGGAAACCGACATTAGCGCTGTTTCCCCATCAATCCTTGAGGGCGGAAGGCAAGAACCACAACCATGATCAGAAAGGTCAGGACCACGGCATAGGTTGGGAAATATACAGATCCAAGCTGTTCAGCCAGGCCAATGATCAGAGCGCCAATGGCAGCCCCTGTGATGGATCCCATTCCACCTACAATAACCACAACCAGTGATGCCAACAGGAAACGGATATCTTCGCCCGGCGCAATGGTCTGAAAGGTACCCCCTACAACTCCTGCAATGCCGGCCAGTCCTGCACCGAAAGCAAACACACCGACGAACACAAGCTGAATCCGTGCACCAGTTGCAGCCAACATGTCGCGATCATCCACACCGGCCCGTATCAACATGCCAACCTGGGTTCTGTTGAGCAGCACCCACATGCCAAATCCGA
Organism: Rhizobiaceae bacterium; assembly: GCA_051009515.1. Lineage (GTDB taxonomy): Bacteria > Pseudomonadota > Alphaproteobacteria > Rhizobiales > Rhizobiaceae > Pseudahrensia. The sequence goes on along the minus strand of JBPCWM010000229.1, from coordinate 8,882 downwards.
TTACAATGGCAGCTGCGAAGATTACCAGACGCACAATGGGATATTTCATGAAGATCAGATCCCCGGAAGATCGCTTGACACCGGTGACAAAGAAAGTTTCCACCGGACCACTCAACCAGGATGGAGGATTAATATTGTAAAAGTCGCCCCCAAACCCCCAAAGCATGAGATCGGCCATCACAATGGAGATGCCGATGGTCACCAGGGTTTGACGCAGATCATCTCCCTCCATGCGACGGAAAACAAAAAGCTGCAGCAAGATACCCACAGCGCCCACAAGGACGAAGGCAACCGGGAATGCCAACAACCAGTATCCTGTGGTCGACGCTACCCAATAACCAATATATCCACCCAGCAGGTAGAGCGATCCATGGGCCAGATTCACATTGCGCATCAGGCCGAAAATCAACGTAAATCCGCTGGCCACCAGAAAATACAATCCTCCAAGGGTCACGCCGTTGAAAATGGCATTGAGAAATACTTTCTTGCGACCGATGAGATCCTTGAGCCAATCCGGCCAGACGGCAAAAATCATCCAGATCAGGAAGGCCAGCACACAGAAGAGGACCAGCGACCAGAATGGATGTTTTTCGATATAAGCCTTCATCGTGCGCACCCGATCAGGCCACACGCCAATTCAGCCCCCATCGTGTGGCGAACAACTACCAGCACGAAACCTCCCGATATTTGCATGTCGCCCAACCTCCTTGGCCGACCCTGAAATATTAGGAATGTTCACCCCAACTGGGCATACCTGAAAGTATCTTCGATTGGCGTATCATCGCCAAAAAAGCGCACAAACCGTTCAGGCTATGTGTGCAACACGGCGATAATCGCTTGGGGGAATGCCAACATTCGACGTGAAGAACCGTGTGAAACTGGCCTGTGACGAAAATCCAAGGTCATACCCGATATCTGTTACCGTCTTGTTGGTCATCATCAAATCGTCAATGGCCTGCTCCGCGCGTAAGGTGTTCAGGTAGAGATTGGGGGTAATGCCCATCTGTTTTTTGAAAAGTTTGAAGAAGTGCGGGCGCGACAGACCGGATTCACGAGCCAGCCATTCGATTTCAACATCATCCGTGAAGCTTTCCTTCATCAGGCGGATTGATCTGCGCACCCGAAAATCCATATATCGGGTCCGCGCATTTTCCATAAGTCCGACCCTTGGCTTGTCGCGCCAGGACTGTTCATAGCATTGACGGGTCATCTCATAGAGAAAACCGTCAAACAGTTCCGACCCCTCCTGCTCGAGCAGAAGGGAAGTGAGGCGGAAAACCCACTGGGTGATTGACTTTGTCATATCAATGCGTGCGCCTCCAAAACTCAACGCATGCTCCACCGACTGGCTGTTTTCCAGAAACCAGATCGGCTTGATGTATAAGACAAGGCACATGCAGGGTGCAGTGACCTGTCCAATCTCAAAACTGTGGGGTTGCCAGGGGCTAACAGCTGCGCCCTGGTGATTGTTGATCTCAACATCGCTGTCACAGATCTGCACATTGGCCTTCGACCCGTCGACGTAAAAGATCAGGTGCGCTTCGCGATGCGCGTGGGTGATAATGGGCTTGTCGAGTTCATAAAGCGCCGCGCGTCCAAACGCTCCGTGATGGACAGAGATCGCTCCACTCATATTTTGTGTCCTCCCAAACACGTTTACTGCACCGCAGAACCAGCAGTGTGTCAACACGACGCAGGCTAAACTCCGACCGAATCTGCACTGCGGTCAAGACAAAACGTGCAAGAAAAATACTATCGGGTATAAAATCTCTGCTGGCCAAGTCCCTGAAACTTGTGAGATTCATGCACCAAGGCGTGCTGGATCGGGCCTATGGCGAAGTGTATGCCGTCTTGACGTTTGTATAAAATTCCACTGCATACCTCCCTTGTTCGCGTGAGCCATAGCTCGACCCTTTTGTGCCGCCAAATGGGACATGATAGTCGACACCTGCCGTTGGCAGATTGACCATGATCATGCCAGCCCGGGCGTTTTCACGAAAGTGGGACGCATATTTCAAGCTTTGAGTGCAGATCCCGGCAGACAAGCCAAACTCGCTGTCATTCGCAACGGCCAATGCCTCCTCATAATTGTTTACCCGGATCACCGAAGCGACAGGACCAAAAACTTCCTGCCTGTTTATTGTCATCGACATGGTGGTGTCTGTGAACAGTGCGGGTGTGAGGAAAAATCCAGGTGTTGATCTTGTGACAAGTTGGCCGCCACTGCGCAGATTTCCACCTTCCTGCCGTGCGATCTCGATATATCGAATATCCTGATCCAGCTGGGTCTGGTCGACCACAGGTCCAATATCTGTCGCGGCATTCAACGCATGATCAACGGTCAGCTGACGCATCCGGTCAATACAGGCCTCAACAAAACGATCGTGAATTTCACGCGTGACAATCAATCGAGAGGAGGCCGTGCAGCGCTGCCCCGTGGAGTAGAATGCCCCGTTTATCGCGCAGTCAACGGCAATATCCAGATCTGCGTCGTCTAATACAACTAGCGGATTCTTGCCCCCCATCTCCAACTGCATTTTGCGCATGTGCCTGGCGCACATGGCAGCTACAGTCTGCCCCGTCTGTTGAGAGCCGGTAAAGGTGATGGCATCCACATCGCTATGGTCCAACAGGGTTTGGCCAACGACAGAACCTTTTCCATAAACATAATTGAACACGCCCGCAGGCACGCCTGCACGATGTATGATATCGGCCAGAGCCCATGCGCTGCCGGGCACCAGTTCAGCAGGTTTCATAACCACCGTGTTGCCGAAACACAGCGCCGGTGCAATTTTCCAGGCGGGAATGGCAATCGGAAAGTTCCACGGTGCAATTATACCGACAACGCCCACCGGTTCGCGAAACACGTCAATGCTGACACCTGGACGCACCGATGCCAAATGATCACCGGCCTGACGCAAGGCTTCACCGGCAAAAAAGCTGAAGATGTGGCCCGCACGGATCACTTCTGCCGTACCTTCGGCGAGGGTTTTCCCTTCTTCTCGCGATAGCAAAGTGCCAAGTTCGTCTTTGCGGGACAATATTTCCTGTCCAATACGCGCCAGCAAATCATTTCTTTGCTGTGGCGTTGTAGCGGCCCAATTTGGTGCAGCCTTTCTTGCAGCCTCAATGGCATCGCGCGTTTCGGGCACTCCGGCCTGCCCGTAGGTATCAATAATATTAGATGTGTCAGATGGGTTGATGTTGTCCAGCGCCTGCGATGGAGTGCACCACTCACCGTTGATTAGAAGCGGTTTCATGCCGACCTCAATGAACCGACCGCATGATGGAAAGGTAGTCGCTGGCACCAATAGAACGAGGATTGGTATCAGTCGCCAGATCATCCGAAGCGACAGTAGCTGCGGCCCGCAAATGTTCAATATCCAGCCCCAGCTGAGATAGGGATGTCGGCAGCGGTAGAAGGTCAAAATAGCGATCAATGCCATCAGCGAGGCTGTCACCCGACTTCATGTCAAACAGACGTTGAAGAGCACCCCGTTTATGGCGTACAGCGTCATCGTTGAATCTAAGAACACTGGGCAACGCGATCCGGTTCAGGGCACCTTGATCAAGCGCCATGTTGCTGACCGCTTCCAGAGCATTTGAGATGGCATGACTTGCCCCAAGTCCTTTTTGCAAGGCGAGTGCACCATTGAGACCGGCTGCCATCATTTCACGACGGGCGTGGATGTCGTTATCGTCTTTCAGCACTATGGGCAGATTTGCGATTGCGCGACCCAGACCATCCAGGGCTATGCCTTCTGCAGGCGGATTGTAGCTTTTGGACAAATATGCCTCAACACATTGAGTAATTGCATCGGCACCAGCACTCGCACTATCGCGGGCGGCCACTCCCAATGTCAGGGTCGGGTCGCAAATTGTAACATTGGGAATCAATTTTTTGCACATGATCAAGCCCCGCTCGGCTGGCTTGATGATCACAGGCGCATGGGCGCTGACCGCTGTTCCAAACCCCAATATGCCGGGCACTGCGAACAAATCGGGCAAGTTTTCGCCAATCCGTCGGGATCCGCCATTCTTGTGTGAAAACAAGCTCATGTCTTCGTCATGGGCAATTGCGATCCGGGCAATTTTTGCCAGATCGATGGCCCTGCCCGTGCCAAACGCAAGCAACACATCGCAATTGCCTGACTTGTAAACTGCAGCAACCTTGCGGGCATCAGACTCTGTTGGGACGTGTGGAATATTGGAATAGACTTCCCCCCGCGTGCGTGACGGAAGCCCGGCAAGCAGCCGTTCACCGATTTCGCTGCCCAGATGATCCAAATCCGAGAGGATCAGCGGGCGCTTCTTTTGCCCTGCTTCCATCTCAGACCAGAGCGCATCTTCCAGCACTCCGTCTGCAAAATGCACACGGGTCAAGTAGGTGATAAGCGTCATTTTCTAAGTCCGGTTTGAGGTTGACCGGTAATCCGGTCGCAGGCCCGAAACTAGATTTCGGACCTGCGGTTTCAACCCGGCCTAGTCGCAATCAATAATATCGCGAGAAGGCAGTCCAAGGGCGCGGAATGCTGCCTCATCATCACCCAGGGTCTGTGTCACATTGTCAACTTTGCTGACCATCTTGGTCGCAAGATTTCCATCTGCCTGTTCAAACACTTCGATAACGAAGTTGGAGCCAACGGCCTGACGATTTTTGTCCAGCTTGATCATGCCGTTTGGCGCGTCCAGTTCCAGACTGGACAGGCAGGCACGGAAGCCCTTGTGACCATCTGAAAGATCGCCGCTGACCTTGTCGAGGCACTGCAATGCAGCATTGGTGGCATTGTAGTATGTGGTCGACAGAAGCGATGGACTTGGGAAACGCTTCTCAGGTGGGAAAGCGTCCTGATATGCTTTCACATAGGCCTGCCACTTTGGGTTATCCCATGTGTCGGCCTGTGGGCCAGAGGACGGTGTCCCAATCAGAGCCTTCTTGGCTTCACCCTTTGAAGACAAAACCGTACCATCCACCATGATGGAACCACCAATCAAATTCGCGTCTCCGCCAGCCTGTTGGTACTGATTAAGGAAGTTGACAGCATCACCGCCGCCAAGCCCGAGATAAATCGCGTCCACATCATCGGGCAGTGCCGCAATGATTGATCCGAAATCCTTGGTGCCCAGTGGTACCCACTGACGCTCGACAATTTTACCACCTGCTCGGCAGAAGCCGTGGGCAAAACCGAGGAAGTTTGTATATGCAAAAGAGTAGTCTTCGGCAACGGACGCCACCGTTTTCCATCCCTTTGTCCCATATACATAGTCACCAAGTCCAACACCCCATTGTGCGCCATCCGTATTGAAGCGGAAGAAGTTTTCAGCAGGATCGACGAATGTCGTTTCCTGTGCACCGGAACTACCATTGATGATCGTGGTCTGTGGTTGTGTTTTTGCATAGTCGCGCAGTGCAATGCCTTCGGATCCAGAAAGCGGGCCAATCACGAAATCCACCTTGTCCTGTTCAACCAGTTTGCGAGCTCCACGAACCGCGCTGTCCGGGCTGGCATCTGTTGACTGGATAATAATCTCAAGGTCCTTACCACCCGCCTTGTTGCCTGCCAGTCCAAGCGCTGTTCGTACTCCGCGAATGCCGTCCTCACCTAGCACGGTGTAGGTGCCTTCCAATGTGGCAAGCACACCAACTTTGATTGATTCCGCCTGTGCAGCACTTGCGCTGATCATGGCAGCTAGCGACACAGTCGCGAGCAAATATTTATGCATATTTTCCTCCCTGGAGTGATGCGTTCGTCCCGCCCACCGTGGTGCGCGAGACCCAGTGGAAGCTTGCAACACTTGGCAATGGAACCTTATGCCGGAGAGTGGGTGGGCATATCATAAAGTCTCATTTTTAGATCATCCACCCACAGACAATCGCACTGTGCGGATGGAAAAACCGCGTTGCAGCCCATATGTTGGGGCAACATCCAGGAGAATTCTACATGACTGGACAAGTCATTACCGTGGCACAGCAAAAGGGTGGATCAGGCAAGACCACCATATCGCTGAATCTTGCTGTTGCCTTGCTGGCTGGCAGATCGAAGGTCGCATTACTTGATACAGATCCGCAGGGCAGTCTGGGTCAGTGGTTCATGGCCAGACGGGAGAGATTTGGTGACACCGAACCGGATATGGGGTTTCGCACGGCCAGTGCCTGGGGGGCTCGCTATGAGGCTCGCGAACTGGCCAAGACCCATGACTATGTTATCATCGATACGCCCCCCAAGATGGGGGTCGATGGTCGACCTGCAATCGAAGCGGCTGATTTGATCATCATCCCGGTCACCCCCTCACCTTTGGATGTCTGGGCCACAGAGCCTACTCTCGAGTTGGCAACGGGAGAGAAAAAACTCGCAGCATTTGTGATGAACAGGGTTCCACCACGGGCAAATATCAGTGCCGAAATCAGACAAATACTGTCTGAAACCGATGGCAAATGTCTGCGCAGTGAGCTTGGAAATCGCGTGCTCTATGCAGAAACAGCCGCCATTGGACTTGGCGTCACCGAAACGCGCCCCAAAAGTGTCGCCGCGCAGGAAATTCGCACCCTGACAAAAGAAATCAAAAATCTGCTGGCCTGAGTTGCTATTCAAGATCGCAGTCAACCAGTCTGCGGTGCCACAACATGTTTATTTCGTCATTGGCCAGATCCAAGGAGCGCAGAACGCTGACATGTGGTCAGAACAAGTCATCTCGGCATGAAGGTGGCCCCAATTTGGTGTTGAAAATTTTGAGACACAGAATAATGTTTTGAGACACCGCACAATACAAAGACCAACAATGAGGCGCTTGGAGCTGTGCTTTTGGCATCCACCTCAGCCCGCCTCCAAAAAAGAATGGTTAAAAGACATGATCACCTGTTACGTCAGATACGAGTTGAATCCAGACAAAATCAACGAATTTGAAAAATATGCCCGTATGTGGATTCCACTCGTGGAAAAACATGGCGGAAATCACCACGGGTATTTCTTGCCTCATGAAAGTGCCAACGATCTCGCCGTCACGTTATTCTCATTTCCCTCACTTTCAGCTTACGAAGATTACCGCATCGCCAGCAAAAGCGATCCGGAATGCCAAGAGGCTTTCCGATTTGCCGCAAATATGAACTGCATAAGGCGATATGATCGGCAATTCCTAAGGCCATTGGAAACTTAACACCAGGGGCTGACGACATTCCCCGCCACGCACGTGTCTCATAAACATACCAAGGCCTAACCAGCCTGATCGCACGCCTGAAAGACACGGGAGCCATTTGGGTGTGCAAACATGTCGCTTGCGGCAAATAATTTGATTGCTCTGGATTGTCAGCCAAAGTGGCGAGGGCTATTTTGACTTTGATAGACTTGCCATTTTGGGAAGTGAACACAGGAGAAAATAGGTTTACCATTCAACAAGTTACACGTCCCTGAAAACCTATCCGCTGATATCTGCACTGCGATCAACGAGGAACTTCACGGCAGCCTGGTTGAAACATGTGGTGTGAACCCCGAAGATCATTTCTGTCTGGTTGTCAGATACAATCCTGAAGATATGCTGCTTCATCCGACATATTTGGGTGAACGGGATCCAAGTTCGACGATTGTGATAGAGATCGCACTCCTTGGCGGCCGCACTGATGCTCAAAAAGAAGACCTGTTCAAGGATTTGCGAAGGCGTCTCGACAAGATCGGATTCGATGTGCGAAATTCCATTGTCTATCTTTTGGAGAACAATCCGGTCGATTGGTCGTTCAGCCCTGAAGGCTCAGTGAAATCGGTACTCGGACTGTAGAGATTCTTCTTGGGCAGGTCATCGAATCCAAAACCACAGGTTAAAAACCTCTGAAGTACAGGTGACCTCAATCAGGCACGGCGGGAGAGGTCTGTTCAATGACTAAAGTTTCAACAACCGCTGCCGGAGAAAGTGATTGGATCAGGTCAACCATTTGTTGGGTCGCTTCAGTCAGGCGTTTATCGGGAAGGCTTGCAAGCGCTTCCAGCACAAACCAAAGTTCGCTCGCTCCCTGCTCGATGCGAGTGCGCGCACCCTGCCGCCAGTTCCAGCGCCGACACGTCACACCAATCTCATCGCGCCAGATCACTTCACCCACTTGCGGGTGTTCAACATGTGGCTCACCAGCCTTGGTGGTCTCAAATCCTTCTGTACCATCGGCCCGTATCAGCCGTGGATGGCCTGCATAGCGGGCACGGTCTTCTCCGCCAACCGGCAGACCATGCAAAATGCTTACAGCGTTGTAGATATCGACAAGAGTGTTGATCTTGGGCAGGGCTCCGTCACGGCTGGCGCGCTTTACAAGAGCTTCCGCCGAACTCAATGTACGTTTGGGCTTGGCACCAAAGGCCCGATACGCCTCGCGCCAATCCATCAGATGAGCATCTCGTTCAGGGTCAGGTAGCCCAACCTGCTCTTCTGCGTTTTTAACAAATGCGGAAATGGAGACCGGCACCGTATCACTCCACTGAAAGTGGGAAACATTGATACTGACCAGCTGAAAATCCGGCCTGAGTTTAAAGATAGCCTGATCAACCTGCGGCAGGAGTAAAGCGTGGGTCGGTGCGTTTTCAGACATGGGACTTGCTTCATCAGTGATTCAAATATTGAACCGACTGCTACACCACACCGGGAAAGTGGACAATACATCGCTGAGTGCAGCGAGTTGCGTGAAAAAGCCGGAGCCTGTCTTTGCCAAACCCTAGAGCGGTTGATAGGCTCTGATCATGGCTTGAAATCGCTAGTTGGGCACAGGGGAAATAGACTTGGCAAACGATAGATTCGACAATCAAATTACAACTGAATCGCAAACGGCCCGGGACAGCTACATAGAAGCCGTTGACCTGGTGCTTGCGGGGCAGGCTGGCATAATTGAGAAATTCACAGAGGTT
>JBPCWM010000228.1:0-58322 GCA_051009515.1 Rhizobiaceae bacterium | reverse complement strand
AGCCGCAGCACCTGTTTACTACTGGTTTAAATCGAATGTTAAGGGTGGTCCTGATGCATTCGATGCGCTGACAGCTGCGGTTGCCGCTGCCGAGGCTGATATCAATGCCGGTGCTGCCAAGGATATTGAATAACAAACAAGGTTTAAGGGCCACCGCTTGCGTGGTGGCCCTGCCATTCTGCCCCACCGGGCAACATTTACTCAAAAACTGTAGCCGCTGACGCTCACCTGAATGGGTAGAGCCACGCCTTGTAGTCATCGATCAGGATATGGGCTTTTTCAATTTGTTCCGACGTCATCTTTCGCACGACTTCTTCCTGCGAAATTGCAGCGTCGGGGTCACCACCAATGGCGGAAAGTACGTACCAGGTGTACGCCCGCACCAGGTCAGGGCTCGGCATTCCGCGCCCCACTTCATAGTACCAGCCAACACCCGATTGCGCTCCGGGGTGCCCCTTCATCGACGCCCGCAAATACCAGTCGAAGGCTCGAACATCATCGCGTTCAACGCCAAGACCCATGGCATACATGACACCAATAAGTTCCTCGGCATCGGCATTTCCAGACCGCGCAGCGGGCAGAAGCTCCTGCATGGCTTCGCCAAATTTGTTCTGTTCCATCAAATCGCGCGCCGTCTCTATCTCGGCCTGCGCAATAGATGCATATATAAACACCATCATCGCCAAAATCAGTCGCATGTGCATGGTTTCCTAACGATTACTGTCGCGTTGCTGGCTCTGATTATCGCACCCCAAGCCGGTCACGCAACACAAATGCCGATACAATCTCAGGTGTCTGCACAGAGGTCAGATCATGGTGTTGCCCTTGGGCCAGTAGACTTTCGACCTGTTGATATGAAGAAAGCCAGACTTGGGCAGTTGCTGTTTTATGATCCTATTTTGTCAGGCAATCGCAACATTTCCTGCGGCACCTGCCACAGCCATGACCACGGGACCAGCGACGGACTGTCCCTGGGAATCGGGGAAGGGGGGCATGGTGTTGGCCCCAATCGGGTTGCCGGGATGGGGGGCGACAGAATCAAGAAGCGCATCCCCCGCAATTCACAGGCTTTATGGAATCTTGGTGCCCATGACATCAACATCATGTTCCATGACGGGCGGTTGAGTTTTTCAGATGTCTATGACAACGGATTTGACTCACCAGCCGAAGAATGGCTTCCGGACGGGCTGGATTCAATTCTTGCCGTACAGGCATTATTCCCGCTCACCTCCCAGTTTGAAATGGCCGGGAATCCGAAGGAAAATCAGGTTGCGGGAGCGGCCCATGATCGTATTGACAATGTTTGGCCAATCCTTGCCAAACGGGTACGTGTCATACCTGAATATGGATCGCTATTTGTTGCCGCATTTGGCGATGTCAGCCAGCCGCTTGATGTGCGGATCGTCCACATTGCGAACGCCATTGCTCAATTCATCAATCATGAGTGGCGGTCTCATGACAGCCCGTTTGACCAATTTCTTGCTGGTAGTAAACGGGCAATGAAGGAGCAGGAACGGCGGGGAATGGATCTGTTTTTTGGCAAAGCCAACTGCGCCTCCTGTCATTCCGGCAAACTCCTGACCGATCAGAAATTCCATGCACTTGCATTGCCCCATTTTGGCCCCGGTCGGACAAGGCCGTTTGACCCCTATGTGCGCGACGTTGGCCGCATGGGCGAAAGTGATCGGCTGGAAGATGCCTACCGGTTCCGCACTCCGGCTTTGCGCAATGTGGAACTAACTGGCCCTTATGGCCACAACGGCGCCTATCCGACACTTGAGGGTATTATTCGCCATCATTTGTCGCCCGTTGAAAGCCTGCTTGCATGGCAGCCCGAGCAGGCACGCTTGCCCAGCGCACCTTGGCTGGCCTCCATCGATTTCGTATCGATGCAGGACAAACGCGAGCGTGCAAGGCTGAGGTCCAGGGTCGACATTGAGCCAATTGATCTGAACGACACCGAGATCAACGATCTCGTTTCTTTTCTCAAATCACTGACCGGCACGGAATCCGTTAAGGGGCGTCTCGGCAAACCAATATCAGTGCCCAGTGGCCTGCCGGTCGACTAGGGTATTGCCAAATTATGCGGGAGTTAATCGCATGCAACTGACACCAGGTAAATTATGGGGCATGCGTCGCATGGCCGACGACAATGGCATATTCAAGATGACCGCGGTGGATCAAAGGCCGCCAATCAAGAACCCGATTGCCAAGCATCGGGGTGTGAAGAACGCACCATGGGAAGAAGTGGCGCGTTTCAAGCGCATGCTGGTTGAGACGCTGCAGGACCAAAGCACAGCGATGCTACTTGATCCCCATTACGCTATTCCAGAGGCCCTTGATCAGTTCTCACCGACCAAGGGACTGATCGTGACACTTGAAGACTCGCTTTTTGAGGAAACGGACGGCGGGCGCCTGTCTTCAAATATCGACGACTGGTCCGTGGCCAAGATCAAACGCATGGGGGGAGACGCGGTCAAAGTGCTTGCCTGGTATCGCCCTGATGCCGACCTCGCGGTTTGCAAGGCGCAGCAGGAGTATACCCGTCGTCTGGGTGAAGAATGCGCCAAATATGACATCCCGTTTTTGTTTGAACTGCTGGTCTATCCGTTGGCTTTTGATGCCCACCAGACCACGGACTATATCGAGATGAAGGGCAAAAAGGCAGATGATGTCCTTCGCTCCGTAGAGGAGTTTGCCAAGCCGGATTATGGCATTGATGTTTTCAAACTGGAAAGTCCGGTCAATGCCGCTGATGCTGATGGGTCGGCTGAGGTTCAGGCCGTTTTTGATGAAATGGGACGGTTGGCCGGTCGACCATGGGTGATGTTGTCTGCTGGTGCAGGCAAGGCTGAATTCAGAAATGTTCTAGCTCACGCTTTCAAGGCAGGTGCATCCGGGTTTCTGGCCGGTCGTGCAATCTGGCTTGACGCTTTCAACCACTATCCTGACTGGGCAACAATTGAAAATGACCTGCGGGGTGAAGCCAGCAACTATATGGCTGATATTTCGGCCCTTGCTGATGCTTCGGCGGCGGACTGGCGCAACCACCCTTATTACGGTGAAGGTGGCGCGAAATTTTCCCCTGCCAATGCCAGTTTCCGGCACGGCTATGAAGGGATGTAACAGACCATGTTGAAAATAGGGGTTCTCCCATTCGCGCGCCCGACCTTTGATGTTGAGCTTGCTGAAGCGAAACTGGCAGCCATGTTATCTGTGCTGGAAGGGGATGGGCGGCAGGTCGTTGGCCCGCGGTCCTTGCTCATGGGGAGTGAGGACGGTGAGGCCGCCATTGCCGAATTGCAACAGGGCGATATTGACCGCTTGCTGGTGCTGCAGGTTTCCTTCACCGACGCCTCTCTAATCGTCGCCGCAGCGCTGGCTATTGAAGCACCGTTGGCGATTTGGGCGATACCCGAACCAAGGATCGGCGGGAGGCTGCGCCTAAACTCGTTTTGTGGATTGAATCTGGCCAGTCATGCCCTTGGTCTGCGCGAACAAGAATTCTCATGGTTTTATTGTGATCCAGAAAGGGTGTCGGGCAATGACATTGACGGCCTTCTTGATGGCAGCAAACGCGTCCATGCACTTTTGGCCAGTTTTGATGAAAACGAGCCTGACAAACGTGCCATTGAGGTGGCGCAGGGCCTCAAGGGCAAGCGGATCGGGCGAATCGGTGCCCATCCTGAAGGCTTTGATACTTGTGCGTATGATGCGTTCAAGCTGGAAAAGCTGACGGGCGTCAGCGTTGAAGCGTTGGAACTGGAGACGCTGTTTACACAGGCCGCTCAGGCTCCGGATGAACTGGTGGTTTCGGTGCGCAGTCAGGCGTCAGCCGTACTGCCGGACCTCGATGAGGTGGATCAGGGGGAGTTGGACAAGTCCCTGCGTTTGAAAGTGGCCCTTGATGGTATCCGCGAAGCGGGAAATTATCAGGCCTTTGCGCTTCGGTGTTGGCCCGAAACATTTACTGAATATGGGGGGGCGGTATGTGGTCCGGTCTCCATGTTGGGGGAAAACAAGATTCCTTGCGCCTGTGAGGCCGATGTCTATGGGGCGTTGACACAATTAATTCTGCAGGAAGTTTCCCAATCAGCGGTGTTCCTGACCGACCTCGTCGACATGGACTGCGACGACAATACCGGTGTGGTCTGGCATTGCGGACAGGCCCCGATATCGATGAGAGATGAGGGGGTGGAAGCATCGGCTACCATTCACACCAACCGAAAAATGCCTCTGCTCTACGAATTTCCTCTTAAAGCCGGTCGGGTCACTCTCATGCGGTTTTCCCAAGGTCGGGGCGAAACCAAAATGGTCCTGTCGGGTGGTGAAATGTTGCAACGACCGATGGCTTTTACCGGAACTTCCGGGGTCTTGCGTTTTGACCGGCCAGTGGACCAGGTTTTGCCTGACATGATCAATAGCGGGCTGGAACATCACATGGCGCTTGCCTATGGCGACCATCGCGAAATGCTGCGGGGCGTCGCTGCGGCGCTCCAGTTGCCTGTTTTGGAGATTTGATGTGACCATACGCTACGGCCTGATTGGCTCCGGTATGATGGGGCAGGAGCATATTCGCAACCTGAACCTGCTTGAAGGGGCGCAGGTGACGGCTCTTGCCGACCCGGACCAATCCATGCGCGATTTGTCTGCGCAATTGGTGTCGGGCCAAGTCTCCACGTTTGACGATTATAAGGATATGTTGTCGGCTGATCTTTGCGATGCCTATGTGATCGTTGCTCCAAATGATCTTCATCACGCAATTCTGCTGGACACCATCCCCGCCAACAAACCTATTTTGTGCGAAAAACCGCTTTGCACCACGAGCGAGCATTGCAGGCAAATCGTGCATGCCAGTGCGTCGCATGATACGCCTGTCTGGGTGGCCATGGAGTATCGCTACATGCCGCCTGTTCAACGACTATTGAGTAAGGTGGCGGCCAATGCGGCTGGCCCATTACAGATGATGGCCATTCGTGAACATCGATTTCCGTTTTTGCCAAAAGTGGGAGACTGGAACCGCTTTAATAAGCGTACCGGCGGGACACTGGTTGAAAAATGCTGCCATTTTTGGGATCTCATGCGCTTGACTCTGGCCAGCGATCCGATCCGGGTATTTGCATCAGCTGCTGCGGACATTAATCATCGCGATGAACAATATGACGGCCGGACACCGGACATCATCGACAACGCCTTTGTGGTGATTGATTTTGCAAATGGAACGCGCGGCATGCTCGATTTGTGCATGTTTGCGGAGGGATCGAAATGGCAGGAAGTCGTTTCCGTGACAGGCCCAAGGGCACGGATTGATGCCTGCGTCCCAGGCCCAGCGCGATTTTCCAAAGACGGCAAAGAACAGGCTTCACAAGTGGTGATCTCGGACCGGGCAAGCAAGCGGGAGAGGGTCGAAGAGATTGAGGTTGATCACACCATACTGCAGGCAGGCGATCACCATGGGTCCAGCTACTACCAGCATGAGCGTTTCTTGAAACTGGTGCGGGGGGAGACAAGTCTGGTGGACGTGACGTTGGAAGACGGGCTCTGGTCCGTCATAGTTGGTGAAGCGGCAGAACAATCTGCAATATCCGGGCAGGCGATTGAACTGGGGTCGTCTTGGTAATCATTCAGCTGCGACCCGACTGGTCCAGTAATCTGGTTGCTTCGTTCACCACTGTCTGAGTGAAACTTTGAAAGGGCTCGGCAATTACGCGGCTGCAATGCCAATATAGCGGTTTGTTCAATGTCTCCCCTTCAATCAGTTCCACAAGTCGGCCTTCTTCGATGTGCTTGTCCACCATGAGTGCAGGATGCATCCCCCACGCTACGTCTTCCACACATGCCGAGACGAAACCATGCGAGGATGGGATAGTGTGGCTGTTGGGATAAACGTCTTCGTTCAGCGCCTGTTTGATCCACTGAATCTGCAAATCATCCTGGGAGCTGTAGCGCAAAGCGGGTGCGCTTCTCAACGCGTCCACGGTCACCCCGTCGGGGAAATAGCGTGCAATGAAATTGGGAGATGCGGTCGCACGATAAACATGCAATCCAAGGTAGGTGCTCTGAAAGCCCTGAACTGGCGTTTTGTCGATCGATATAGCCGCCAGCGCCGAGCCAGACTTCATCTGTTCAATTGAGTAATCCTGATCTGCAATTGATATTTCCAGCAGATATGGATTTTCACTTGCCGAATTTGCTGCAAGAACACCCATGAACCAGCTCGACAGACTGTCATCATTGACCGCAATCTTGATCTTGCGCATTCCTTCAGCAAACGATCCAAGCAGTTTTTGGTTTCGGTCAATCACTTCCTCTTCGAGCATCAATACCATTTCAGCATGACGGCACAGTTCAGCACCAACCTCGGTCGTGCGAACCGGTGTCTGCCTGATGAGAGTGACTGCGCCAATGCGATCTTCAAGCAATTTTATACGTTGAGAAATCGCTGAAGAGGTTATCCCGAGTGCTTTAGCTGCACCTTCAAAGCTGCGTTCACGTTCAACAGCCAAAAGAGCTTCAAGATGAGCATAATCCAACATGTTAAAAATTCCTTAAGCTTATTCAGTAAAATATATTTCGCGTACGGGCCGTTATCACTTAGTTTTTCTTAAGCCGCATAAGTTGATAAAATGAAACCATTCAGGATTTTTCAGTGCAGCTTCTGCTGAAGTGTAGTCAATGGGGTCTTGAGAAAAAAGTCGAGGGATAATTATGAGTAATACTCAAAAAAATTATGATCAGGGGTATAGGTCAAATCTAAATATCGAAGAAAAAAAATTTTTTCGGAAGAAATTTTGCGAAAAATCTACATCTAAGGGAATTTTCTACTCTTCAATTAATTTGGGTGCAATATATTTAGCATCGGGTATTGCTTTCTTGGCAATTACCCAAATGGCGTCGGCGGTATTGGCATCATTGGTTGTGCTGGCAATGGTTTTAGTCATGACACGGCAAATGCGTGCGCTTGAGAATATTGTGCATTTTGGTAGCCACAATAATTTCTGCAACAGCAGGGCAAAAAATGACCTCATAACCAACCTGTTTGCGGCCTGGCCGATGTTACAGGATGTTGCGCAATATCGGATTTTTCACAAAACGCATCATGGTGATTATGGGTCTCACGACGATCCGTGCCGCGCTCGCCTGGAGCGGATTGGAGCGATCGGAGTTGAAATCTCCAACAACCTACAATTGATAGTAGCGATATTGCGCTGGATGCCGAGCTATGTTCGCGAGTTCTACAACGAGGTGAAATCAAGTTGGCGGCAACTCGTGAACTTCGGCATCTGGCATTTTTTGATGTCTTTGATACTGGCCGTCTTGGTATCTCCGGTCTTCGCTATTTTTGCTTCCTTCATGTGGGCGACTTCGATGTTTCTGGTTTTGCCCTTCCTGCGCAGCATCGCTGAGTTTTCGGAACATGACTACGAACGCGGAGATACGGTGCGCGAGACAACGTTCAATAATCTTGGGTTGCTGGATCACGCGCTGCTTCACCCTGCAGGAGATGCATGGCACGCGTTGCACCACCTTCACCCAACCGTACCATGGTGGGCACAAGGGGCTGCGCACCGCTTTCTGATGGAAAGGGATGAGGCTTACCGGCAGGCGCAACACCGTGATCACCTCATTCAGGACATTGCGCACCTACCGGATGCGGCCTCTTCAAAAACCAGTGGGCAGCACGGTCTGGCCTCCGGTTCTTCAGATGTTCAATTTGTCTGAAAGCCCATACTACCCTTTGAGTGTGGGACGGATACAACACAGTACATTGTTGATGATCTGACTTTGAAGTTTGGGATTTTCATCAATATTGAAGCGGTTGATGGACGGGACTTTCGACTGGTCGATATATTTCAATCGTCCACGAAAGCCCCGGCCAGGCCCGATTGGTTCGTCCCAACCGTCCTGGCTGAAATCGTGGTTGGACGATCTTTGAATGTTTAACGGTGCCACAGCGGGGCTGGTTGCGGCGAACGTCGTCCCGGTAACCGGAGAGTTTTGCGGTCTGACTTGCCTTGCCCCTTTTCCAATTGCGCCATTAGTGCGCTGGAAGTCATCAGCGGCCATACCACCAAAGGAAATGGGGAAAACAAATTCCAACCATGCCAACAATCAATTGGCCAATCACTGTTCACAGCCCGGTGCGTTCAATTCAACCGGCGTAAATTTGGCAGCACAAGTGTTCGATATCTGTTATCCAGCATGGGGCTCGTTGCATTCGGAGTGTGACTAGAAAACATTGGGCCACAATCTTCCTGTAGTCTTGCAGTAATCATCATAGGCCGTACCAAATTGCTGACGCATCATATGCTCTTCATTTTCAATGCGGCTGAAATATAGGAACGCGACGCTGGCCAAGCCAGTTAGCCCGGCAATCCAGTTGGGAATCAGCAGGAACTGGGCCAACCCCCAAAGCCAGAATGAAGTATACATGGGGTGGCGTACCTTGCTGTAAATCCCGGTATTCACCAATTGGTGATCCTTGCGAATCTCAAGAGAGACGGACCAGTTGTCCGCCAGGTGTTTGTGGCTGAGGTGGAAAAGATAAAGAAAGCTGATCATGCAAATCAGGCCAGCCCAGGCGAGAGCCGGTGAAAACGTCCGGTTCGAAAAGTCAAACAGCCCGATCGATATTTGCAGGGCAGGAATGACCACAAGTCCTGCAATGGTCAGGCCGAGTGAAATCCATTCCATGGTGCTACGCCGGTCAACTACAGTTTCCTGACGGCGCGCCTTGCGTCGATATGGCCAGCGAATAATGGTCCACGCAACAATCCCGATAACCCAGATTATGGCAGCAATGTCCTCGTTCATGGTATAGCTTTCGTTATGCCGGCAATATCATCGAGATACGGATTCGGCGTCGTCTTTGAATCGCCACCATTTAGCCGGTCCTGTACCCGAACCGGTCCATAACATATGGCAGGGTAGTCATAGAGGTTCTTGACCGTATTTCCGAAGACAAACTGGTAGTGCACGCGAAAGTAATTGCGCTTGATGCGCTTGTAGACTTCAGGAGAAACCATGTTCTTGATGCGCACCTTGTATATTTCGATGGGACGCTGCATGTCGTCCTTGAACCCCATCAATTCCGCCGGGTCGGTTTTGTAAAAGTTGATGACATCCGTCAAACACTGGAATTCTATCCAGGCTGTATCGGTTTGTTTGAAAAAGATTGCAAGTTGCGATCTAAACCAGTTCGCCGCAGGGTGAAGACCAACCTTCAAAGCGGTTGAGCCAAGGGTCAAAATGGTAACCTGGTGGCCAAGGGATTTATACTCAGGATGCCGATCCAACACCCGTGATGTTGCATCCAGCATCAGGGCGCCGCCTGTGCTGTGTCCAATGGTCAATATCTCATCATATTCGCCGGAATTAGCTGCACCGAAGATTTGATCGGCGACGCGATCGAGCTTTTCCTCAATATCATTGCGCGATCGGTAGAGATATTCTTTCGAAAAACTCCACAGATCCATCAAATGCGAAACACTGTACCGCTTGAGCAACCAATTGTAGAGGAATACAAATAGCGCAGTACCTGCGACAAGCGCCACAATCCCCGAAAGATACCATCCAAAGCCCAACAGGCTTGAACTCACCCAATAGCTAAAAAATGTGCACAGAATGAGCGCAAGGGCGGGATAGAAGAAATAAAGGGCAAATCTCCAACTGTGCCAAAAAAATTTAAAGGCCGTGCCGGTCATCACGAAATTGGAGAAGGTTCTCAAATATCGCTGAAATCTGGTGCGTTCGGGTTCATTGAAATCGGACAAAACAATGTCATCCAGTGAGACGAAATGGAAATCCGTTTGAGTCTCCCAGTCTTGTGATTCGTCACGGCTGCGGCAGTGGAATGTGGCACGCGTGATATCCGGTCCGATTGATACCGCATCATCACGGGTCACTACGACATCCCAAAGCCTGGCGAACCGTTCATTTTCCCGGTCTGCTCGTTCGTAGAAAGCTTGCGCCGATTTTGGATCGAACCCGCCGACAAAGAATACTGCTCTTTTTTTTATCAGATTGGATTGAGGCGGCTTGGTCGGCATGGAGGGACATCCTGCTTGAAGCGGGCGGCGTTCATCAAATAGCATCAATAAGTGATGAAGCCTTGGTCGTCTATCACCAGTTGCAACAATCTGTGAACACAAAATCTACAGATGGGCATCCTTTGCCGCTTCGCTGAGCAGGTCCCAGACATAGTCAGAAAAGGAGCGCCAGCATTCGATTCGAAAATCTGTCCTGCCGGTGCGCAGCAATATGATTTCTGCCTTTCCCAATATTGTGCGTGACCCGGTGCCAACCGGAAAAGAGTCTAACGACAAATCGCGCGGACAGGCTTCATTGAGCAAATTGGTGGCCGCATCTCCCGACACTACAATGGCAGTGTTGCGATGAGAGATGTCAACCGCACTGATCTCCTTGCTGCCACGTTTGGGCATCAATCCAGATACGACTTGCTTTTCATCGATGATCAACCATTCATCAGGACCAAGCCAGACGGCCATACGACCTCCCTTGGCGCTTACTTGCGACGGCTCTGAAGGCAAGTCCATTCCCAGAATCTTGGAATAGGTCGTTGCCCCCCTGCCTGTTGCGCGCAAGCTGATCCTCGCAGCAGGTTTCGCCGGCTCAAGACTGACATGACCATTTGCGAAGTGTCGACCAGCCAGTGGTGGAGTTCGAACCGCTGTGACTTGCTTAGCCATGTAGACGCTCCCCTTTTGGGTCGTGGAATATGGTGCCTGTGACTTCGACCTCAACCACCTCATCCTCCAGCGGAACGAAAAGCGTTTCGCCGCTCAACTTCCGGCCATCTTCTACCAGCGCCAGGGCTATGGATTTGGACAGTGTTCCGGACCAGTAGGAGGAGGTGACAAAGCCAATCATTTTCATCGGAATGGGCTGATTTGGATCAGCAACGATCTGCGCGCCCTCTGGCAGAACTTTGTCAGGGTCTTTCGTTGCCAGCCCAACCAATTGCCTTCGCCCTTCTGCTGCGAGGTCTGGCCGCTCAAGGCCACGTTTCCCGACGAAATCCGGTTTTGACCGTGCCACGGCCCAGGACAGGCCTGCATCATGCGGAGTAACCGTACCGTCGGTGTCCTGACCGACAATGATAAAGCCCTTCTCGGCCCGCATCACATGCATGGCTTCCGTTCCATAGGCACAGGCGCCCATCGGCTCCGCCTGAGCCCAAACCGCTTCCCAAACAGAGCGCCCATGATCGGCCGGCACATTGATCTCAAAACCCAGTTCACCAGTGAACGAAATGCGAAACAGTCTGGCAGGCACACCACATACTGAACATTCGGCCACACTCATATGTGGGAACTTCTCGTTTGAAATATCTGCACCGCTAACCAATGGGGCGATGATGTCGCGCGCCTTCGGTCCCTGAACTGCGATTGTTGCCCATTGCTCGCTGGTGGAGGTCAGCCAGACCCGCATCTCTGGAAATTCCGTCTGCAGGTAGTCTTCCATATGATTCAACACACGCGGTGCTCCGCCGGTGGTAGTGGTCACATGGAAACGGGTGGGGGAGAGTTTGCCAACAACCCCGTCATCATAGATGAAACCGTCTTCGCGGCACATAATGCCATATTTGGCCCGTCCGGGCTGTAACTTATCCCAGCCGTTAGTGTACATGATGTTCATGAATGCTGCAGCATCGGGGCCGGTAACTTCAATTTTTCCCAATGTAGAAGCATCAAACACACCGGCAATGTTACGGGTGGTCCGGCATTCACGATCTACGGCTTCATGCATGGTTTCGCCAGAACGCGGGAAGTACCATGCCCTTTGCCACTGGCCTACGGGTTCAAACTCCGCCCCGTGATCTTCTGCCCATTCATGAACGGGCGTGGTGCGAGTGACATCAAAAAGCTTACCGCGTGAATGGCCAACAAAGGAGCCGAATGTGGTTGGCGTATAAGGTGCCCGAAATGTGGTCAGGCCGACTTGAGGGATTGGCCGGTCCAGCAGCGAAGCAGCAATGGCCAGTCCGTGCATGTTGGATAGTTTGCCCTGATCAGTGGCCATTCCGTTGGTCGTGTAGCGCTTTACATGTTCAATCGAGTGCATGCCTTCACGCACAGCAAGAGCAATGTCCTTTGCTGTCACATCGTTTTGGAAATCGACAAATCCCATGCCCTTGTCTGCGGTTTTTCCTGCCGCGCCGATCATGCCATCAGCAGTGGATACATCGTGCTCCACTTTATGTTTGGCAGCTCGACCTCCGACACTCCTGGCAGCTTCCTGCAACAGGTCCTTAAGATCGTCTGTTCCATTGCACCCGCCTATACTGAGGCAATCTTGCGGGCTTTCGCCTGGCAAAAATCGTTGGCTATCTTCGTTCCATTGGGGCTTGCCGCGCGATTGTGAGTAAAGATGCAGGGAAGGGGTCCAGCCGGCGCTGGTGATCAGGGCGTCAACGTCAACAGATGCTCGATCATTTCCATTTTGCTTGGCATAGGTGATACTGTTGATCCGTAAACGCCCACTCGTCTTTTCAACCACGGCACCAGTTACAACCTTGATACCAAGTTCCCGCGCCTGGGCGAGTAGGTCGTCGGCAATATCTGTGCGGTGGTCTAAAATAACGGGAATGTCCGCGCCGGCCTCTGTCAGGTCAAAAGCAGCGGCATAGGCAGAATCGCAGGCTGTATAAACGGCCACCTGATTGCCCACCGCAACACCATATTTGTTCAAATAGGTCTGAGCCGCACCAGCCAGCATGATGCCCGGTCTGTCATTATCTGCAAACACCATGTGACGCTCAATCGCGCCCTGTGCAATAATCACATTTTTGGCCCGCACCTGCCACATGCGTTCGCGCGGCAAGTCTGGGTCCGGGCGTGACAGGTGATCGGTTACCCGTTCATTGAGAACAACCATGTTCTGCTGGAAATAGCCAATACCAGTTGTCCGGGTCAGCACCTGAACATTGCCCATTTGGGCCAATTCGGCAACCCGGTCAACCACCCATTGCGCGCCGGACTGACCATCAATTTGAATATCCGTATCAGAAAGCAGCCAACCACCGGGGTGAGGATTTTCATCGCACAAAATGACTTGTTTTTTCTTTTTAGCGGCTGCCAATGCTGCTGTGAGTCCAGCCGGGCCACCGCCTATGATCAGCACGTCGCAATGGGCAAACCGGTTGGAATAGCGGTCGGGGTCTGCTTCCGTTGGCGACTTTCCAAGACCGGCCGCCCTGCGAATGAAGGGTTCAAAAACTGTGTCCCAGGCGGCAGCTGGCCATTTGAATGTCTTGTAATAGAACCCTGCCGAAAACAGCGGCGACAGCGCATTGTTGACTGCGCCAACATCGAAATGGAGCGTTGGAAAACGGTTTTGGCTTTCGGCCTTCATGCCGTCAAAGATTTCCTGAACGCTTGCCCGCACATTGGGGGTCGTGCGTGACGCGTCGCGGCTGATCTGCATGAGCGCATTGGGTTCTTCTGCACCAGCTGCGATAACGCCACGTGCCCGGTGATATTTGAAGGACCGACCCATGAGGTGAACGCCATTGGCCAACAGGGCAGAGGCCAGCGTATCGCCCTCCAGCCCTTCATAGGTAGTGCTATCGAATGTAAAGCGCACGGTTTTTGTACCGATACGCGAGCCACGGCCAGCCACCCGAAACGGTTGGTGAGCAGACGCGATCATTTCATCAACTCCTCAATTTCTGCTTCGCTGGGGCGCGGTTCCCCAGATTTGTAGACCTTGAGAAACTTGTCGGAAACTGTGTGCCGCAGAGCATTGAAGAAACGTCCACATCCATGGATGTGACGCCAGCGTTCCAGACTCACACCTTTGGGGTTCTCGCGGATGAAAAACATTTTTTCAAATTCGGCATCCGTCATGTTGGACATGTCTTTTGGACGCACAATATGCGACTCACCGGCATTGGAGAATTCGAGTTCCGGGCGATCAGCCTTGCAGTAGGGGCAATGAATTAAAAGCATTTTCGGTCTCCCTAGTGCGCCACGGCGGCGGCTGCCGCTTCATCAATCAGACGGCCATTCCTGAACCTGTCCAGAGTGAAGCCAGCATTGATGGGATGGGGTTCATCCCGGGCAATCGTGTGTGCAAAGACATGAGCCGATCCCGGTGTGGCCTTGAAACCACCGGTTCCCCATCCGCAATTTACATACAGCCCCTTGACGGGGGTCTTGCTCAGGATGGGAGAACGGTCCGGTGTCACATCAACTATGCCACCCCAGGTGCGCAGCATCTTCATACGATTGAACATTGGATAGAGTTCGATGATGGCGTCCAGAGTGTGCTGCAATATATGCATCGATCCGGTCTGTGAGTAGGACAGGTAGGAATCGGTACCAGCTCCGATCACCAACTCGCCCTTGTCCGACTGGGATATATACGCGTGCACCGCATTGGACATGACCACACAGGGAAATACGGGCTTGACCGGTTCTGACACAAGTGCCTGCAGCGGATAGCTTTCCAGTGGCATTTGAACTCCGGCCATTTCCATCAGCAAGGATGTATGTCCGGCTGCAACAATACCCACCTGTTTGGCACTGATTGGCCCCTTGGTGGTCGCAACCCCTGTGACTTCGCCATCGGGTGCTCTGGTGATTCCGGTGACTTCGCAATTCTGGATGATGTCCACGCCCATGGCGCTGGCCTGTCGCGCGTAACCCCAGGCCACAGCATCATGGCGGGCCACCCCACCGCGGCGTTGCAGGGCTGCACCCATGACCGGGTATCGTGAATCTTTTGAAATATTCAGCGGTGGGCAGTAAGCCTTGGCCTGTTGAGGTGTCAGCCATTCATTGTCAACACCGTTGAGGCGATTGGCATGAATATGGCGCTGGGCAGATTGTACATCGTGCACATTGTGGGCCAGCATCATAACGCCACGCTGCGAAAACATGACGTTGTAGTTGAGTTCCTGACTCAGTGTTTCCCACAGATTGACTGCGTGATTGTAAAGCCCGGCAGATTCGTCATAGAGATAGTTGGAGCGGATAATAGTAGTGTTTCGACCGGTATTGCCGCCGCCTAGCCAGCCTTTTTCAAGCACCGCTACATTGGTTATGCCATGTTCCTTGGCAAGATAATATGCCGTACCAAGACCGTGGCCGCCAGCGCCGACAATGATCACATCGTAGGATTTCTTTGGCTCCGGGCTGCGCCATTGCTGGCCCCAACCCTTTTGGCCTCGCAATGCCTCGCGGGCAAGATTTAGCGCGTTGAAGTTTCTCATAGAATGAATCCCAAAGCAGCGGATCGGATTCCCGCCTGAATTCTGTTATTCCGCACCTGATGGAATAATGCCATGGAAAAATATGCTTGCGACACTGGGCGACACAAGACGGCGTAGTTAGAACATCTGGTGCTGTCAGGTGGGATGGTGGTGCAAGAACAGAGGGCAGAATTGCAAGAATTTGCGGGCAATGAAAGCTGCCAAGCCTTGACATCTGCGCTATTGGCCTTAAACCAGCCTCAGATTTTGCGCGTGCCGCTTGCGGCGCGCTGTTTTTTGTGGGCCAGTGATACTCCTGGTTCGACAGTGATGGAATGAACCGATGAAGATCAAGAATTCGCTCAAGTCCCTGAAGGGCCGCCACCGTGCAAACCGTCTGGTACGACGCAAAGGACGCGTTTATATCATCAATAAGGTGAATCCGCGCTTCAAGGCGCGTCAGGGCTAATCAGTCAAGACTGCAGGTGCGGCGTTTGGGCGCCGCTATCACACAATTTTGCATTTGACGATTCTGTGCCATTGGCTAGGCTGTTGGCATGTTTAGTTGTGCCCGCATCCTGATTCTCGCTTGTGGCCTTGTCGGCGGCTTTGCGCCAAACGCTTTTGCGCAATCGGTTGAAGTTCCTTTACCTGAATCGGCGCAAGAAAACGAGACAACCAAAACTGTTGCCAAGGTCAAGCCACCTTTTGAACTGGCGAAGGATTTGGACGGTCTTTTTGTGCAACTGGGTCGAACGCGGGACGCAAAGTTGGCCGACCGCATTTCATCACGCATTTGGGAGACCTGGCAGACATCGGACAGCCGCTCTGTAGATTTGTTGACCCGATGGGCGCGTGAGGCCAGTGGCAATCAGCGCTATGGCGTGGCTCTTGACCTGCTTGATCAGGTTGTCGCGCTGCGTCCAGGATATGCAGAAGGCTTCAACCAGCGGGCCACTTTGCATTTCATGATGGAAAATTACGGCAAATCCATTGCAGATATTGAGCGCACCCTTGCTCTGGAACCACGCCACTATGGCGCATTGGCCGGGCTGGCCTCAATTTTTGAACAGCTGAACAAAAAGGAAGAGGCTCTGGAAACGTGGTACCGGACCTTATCCATCTATCCGGCCATGAAAAGTGCTCAGGATTCTGTCGTGAGACTGGAAGAAGAGCTCGCTGGAAGCGGCATTTGAAACCATTACGATGATTTCCGCAGATTGACCCCGTTTTACAAGACTGCCAGAATTTACCGCGCCCGGAAATGGTTGGACCGGATACCTATGATCCTGATTAGTATGGAATTTAAAACGACCAAACTCGTCAAAGGTGGATGGTGAAGATTTTTTTCATAATGCTAGCCTTGATTCTAATCCTGCTGGCAGGGGCCTTTGCGTGGACCAGTTATGAGGTATCGGTGCTGGAGGCTCGATATCCTCCCAACGGAACATTTGTCGGGCCAGAAGGGGAGAGAACTCATTTTGTTGAAGTTTCCTCTAATGGTGCCGTTGATTCCACCACAATACTCTTCATTCACGGTGCCAGTGGTAATCTCAATGATCAAATGGCCGCCTTCGCCTCCGTCATGAAAGATCAGGCCCGCTTGATCTTTGTGGACAGGCCTGGCCATGGCTATTCAGACCGGGCAGGTGCGGAAACCCCCGCACAACAGGCGCAGCGCTATAAGTTTCTGCTTGATCAGCTGGGGGTAAATCGCGTCGTGGTGGTTGGGCATTCGCTTGGTGCCGCATCAGCTGCGGCTTTCGCCGTACTCTACCCTGAACAAACCAAAGGCTTGGTTCTGTTGTCCCCGGCAACCCACCCGTGGCCGACCGGGGTCACCTGGTACTATCATCTTGCCGCAATGCCAGTCATCGGCAATTTGTTTTCTGAAACCATGGTTCTGCCGATTGGAATGCTGAGATTGTCCAGCGGTGCAGAGTCGGTTTTCGCCCCGCAGCACATGCCGCAAGAATATGTTGAAAATACGCGAATAGCACTGATGTTGCGGCCATGGATTTTCCGGGCCAATGCTCGCGATGTGGCAGGGCTCAATGAATTCGTTCAGGAATTTTCTCCCCGCTACAAGGAAATCAACGCTCCAACGATTATCGTAACCGGCGACAAGGATGACATCGTCTCACCGTCGATCCATTCTCTTGGTCTGGAACGAGATATCAAAGGGTCAGAGCTGATTATTCTTCAGGGTGTAGGCCACAAGCCGGAATATGTTGCTAATGATATTGTGGTGGATGCAATTCAACGTGTGAGCAAATAGCTGCGCCTTGTCTGAATATGCTTTAGGAGCCGGTTTGGTGAACGCTGCCTTGTCCGTCACTGTCAATATAGGCAATGCGCAACATATTTGTTGAGCCTGGTGTACGCAATGGTACGCCTGCTGTAATGATTATGCGGTCTCCGGGCTTGGCAACACCTTCGCGGCAGGCAATACGACAGGCCTTGTCGACCATATCATCAAGGTCCTTGGCATCAGGCGTAATAATACAGCGTGTGCCCCAGGTCATGGCCATTCGCCGGGCGGTTTGTGGGACAGGCGACAAAGTCACAATTGGCTTGGCAGGTCGCACACGTGCTGCACGCAACCCGGTCGAACCCGATGCGGTAAAGCAGACAATGGCCGCCAAATCGAGTGTCTCGGCAATTTCAGCCGCCGCAAAGGAAATGGCGTCTGCTCCGGTGGGTTCGGGATCGGGCTTTTGTCCGGCAATCGTGTGCAGGTAGCCCTTGTCCTTCTCAATGGCATTGGCGATTGAATCCATGGTGGTGACGGCTTCCAGCGGAAAATCACCAGCCGCGGATTCCGCGGACAGCATCACCGCATCAGCGCCTTCATAAACGGCATTGGCCACATCCGACACTTCCGCCCGTGTCGGAACTGGTGAAGAAATCATGGATTCCAGCATTTGAGTTGCGACAACCACGGGTGTTCCGGCGCGACGGCATTTGCGAATCATTTTCTTTTGAATACTGGGCACTGCCTGTAGCGGCATCTCAACTCCCAGATCCCCGCGGGCAACCATGATCGCATCGGCCATTTCAATAATGTCGTCGAGCTTTTCAACGGCTTGGGGTTTTTCAATCTTTGCCAGCAGGCCCACCTTGCCCTGGGAGAGTTTTCTGGGCTCGGCAAGATCTTCCGGGCGCTGGATGAAGGACAGAGCAATCCAGTCAATATCTTCCTTCAGGGCGGCCTGCAGGTCAGCTCGGTCCTTGTCTGTCAAAACGCCAGATGTCAGTTCTGAATCCGGCAGATTGACACCCTTCTTATCGGCTAGCCACGTGCCGGACATCACTTCGGCTTTTGCCCAGCCCGGACCAGTATCTATCACCTTGAGCTGCACTTTGCCGTCATTCACCAGCAATCGGTGCCCGATCTCCATGGCTTCAAGAATTTCCGGGTGGGGCAAGTGGACCCGTTCGGCATTGCCAGGGCTTGGGTCGCTGTCCAGTGTAATCTGATGACCCGGAGAGACATCAAGTTCGCCGTTTTCAAACACACCCAGGCGATGTTTGGGGCCTTGAAGATCGACCATGATTCCGATGGGAAAATTCAGTTCCTCCTCCACTTCACGGATCGATTTGACTGTAGCGCGCATCAGGTCGTGGCTGGCATGGCTCATATTGATGCGAAACACATCGGCTCCCGCCTTGGTCAGCTCCCTGATCTTGTTCTTCGTATTGGAAGCAGGCCCCAGTGTTGCAACTATTTTCACCCGGCGTGAACGGTTCATTGTGACGGATCGTCTTTCTTGGTTTGGTTGGCCTTGGTCAGTCGGACCTGCCAACTTTTCTGTTCAGTTGTGTCTACTTCAAAGAATCCGGTTCGCTCATATCCGCGGGCAAAGCAGTTCTTTACACCTTGAATTTTGAACTCCTTACTTGACGTGCACATGAATACCGGACCACGCCATCTGCCACCGGATTCAGATTCCTCCGCATGGAGGTAGAAATAACGCGAAGTCAGATCACCTTCGATGATGGACGTGCAGATATGCGGCGGGATGCGCCACCAGCCTTCGGTAATCCAATCATTTTCCATCTTGTAACCTATGGCCACTCCAACGAGCGAGTCTGTTTTGTTGCAAACCTTGAACTCTGCACGAGCTGCCAGCGTCGACACGAACAGGCATGTCGCGGCGATCGCCAACACGCAAGAGACAGGTTGAATTTTAAATCGGTTTAGGAAATTGAATGGCATTGTAATCATGGTGTTTTCTTGTTGCCTCTTTCATGGCGCGAAGTCAAACAAACGGGGCCTGCAATTGTCATTTCTCTACCGATTTGCGCCTTCTCCGCCTGTCTGCCCTTGCCGCCCGATATGGGTTACTCTGTTGGGCGGGCTATCCAAACGCCCGTCATAATCAGTAAGCCGCCTGCCAGCTGGAGCGGGCCGAGCGCTTCATTAAAGACGAGCCAGCCCATTAGGGCAGCCGCCAGTGCTTCGATAAAGATAACTAGGGACGAAAATGCGGCGGATAGCGAACCAAGTGCAACCGCCAGCAGGCCTTGCCCAAAGGAATGTGAAATCAGTCCAAGCGCCAGCAAGGCGGCGAGCCCGGCATAGGATTGTGGCCAAAGGCTCTGCCCCGCAATCAAGGCTACGGCAAGCAAAACTCCAGCAGTGACCGCGGAACTCTTGAAGGTGACCGAACCTGGCATGTGGTTGCGCCGGGCAACGCGCACGGCCAGAAAATATAGTCCAAAAAACAACGAAGTCGCTAAGCCATAAATGTCACCGATCAGATTTTCAGGCGCAATCGCAAAGCTTGAACCGATCAGTGATGCAGTTCCGACCAGGCAAAAGATCAGACCGATATAGGCCGACCGCGGTACCGGCTCTCCAATAAATGCTCCCGACAGAAGAACAACCCAGACCGGAGCCAGACAGGCCAGTAATGTGGCATTGGCGATGGTCGTGTTGACAATGGCCAGGTGCCAGAAAAACAGGTCTCCGGCAAACAGCAATCCGGCCAGCCATATCGCTTTGTCGAAACGCATTGCCTGCGCCATGGTCTTCCCGGTTTGCCGAGATTCGGCATAAGCCCACAGCAGGAGCAGGGGCAGGGCAATGGCTACTCTCCAGAAAGCGCTGGCAAATGGGCCAACGTCGGCAAAGCGTACAAATACAGGAGATATGCCCATCGCAAGAGAGCCAAAAAACAAAGCTGCGAAAGCGAATGCAAACGGAATGTTTGATGTGTTTGCGCTTTGCATGAAGTTTTTTGGTCCAGAGCAGGTCAGGTGATTGAAAAACCATTGAAGCAAAGCGTCAGCTATGACAATAACGCGCGATGCACAAAGTCTTTTCCCCCTATCAAATCGTTCAGGGTGATGTGTCTGCCGGAATCGTGTTGCTCTGCGACCACGCCAGAAACACGCTACCTGAAGAGTATGGAACACTTGGCCTCCCGGAGAGTGAATTTGAAAGGCATATTGCATATGACATTGGGGCAGAAGCCCTTACGCTCGGCCTTGCGGAAAGGCTGGGTGTACCGGCTGTCATGTCGTGTTTTTCACGTCTGTTAATTGACCCCAATCGTGGCGAAGATGACCCGACCATAGTCATGCGATTGTCAGACGGGACCGTGATACCCGGCAATCACCCGATCACGCAGGCGGAGATAGAACGCCGCAAGTCGCTTTACTATCAACCTTATCACAGTGCCATTGATGAGGTGATCGAACAGAGCCTTGCTTCTGGTATCAATCCCATTATCTTTTCAATTCATTCCTTTACGCCGGTTTGGAAGGGGGTGCACCGCAAGTGGCACGCAGCCCTTCTTTGGGATGTTGATCGCCGG
The DNA here is from genome assembly GCA_051009515.1 of Rhizobiaceae bacterium. GTDB lineage: Bacteria > Pseudomonadota > Alphaproteobacteria > Rhizobiales > Rhizobiaceae > Pseudahrensia. Next base: position 37,286 of record JBPCWM010000228.1, on the reverse strand, counting down.
CTGTCCAATTTCATGGTTGATCGGTTGAGTGAGGATGGCTCACTTATCGTCGGTGACAACGAACCCTATGATGGTGCGCTGCGCAACGATACAATGTACCGACATGCAACAAGGCGTGGACTTGCCCAGGCGCTGTTGGAAGTTCGCCAGGATCTGATTTCTGATCAATCTGGTGTCGATGACTGGATAGAGCGATTAACTCCGCTTCTTGAAGAAGCCAACCATCGCCACGATATGCATGAAGCAGTCCTGTTTGGCTCGCGCACGGATCAACCAGCAAGAATTGGATAAATCATGACCGAGATTGACAAAGATACCCAGACCGAGCTTGAGGCCGCGGCTTTCAGAAGACTGGTTTCGCATCTGCGTGAGCGGACAGATGTGCAGAATATTGATCTCATGAATCTGAGTGGTTTTTGCCGCAATTGCCTGTCGCGCTGGTATATGGAGGCTGCCAATGAACGCGGTATCGACCTCGACAAGGTCGGTTCGCGCGAGATCATATATGGCATGCCGTTTGAGCAGTGGCGGGATCAGTATCAAACTGAAGCCAGCGAAGAACAAAAAGCAGCTTTCAAAAAAAGCCACGGTTGACACAAAACCCTTGGCGCAAACCATTGTTCTTTGTCCTGTTGGCAAATGCAAAATGAGTGTCGTTTTCGCTTGCCAGATTCAACCTTGCATGGTGTTTACATCGCTTGAAACAGTTAGGAGATACCCATGGCCGATACGTCCGTTGCCCGCGATCAGTTGCGTTCCATTGTTGAACGCATAGAGCGGTTGGAAGAAGAAAAGAAAGCAATTGCAGACGATATCAAGGATGTGTTTGCCGAAGCCAAGGGCAATGGTTTTGATGTGAAGACGCTGCGAACAGTAGTGCGCATGAGAAAGATTGAAGCAACTGAGCGGCAGGAACAGGAAGCCATGCTTGACCTTTATATGAGCGCACTTGGTATGCTGCCCGATTTCGGGGAAGGCGAAGCTGAGGCTTAGTGTCTGTGTGATTGCAGCAATAAGGTATTAGCCTGCAGATACCGGGTCTGCGGATAAGGGGAGAGGTGGTGTTGTACTGGAGGGATCAGGTGCGCCCGCAAGGGATACGCTTACCAATGTGCCTCCGCCGGGCGTTGCCTTTGAAAATTGAATGGTTCCCGACAGTAGGTTGAGAATCTCATTGACGATTGTCAGCCCGATTCCTGATCCATTTGAAGTCGCGTCTCTGTCTGACAAAGGCGCACTGCCTTTCTCGGTTATTGTCGCGCCGGAAAACCCCTGGCCGTTATCCTGAACTGTCAGCAACCCCCGGTCCGCTGTCGGGTAGACGCTGACATCAATCTGGACATCCGGCCCCGCATGTTTCACCGCATTGTCGACAAGATTCCGGACAACTTCCTGCAACAGGGTTTTCTCTGCCAAAACCCACACATCTTCATCGGCATGAAAACCCAGATCAATATTTGTAGTCCTGTCGTTGGACAGTTGAAGCACGAAGTCTTCACATACGCCTCGTGCAATGTTGGTCAGATTGCTGGACTGTGTTGCAAGTTCCTGCTTCGACGTCGCGTCCAGTCGTGCCAGAATCAGCATTTGGGACATCAGTCTTTCAGCATCATCAACTGCGTTTTTTGCATTTGCGATGGCTTCTGCCTTGTTGCGAGGATCGTTAGATCGTCCGGCAATTTCCAAATGGGTTTTGATCAGCGCCAGCGGGGTCCGAAACTGGTGGCTGGCGTTGGAGGTGAAACGGCGCAACGCCTGGATTGCAGAACCGAAACGCAAGACGAGATCATTGATCGTGGTGACCAACCCGTCCACTTCACTCGGCACACGGTGCCGGATTGGCCTCAAATCTTCTGGGCTGCGGCGTGCCACGGCGCTTTCAAGCTTGTCGAGAGGTCGCAGGGCTCGTTTGATCGCAAACCAGACAACAAGAATGGCTGTGAATATGAGCGCTGCCTGACGAATTGCAGAGCGTAGCAGCAAGTCGCGGGCAATGGCATTGCGTGCATTGGTGGTTTCAGCAATGGCGACACGAAAACCCAGAGACTTCGTGCTCGAGGATGTCGCACCGGAATAGGTGGCAATCCGAATTGGGTCACCGCGAAACTCCCCATTGCTGAACCGCATCTGATCCGTTGATGTTGCGATTGGTGCAGGCAGTTCCAGTTTTCGATATCCTGTGACAAACTCACCGTCACCAGTCTCGATCCGATAAAAGACACGATCATCTTCAGATGAGGTCAGCATCTGCAGTGCCACATAGGGAATGTCGGCTTCCAATTTGCCTTCATCATTGACAAACACCCGCTCAGCGATCGCCAGAGCCGAACCGGCGAGCACACGGTCAGAGACCTCATCTGCGGTTAGCCTTGCCGAGCGGTAGCCATCCACCAGGGCCAGCACACCAATCAAGACCAGCGGGGCCAATAGCCAAAGCAATAGCCGTCCGCGCAGTGAATAGTGGGGCGCTTGAGTGGAACGCGCCGTCATGGTGTTTCGCAAAGATGATAGCCCAAACCCCGCGCCGCGTTGATTGATACTCCGTGCTCGCCGAGTTTGCGGCGCAGGCGGCTAACATATTGCTCAATCGCGTTTTCGCTGACATCATCGTCAAAATTGGTTATTGATTCAAGAAGTTGTGCCTTTGACAACAAACGTCCATTGGCCAGCATCAACGCTTGCAGAACCATGGTTTCACGGGCGGAAAGGTCAACTGATTCTTCGCCGACCGAGACCTGACCATTGCGCAGGTCAAACGCGATCTTGCCAAATTGTATCAAAGAGGTTTTTTCCATCGACACACGGCGCAACAGAGCACGCACTCTGGCTTCAAGCTCAGAAAATTCAAACGGCTTGGTCATATAATCATCTGCACCGAAATCCAGCCCCGTAATACGGTCGTCCAGTTCATCACGCGCGGTCAGGATCAATACCGGCATATGAAACCGTTGGCTGCGAATTTCACGCAGGACTTCCAGCCCATCTGTGTCTGGCAGGCTGAGGTCCAGAATCATGAGATCGTAGGACAATGATTTTGCCGCGCTGAGAGCGTCTTCGCCTGTCATCACGTGGTCAACGGCATAGGTGACATCGAGAAGCCGTTTCAATCCGACGCCGAGTTGCTGATTGTCTTCGACCAGTAAAATACGCACAGTTTCTCCCTGAATACAGGCTATTGAAGATTTTCGGTCTTGTGAACTCCCCATTTGCTGTTCAAGCTGGATTCATGCCTATGATTGTCTTCTTGATCGCAACCCTGTTATCAGCCTCACTGGCCTCCGCGCAGACCGTGTTTCCTGCGCGCGCCGATATATCGCCTACCATATTGACCATCTATTCGTCTTTGGACGAAAGCGTGTCACTGCCCTTGATACAAGCCTATCAGAAGCAGTTCGAAAATGTGGAAATTCACTATCACGATCTGCAATCTCTGGACATTTACGAGCGGGTTATTCAGGAAAGCGACGCGGGGCAGGGCACAGCCGATCTGGTGTTGTCTTCTGCCATGGACCTGCAGGTCAAACTTGCCAATGACGGTTATGCTGAAAATCTGGGTACTCAGATGCCACCGTGGCCGCATTGGGCCAAGTGGCGCAATTCAGCTTATGGGCTGACCTTCGAACCTTCAGTCATTGTTTATCACAAGCCCAGTTTTTTGCAGATCAAGCCTCCCGCAAATCGGGCAGAACTCATCAAATTGCTTTCGGCGGGGGATGATCCGCTGTTCAATCGCACCGCCACCTATGACATCGAACGATCCGGATTAGGGTTTCTGTTTCTGGCTCGCGATACCGAACACGATCGCAAAATCTGGCAATTGGTCAACGCGTTGGGGTCAGCCGGGGTCAAGCTGTTTTCCAACTCATCCGCCATTTTGGAGCGTGTCGCCGACGGAAGATTGGCATTGGGTTATAATATTCTAGGATCCTATGCACAGGCCTGGGCCAACAAGTTTCCTGATCTCGGCATCATTTTTCCTGAAGATTATACGGTAGTTATGTCGCGGATCGCGTTGGTGCCAAAGGAAGCGCGCCAACCACAACCGGGTCGCCAGATGTTGACTTTTTTGATGTCAAGCCAAGGCCAGTTGATCATGGCTCAAGACCTTCAATTGCCTGCCTTGCACCCCGAAATTGATGGTCAGAACACGGCCTCGGCATTCCGTTCAAAATATGGAGCACGTCTGCGGCCAATTCCTATCGGCCCCGGCCTCGTGGCCTACCTTGATCAGGTCAAACGCGCCCGGTTTATCGACCGCTGGAACAAGGCGCTGCGGGGCGAGTAGCAAGCGCTGCCCACACGTTTAATTTAAACCCGGTCTTGTCAGCTTCCTGTCAGTTTGGTTTGTTTAGAATAGGTATGTCTGAAAAGCGGTTTTCAGATACCATATCCTTGGGAGGAAATTATGAAACTTAATTCGATCAAATGGCTCGCTGCGGGCGCATTTATGACCATCAGCCTCGGCGCATCTGTGCCGGCTGCAACTGCTGCCGAGTGTATTGCTCCGGCCAACCCCGGCGGCGGCTGGGACTTCACTTGCCGTCAGATCGGCAAGATCATGTTCGATATTGGCGTAGTCGACAAACCCGTTCAGGTCACCAACATGGCCGGTGGCGGCGGTGGACTGGCTTATACGCATGTTGTCAATGAGCGCAACACAGACGCTGACCTCATTGTTGCGGCATCCTCTGCAACGACCACTCGCCTTGCTCAAAATGCATATGCTGGCATGACTGCAGATCAGGTTCGTTTCGTTGGAGCGATCGGTGCTGATCCGGGCGTAATTGTGGTGGCCAAAGACAGCCCGCATAAAGACCTCAAAAGCCTGATCGAAGCGATCAAGGCTGATCCGTCTTCCGTTGCATTCGCCGGCGGCTCAGCTGTAGGTGGTTTTGACCATCTCAAGCCATTGATGCTGCTTGGCAAAGCAGGATTCACTGATATCACAAAAGTGAAATATATAGGTGTTGACGGTGGCGCTGATGCCATTACTCAGACTGTTGGCGGATTTGTGCAGGCCATGACCGGCGATATGTCTGAAATAGTCGGCTTCCTGAAGGCCGGTGAAATCCGCGCGCTGGCCGTTCTGACCGAAGAGCGCGTTCCGGGCTTTGAGGACATCCCCACTGCCAAGGAACAGGGATATGATGTTGTTGCTGTGAACTGGCGTGGTCTCTACGTACCCAAAGGCGTATCCGACGAAGTCTTCAATGAATGGGCCGGAAAGCTTCAAAAAGTTGCTGACAGTGCGGAGTGGAAAGAAGCCATGGCAGCCAACGGTCTGGCACCATTCACGAAAGTGGGAGGTGATTTCCAAGGCTATATTGATGGCGTCGTTGCCGACATTCGTCAATTGTCCAAAAATATCGGCGTGATCAAGTAACGGATCACGATGATGGCCAAATCTGACCGCATATTCGGTCTGGTCGTTCTGGTTGTGGCGCTTGGATATATTGCAAGCGCCACCCAGATCGAAATCAGTTTTCTTGCAGATCCCGTTGGACCAAGAACCTTTCCCATTGGTATTGGTATTGTTGCAGCCATATCCGCTGTGGTGATGATTCTGCGCCCGGACGAAGACCCATCCTGGCCCACGTTGCGAGCGTTTGGAGTTCTGGTTTGCGCGGCAATTGTTCTGATAGCTTACGCGTTCCTTCTCGGACCGCTCGGCTTTTTGTTGCCAACGGCAGTTGCTGCAGGAATCCTCAGTTACCAACTGTCTCCACAAGTAAAGCCTGCCGCACTTGCCGGAATAGGTCTGTCGATCGGTCTGTTCCTGATATTCAAATATGCCTTGGGACTCGGGCTGGTGCCATTTCCTAAAGGCATGTTCTAAAGCGAGCTGGAACCATGGAAATTCTTACAAACCTCGCTTTGGGGTTTAGCGTAGCCCTGTCACCGACAACACTCATGCTGGCGGTTATTGGGTGCTTTTTGGGAACCATAATTGGTGCATTGCCCGGGCTTGGCCCGTCAAATGGTGTGGCGATTTTGATCCCGATCACATTTACACTTGGGCTTGATGCAACGTCGGCTCTGGTTCTGATGACCGCAGTGTATTACGGGGCGATGTATGGCGGACGCATTTCGTCCATCTTGCTCAACATTCCAGGTGATGAGCCGGCCTTGATGACGACGCTGGACGGGTATCCCATGGCGAAAAACGGCCGTGCAGGCGACGCATTGGTCCTGTCAGGTGTGGCGTCTTTTGTAGGCGCATTTTTGGCAACACTTGGCCTTGTGCTGCTGGCTCCTTTGTTGGCACGCGTGGCCTATCTGTTTGGCCCTGCGGAATATTTTGCACTTTATCTTCTTGCCTTTTGCACATTGGGTGGAATGGCTTCAAACAACCAGGCCAAATCTGCCATTGCCGCCTGTATCGGGCTCGGCATCGCCATGATTGGTTTGGACAATAATTCGGGCATTCCAAGGCTTACTTTCGGTAGCCTGCATTTGATGGATGGTATTGACTTTCTTGTTGCCATTGTCGGCCTTTTTGCGATTGCCGAAGTGTTTTTCTTCCTCGAAAGTCAGGGCAAGGAGACTTCGATTGGTGTCAAGATTGATAAGGTCACCATACCGATCAAGGACATCTTGCACGCTAAATGGACCATGTTGCGGGCCAGCGGCATTGGCTTTGTGGCTGGTGTTCTGCCCGGTGCAGGAGCCTCTTTGGGCAGCTTCCTGGCCTACATGATGGAGAAATCTTTTGCCGGCGAAAAAGGTGGTTTTGGAACCGGTGTGGCCAAGGGAGTTGCAGCGCCGGAAGCTGGCAACAACGCAGCTGCTGGTGGTGCTCTTGTCCCCATGCTGACGCTGGGAGTCCCGGGTTCGGGCACAACTGCCGTTCTCCTGGCTTTGTTGATGACACTCAACATCACCCCCGGGCCTACCTTGTTCACTGAAAGACCGGAAGTTGTTTGGGGCCTCATTGCATCACTGTTAATAGCAAACTTCGTTCTGCTGTTGATGAATGTGCCCATGGTGAAAATATTTGTTCGGGTACTGCAGGTTCCTGCCTGGGTGTTGTTGCCCGGCGTGACAATGGTTTCATTTGTCGGCATCTATTCCCTCTCGGGTAGTTATTTTGACCTGCTGTTGATGGTGGCCTTTGGTGTTCTGGGTTATGTCTTGCGCAAGCTGGACGTACCTACAGTTCCGGTTATTCTTGGTATTCTGCTGGGAGGTAATATGGAAGACGCCCTGCGCCGCGCCATGGTGCTTTCTGACGGAGATGCTATGTTCCTGTTCTCAACGCCAATTGCGATTGGTCTTTGGGTTGCAGCCATTGTCGGTTTTGTTGCCCCGATGTTCCTGCGCAACATTTTGAAGAAACCACAGGCCGTGACCGATTGATCCCATGACCAGAGTTCTGATTCCAACCGGCGCTCTGGGGCTGGGTTTTGACAAGCAGGCTCTGGCAGCGGGCATAGCGGCACAGCCAGACATTATCGCGATAGACGGAGGGTCCACGGACAGTGGGCCCTTTTATCTTGGTACGGGCACATCCAAATACTCGCGCAATTCAACAAAGACGGAGTGGGGGGAGTTGATGTTGGCCCGCCACAAGGCTGGAGTTCCATTGGTTATCGGATCTGCTGGCACGTGTGGCGCAGATTCCTGTGTGGACTGGATGTTTGACATTACCAGCGAGCTTGCAGCTGAACTGGGCCAATCGGTGAAAGTCGCTTGCCTCTATTCCAATCAATCTGCGCAACGCGTCCGGCAAGCATTGGAAACCGGTAAGCTCAATCCGTTGGAACCGGCCCCCTCCCTGGAAGGTGGTCAATTGGAGGAGATGAGCAATATCGTTGCGCTGGCGGGAGCTGAGCAGATTCAGGCCGCCCTTGCCACCGGGGCTGATATCGTCATAGCAGGACGTACCACCGATACTGCTCTCATGGCAGCTATGCCATTAGCGAAAGGGAATCACGCAGGAGGCGCCTGGCACGGCGCGAAGGTTGGCGAATGCGGAGCATTTTGTACCACTGATCCGCGCAGTGGTACTATAATGGTAGAATTTGATGGAGAGGGCTTTACGGTGCGCCCCATGGCGCAAACCGCGACTTGCACCGCGCACACGGTCTCGGCCCACATGCTCTACGAAAATTCAAATCCTTTTATACTGTTTGAACCGGGCGGGCATCTTGATGTGACGGACTCGAAGTATCACGAGATCGGCGATGGACGAGTACGGGTCACCGGCTCAAAATGGGTGCCCGGCGCCGATTATACAGTCAAACTGGAAGGGTCGCGCATTGCTGGTTATCAAACTGTTTCCATATCGGTATTGCGTGATCAACGCTACGTAGAGCATGTCGAAGACTGGATTGCGGGAATTGAGTCCAGCGTGCGGGCAAGAATTGACGACAGTGGAATTGCAGCAGCAAAAGACTATAAAATCGAATTTCGGGTCATTGGCCAAAACAGCGCGCTGGGCGAACTGGAAACACAGGTGCCAATTGCGAGTGAGGTTGGGGTAATGGCGATTTCAACAGCCCGGACCCAGGAGTTGGCCAATGATATCGCCAAGATCATCAATCCATACCTGCTCCATCATCCACTAACGGCGCATGAGGAAACCCCCACCTTTGCCTTCCCGTTTTCTCCTGCAGAAATTCCACGTGGTCCATTGTATGAATTCAGCCTCAATCACGTGATGTCACTGGACGATCCAATGGACGCATTTCGACTCGAAGTCAGGGAGTTGGATAATGGCCATACTCGGTGATGTGGTTCACAAGGTCAGATCAAAAAATGCGGGCCCTTTCTGGCTAACAATTGATGTGTTTTGCGGGAATGAAGAAGCCTTCCAAAGGATAGAAAACCAACTCTCGACCGAAATCGTGGCACAGCAACTCCATCAACCTGAAGATCGGTTGAATCGCTATGTTTTACCTGATCTCCACGTAATAAAATTCAGCCTGCCACGGCCCCAAGTCCAGGGCAGTCGGTTGGATCGGGATATGCACGGGGCGCAATGGGCAATTACAGTGTCGAATATCAATCTGGACGGGTAAGTCTAGTTCCCAAGCACGATTCCTTCGCGACGGTGGTCTGCCCCTCCCTCAAGATAATCCACACCAATGGCAATGCCGTGCAGGCCGCTGGTCAGGTTTCGGCTGCCCACTTCAAATCCAAGTGCTTGCAATTGCGGGATGAGCGTTTCGGCTTCAGTTCCTGCTTCCACGTCAAATTTACCAAAGCGGTTCACCAAATGAGGGCTGGATATGGCTTTTTGGATATCCATGTCCCAATCAAGATGGGCAATAATGGTTTTGGCAACATAGCCGATGATGCGGCTGCCACCCGGGGAGCCAATCACCAAAACGGGTTTGTCGTCCTTAAAAACGATTGTTGGAGCCATGGAAGAGCGGGGACGTTTTTTCGCTTCGACTCGATTTGCGATGGGTTTGCCGTCGCGCTGGTCGCGAAACGAAAAGTCGGTGAGTTCATTATTGAGCAGGAATCCATTGGTCATGAGCCGTGAACCGAACCCGTTTTCAATGGTAGAGGTCAGGGAAACTGCATTGCCTTCGCCGTCCACGATAGACAAATGGGTCGTTGAGGGGAATTCAATGGAATCATCATCTGTCCACAATTGGGTATCATCCCATTCCGGCTCGCCGGGCTCCACTTTTTCAAGTGCCATTTTGGAATTCAACAGTGCCGAGCGGGTTTTCAGATAGCCTGGCTTCAGCAGCCCTTTAGTCGGCATATCAACAAAATCTGAGTCCGCCATATACCGACCACGATCGGCAAAGGCCAATCGCGATGCATCACCGATCAAACGCCAGCTTTCGGGATTTTGCGCGCCAAGCTTGGCCAGATCATAAGGTTGCAGCATTCCAAGAATTTGACCAACGGTCAAAGCGCCAGAGGAGGGTGGTCCCATGCCGCAGACCGAATAGGCTCGGTAGGGTGCGCAGACCGCTGCTCTCTCCTTCACTTCATAATCTGCGAGATCAGTTTGAGCCAACAGGCCGGGATTTTCGGTAAATCCTGTGACTGTGTTGACAATGTCCGCTGCAATCTTGCCTTCGTAAAACACCGCCACACCGTCTTTGGACATGCCTTCCAGCACATTGGCATAGGCCTGGTTTTTGACAACGGCTCCGACGGCAATTGGCTTGCCTTCGGGCAGGAAGTAGTTGCGGGTGGTACTTTGGCGCGACAGCCGCTCCTTGTCAGTTTCCACCAGCCCCGCCAATCTGGCAGACACGGTAAAACCTTCCCTGGCGCGTTGAATGGCGGGGTTGAGTAACTCGGACCATGGCAATTTTCCCCATTTGCGATGCATTTCGCCCATTAGGGCAGGGGTGCCGGGCGTGCCAACCGAGCGTCCACCAACGACGGCGTCAAAGAATTTCAGTGGCTCGCCCTGCTCATTTTGAAACAGTTTTGGCGTTGCTGCCGCCGGAGCAGTTTCGCGTCCGTCAAGCGTTGTAATCTTGCCGCTCGTACTATCGTAATGGACCAGAAATGCACCGCCACCCAGCCCGGAGCTTTGCGGTTCCACCAGCCCTAGCATGGCCTGTGCCGCAATGGCAGCGTCTGCTGCACTGCCCCCTTTTTCAAGGATTCTTGCAGCAACGCTGGCTGCGACTGGGTTGGCGACCGAAACCATCCAGTTTTTAGCGTGAACCGGCTTGCCGTTCTTCTTGGTACTCAATGAGATGGCCGCTTCAGGGGAAACCTCGTCAGTTGCCTGTTGAGCCGAAGCGGGAAGGAGCAGGGTAAAGGTGAAAAGGGTGGCGATCAGGGAAGTGTTTGAAAGGGCCAAGTCAGTCTCCACAAATGGTTCGCAGGGCAGGTGTTGATCCAATGCTATTACGACCCGGTGACCCAGGTAAATGACCATTTGCTACAGCATGCGCCTGTCTGTCTCGACCAGCCTTCGGTTTGTCCAGAGTTTGTTAGGCTTTTCCTGCAAAAATATACTACCGCCAGATTTGTTTTGAGTAGCCTGAAGACCAGATTGTGGAACGACTTCCGTTGAAATGGATTGCGATATTTTCGATTGCAACCAATCTGCTCATGATCGTTCCTCCCCTGCATATGTTACAGGTTTACGATCGCGTCTTGACGTTCAACTCTCTGGAAACACTCATTTTTCTTTCTCTAATAGCAATTGCAGCAATGGTTCTTTATGGCGTAGCGGAAGCTGTTCGCGGAAAATTGGCGCAACGCGCATCAGCTCGCTACACGGTTGCTCTGTCTGATCCTCTCTTTGCCAGATTGTCCCACAATGTTGATGGGGCAAAAGGTTCAAGTCAGGTGCTGAGGGACTTTAATTCGGTGCGCAGCTTCATTGCCAGTCGTTCGCTGGCCGGCCTATTTGATCTACCCTTCGTTCCTCTATTCATTCTGTTGATGTTTTTGCTGCACTACGCATTAGGCATAGTTACGCTAATAGGTGCAGGGCTTTTGATCGCGGTGGCCTGGATGAACAAGGTCTCGACTGCCCAAACCACTGATCAGTCCAAACAAGCCGACATGGAGGCGCTAACCTTTGCCCAAACCGTGTTCATGAGGGCCGAAGACATTCGGGCCATGGGGTTGCTGCCATCAGTCATGCGGAGATGGGGGCAGAAAATGGCTATTTCCATGCAGTCGGGCGATGTCTCCGCCGGGCAAAGCTCGGTCTACTACGGTGTTTCCAAGTCAGTTCGCAAAATTCTGCAAATTCTTATCATGGCCTGTGGTGCCTATCTCGTCATTGCCGGTGAAATTTCCGGAGGAGTCATATTTGCCGCTTCTATGATCTCCGGTCGCGCACTTGCTCCGGTGGAACAGGTGATTGGTGGTTGGGATCGCATTTCCGGTGCGCGGGAGGCCCACAAAAATCTGCAGGACTATCTGGCCAATGCACCGATATCAGACCCGTTGGTGCGGCTGCCAGATCCGGAAGGGTACATCAAGGTTGAAAACTTGAGCTATTCACCCTCACAGGACCCCAATGCCAAACCTATTCTCGATGAAGTCAGTTTCGAAGTGCCCGCAGGAAAGATCCTGGCTATTATCGGCCCTTCCGGAGCAGGAAAATCTACTGTCGCCAAGGCACTGGTCGGTGCGATTGCAGCAGATAGCGGGCAAATCATGCTGGATGGTGCCCAAAGGTCCCAATGGCCGGAAGAGCAATGGGGGCAGTCCGTTGGCTATGTAAGTCAGGAAATCACCCTGTTCCCAGCCAGTCTGGCAGAAAACATCGCTCGTCTGGAGCTGGAGCCGGTTTCAGAAAAAGTCGTGCTTGCTGCAAAGGCTGCGGGCGTACATGATCTGATCACAAGCCTTCCCGATGGCTACAACACGGAAATTGGCCCAGGTAAATTGCTCTTGTCCGGTGGACAAAAACAGCGAATTGCGCTTGCGCGTGCCCTTTATTCCAATCCCAGAGTGCTGGTGCTTGACGAACCCAATGCTCATCTTGATGCCCAGGGTGAAGGGCAGTTGATGGAAGCCATGAAGCGAGCAAAGGACGATGGGCGCACAATCATTGTTGTGACCCAGCGCAGGTCGATCCTGCAGGTTGCTGACTACGTCATGACAATTCGCGACGGTAAGGTGTCAGACTTTTCTTCGGCAAGGGAACAACCAAGACCGCAGCGAAATCGAAAAATGGTTTCGTCTGCACCACCGATTGCGACTGTCGCGCAGGCCTCACCCTCGTCGTCTTCGCAGAAGCCGCTGCCGGCTTTCGGTAAACTTAAGGGCAAGCGAGGGAAGGAGGCGACAGGATGAAAACTGAAAGCATAAACAACCTCCTTGATCAGGAATCGCAATGGCTGCCCAGTGAAGCTGGTGCCTGGCAGAAACAGGTGCCCACTGATACCAGTCGAATTGTGCGATGGGGTGGATTGTTCGTATTTGGATTCTTTATTTTGTTCCTGCTGTGGGCCACCTTGTTCCCCATCGCATCTGCGGTTGTCGCCAGTGGCAAGGTTGTATCGGCCGGGCAGAACAAACTGATCCAGCATCCCACCGGAGGTGTGGTTCAGGACATTCTGGTTGAAGACGGAGCATTCGTGGACACCGGTACAGTCCTGCTGTTGTTGGATCCGTCCGGGAGCCAGGCAGAACTGACAAAACTCTTAGCCCAAAAAAGCATGCTGACGGCGCTCAAAGGTCGTTTGGAGGCGGAGGCCAGTGGTGCAGAATTCGGCAATACGGTGTCGGTTTCCGGCCTGAAGTTGCGCGGTCCGCAGCATACAGCGGCCATGGAAGGCGAATCGGTTATCAACAGCCGCATTTTGGTTGAACAGCAGATCGAATTTGATGCAGGCCGCAAACGGCTGAACGCTGAGCTGGATGCAGCAAATCATCAGATCGAGTCACTGAAAGATCAAAAGGACGGCTTCGAAACTCAGTTGGACAGCGTGCGTCAGCTTCTGGAAATCACCAAGATGGAATTGGCAAAAGTTGAGCCTTTGGTTGAAGAAGGATATCTGGCCAAGTCTCGGCTCTGGGATCTGGACAAAACGCGTCTGGACCAGATTTCTCAGATAGGCAATCTGGAATCTGAGATAGATGCAACTGAACAAAAAATACTGGAAGCACAGGCAAAACTGGCCCAATTGAAAGAAGCGGATCGGGAAAAACGATCGGAAGAGCTGACGTCGGTCATTACTGAGCTTGAGCAGATCAAGGATCAGATTTCGGCCGCTCAAAGCAGTGTCAACCTGACCGAACTGCGAGCTCCCGAAAGTGGAACCATTGTCAAAATGGCTGCTCATACCAACGGCGGAGTTATCCGTGGTGGGGAAGTCATCGCTGAAATTGTTCCCCAGAATTCCGGGTTGGAAACAGAATTTCGGATCCTGCCTGCCGACATAAACAGCGTCAGCGAAGGTCAGGATGCCCGCATTATCATCACTGCGTTCAACCGCCGGACGTATGATCCGATCGAGGGGGTGGTCAGCTATGTTTCCGCCGATTCGGCAGTGGATGAGATGACGGGAGAAACTTATTTTCTGGCCCGTGCTCGGCTTATCCATGATCCCGACAAACACCAAGGCTTTCACGAAATCCAGGCCGGAATGGCAACCGAGGTTTATGCCCAGGCAGGCCCGCGGGTTTTCATGAGTTATGCCTTGCAGCCGCTATTTGATTCCATGGGGCGCAGTTTCAAGGAAACCAACTGACCAGACTTTGTTCGTAAAGGCCTGGCCGGTTTGGCAGTGGTCAAAGCCTGCTCTACGCGCCGTTGCCGACCCTCATGACCACGAAATCTTCTGCGGTTCTGGTTGAGGGATGAGCTGACAGTTCTGTAATGACGAACGTTGAACCCGGGTGCAGGTTTCTTGAAATCTGACTGCGAATACTGTTTGGAATCAGCAGTCTTTGTGTCGCGGCCAGTTCTGCGTGCTGATTGACATTATGCGTGGAGGGATTACCCAGGCCAACTGCGATCCAATCGAGGTGACTGCTCTTTTTGCCATGGCCTTTCAGTACGAACACATGCTCTCCCAAAGACCTGCCACGGCTTATCTTGATTGGAGAATCGAATTTCAGCGCACCATTCTCAAATGCGTAAAGATGTTTGTCAGCACCGCTCACCACGACACTGAAGGCTGATTTGCTGTACCCTTTTTTGTCAACAGGCAGGGTTCTTGTGCGGACATTTCCGGTTAGTTTCTCAATCTGCTTTGCGTCATTATTCGACAGCAGCAGTCCTGCGTGTGACAAGCTGCCCATACCCGAATGTTGATTGGTCACGATAACCGGTGTGCCGTTATGGGTAATTGCAAACAACCGGTCTGCAAAGGCGCGTGGAAGATGGACGCAGCCATGGGAACTTGGATATCCGGGCAGACCGCCCGCATGGAGTGCTGCTCCACCATAGAAGAACTGGCTGTCTGGCATCGCGGCATTATGGTATTTGTGCGAATGATGCATGCGTTCCTTGCGTAGGACCGTGAACACGCCGGTGGGGGTTTCATATCCCTTTTTGCCAGAAGATACGGTTGATACGCCGACCCGGATACCGTTCCTGTAGACATATGCCAGTTGGTCGCTCAGCGTGACCACCACGACCACAGGTCCGGCAAGAGCACGTTCTGGATACCACTCCCATTGCCCCGGTTTAAGCTTGTCAGCGGGGATCAACTGTTCCCTGGCGAATGCAAAAATTGGGGTGTTGGAGACAGCGAGAGCTGCTGAGGCCAGCACGAATGTTCGTCGTGAAATCAGGTGTGTCATAGATTTGTTCCAAGTTGCCGGTGGTGGAGGGGGATAATTGGGCTAAATTTGCAGTCCAATAGTGTCAATAATTCGATAGAAGCGGAGCGCCGGAATAGTCAAGCGGGCCAGGATATAACATTTACGTGCACCCAAGAGCAGTCTATATCCGGCAAGCCTGAAAAAGCCCATTGTCCACATGCCCCCACCACTGCTTGCCCTGACTGATATCCACCTGACCTTTGGCTCCACTCCGCTTTTCACCGGAGCGGACCTGGCCGTTCACGCACGCGAACGCTTGTGTCTTGTGGGGCGCAATGGATCGGGCAAGTCCACCTTGCTAAAAATCGCTGCAGGAGAGCTGGAATTTGATGCCGGGGAGCGATTCTTTCAGCCCGGAACAACAGTGCGTTATCTTCCACAGGAGCCTGATTTTTCTGGCCATGATACGATATTGGACTACGTTGAAGCGGGTCTTGAAGAGGCTGATGACCCCTATCGCGCCAGCTATCTGTTGGAAACGCTTGGACTGACGGGTGCTGAGGCGACGGTCAACCTTTCTGGGGGAGAAGCCCGCCGTGCTGCGCTGGCACGTGTTCTGGCCCCGGAACCTGACATATTGCTGCTCGATGAACCGACCAACCATCTCGACCTGCCTGCCATTGAATGGCTGGAGGCAGAACTTTCTCGCGTGCGCTCTGCGGTTGTCCTCATCAGCCACGACCGCCGTTTCCTGGAAAATCTGTCGCGTTCAACGCTTTGGGTGGACCGGGGGCACACCCGATTGCTGGAAGCGCCATTTTCCAAGTTCGAATCCTGGCGGGACACGGTGTTGGAGCAAGAAGAACTTGATGCCCACAAGCTTGACCGCAAGATTGTGCGTGAAGAGCATTGGGTCACCCATGGTGTTTCAGGACGGCGCAAACGCAACATGAAACGACTTGGAGATCTGGGTAAACTGCGCCAGCAGCGTGCCGAGCGTCTCAAACCCACTGGCAATGTTTCCATGACGGTTGCTGAGGCCGATGCCTCGGGGAAATTGGTTGCCAGAGTTGAAAAGATTTCCAAATCCTTTGGTGACAAAATTTTGGTGAAAGATTTCTCAACTCGCATTGCCCGCGGTGACCGTCTGGGTCTGGTTGGACCAAATGGCGTTGGCAAGACGACTTTGGTGAAACTTCTGACAGGCCAATTGCAACCTGACAGCGGAACCGTCAAGCCGGGTGCGAATGTTGAAATGCTGGTGGTGGACCAAAAGCGTGCCTCCCTGTCACCGGACATGACGGTCAAGGGTGCATTGACCGGTGGTGGATCCGATGTTGTGGCAGTGGGCGATACGCGCAAACATGTCATGGCCTATATGAAAGATTTTCTGTTTCTGCCTGAGCAGGCCCGGACGCCTGTGTCACACCTGTCCGGTGGTGAACGCGGTCGTCTGATGCTGGCCATGCAATTGCGCTTGCCCTCCAATCTCATGGTCCTGGACGAGCCAACCAATGATCTGGACCTGGAAACGCTGGACCTGCTGCAGGAGATGATTGCAGATTATGAGGGCACAGTAATTGTTGTTAGTCACGACAGAGATTTCATCGACAGGGTCTGTACATCCGTAATCGTACCTGAAGGCAATGGTCGTTGGGTGGAATATGCCGGTGGCTATTCCGACATGATGAGCCAGCGACAATCAGAACCAGCGGCTACGCCCCTTCAATCCGGTGAAAAAGCAATCCAGAAGCCCAAATCCGGAACTCACAACGAGCAGGCCAAACCACCATCCAAGCTCAGCTTCAAAGACAAACATGCCCTGGACAATCTGCCTGCAGAAATCAACAAGCTGGAGGGGGATATCCGCAAGGTGAACCAGGCGCTTGCCGAACCGGGGTTGTTTGAGCGCGATGCAAAACGGTTCAACCAGTTGGTGAGATTGCTTGAAAAGACGCAAGCAGAACTGGATGCAAAGGAGCAGCGCTGGCTTGAACTGGAAATGCTTCAGGAAGAGCTTGAAGGTTAGACTGTATTACAGGCCTTCAAGTATCCAATAAAAGACTGCCAGAACAACCATCGCACAAAGGGTGTAAGTCCCGTTCCAGCGCCAGGTTAGTGTAAAACTCGAATAGCCGGTCGCCCGTGCCAGCATGACCGCACCTGAGGAAAAAGGAGCGCCTGCTGTACAGATGGCGGTGCCGGTGGCTATGGCCAATGCCGCATGGGTCACATCTGCCGGTAGGTTGTTGATTTGTGCGATTATGCTGGCCAGAAATATTGCCATCGTTATGGGGCTCAATCCAACCTGACCCAGGAGCCAAACACTCATGGACAGGGTCCACAGGACAATCCAACCCGGCATGGATTGTAGGCCAATGGCCATCGCGATGTCGTCCACGGGAACGAGCTGGGCTCCCACGGTACCGATAAATCCGGCGCAGGCGATAAACACAACTTCGCGAACATAGCCGGGCATTGCTGAAATTCCGATTTCGTCGATGCGGTTTATCGTTGATCGCGTGCGGTGGCTCGAAGGTTGCTGAACAAATACCCACACAGTCACAATTATCGGCGCAGATAGCATCACGCCTGTGACTATTGATACATCCCAAATCTGCGCAGCAAGAATTGAGCATACGAATAGGCCCGCACACACAAGGGAGAAGTTTGCAGCGGCACGAGCTGGAAATTGTTGAGGTTGCACATCTCCAAGCAGACCGCCAGCGCGGATTCGTTGCCCAATCTTGCGCCAGCGCAGCCAATCCTCCGTCCAGCTCAAGACGGTCATCAACAGGGCCAGAAGCAAACCCAGTAGCATTAGTCGCAAGGCATCAATGCCGGACATCAATGTGGGCATGACAGCCTGAGTGACCGCTGTTGGGGCCCAGACCAGAAACCAGGAAAACCCGCGCAAAGCGGCTGTTAATTGTCGGCGCTCGCGGATTTGCCCAACCTCGTCCAGCGGCGCATCCGGGTCCCTTCCCGCGCGCACACCTCGCTGGATGATTGGCGCAAGAAGCGACAGGGACCCAAGATTGATCATCACGGAGAGGGCATGTGATCCGGTGAACACGGCAAGGAATCTTCTTTTTGGGGGTTGCAGCGTGAGGAACTGCCCCAGTTTTACAACTGAAGGTGATGTCAGTGCTCCTTCGCGAAGCAGCGCCATCAATAGAATGAAACTTGCAAGAAAGGCAGCACGCGACAGTCCATCCTCCACCCACTGCATGGCCTGAGCCTGCGTCAAAAAGCTGACGATCACCAAAATCGCACAGACTGCAATCAGATAGGCTTCGCGCAATCGCAATGAACGACAGGCCAGCACAGGAATTAGAATCACACACCCAATGGACAATATTTTAAAGGCCGGGTGGGGAGCGTAGAGTATGGCAAGTTCGCTCACAATCAGAACGAACATGATCGCCCCGATAACGTGGCGTCGCGGCAGGGAGCCGCTCACTACCCGCCCGTCATCGACATGTGACGCCCAACAGCCGGGCCTTCACCACGCCTTTCGATAATGAAGTCATGCCCTTTTGGTTTGCGGCCAATCGCTTCGTCAATGGCGTCGTAGAGCAGTTCATTGCCCTCCGACTCCCGCAAAGGCTTGCGTAGGTCCGCTGCGTCGTCCTGCCCAAGGCACATGTAGAGAGTCCCTGTGCAGGTAATGCGTACCCGGTTGCAACTTTCACAGAAATTATGGGTGAGTGGTGTGATAAAGCCAAGCCGTCCGCCAGTCTCAGCCACTTCCACATAGCGCGCAGGGCCGCCGGTCTTGTAGGGAATTTCGCTAAGGGTGAATTTCTCTTCCAGCCTTCGACGCACCAGCGAAAGCGGTAAATACTGGTCGGTGCGGTCTTCCTCGATTTCACCAAGCGGCATGGTTTCAATTAGCGTTAGGTCAAATCCCTCGCCATGGGCCCATGCCATCATGTCTTCTATCTCGAACTCATTTACTTCTTTGAGGGCAACGGCATTGATCTTGACTGAAAGTCCGGCCTTGCGAGCCGCTTCAAGACCTTCCATGACCTTGCCCAACTGGCCCCAGCGGGTGATTTTTGTGAATTTCTCCCGGTTCAGAGTATCAATCGAAACATTGACCCGCTTGACACCACAATCGACAAGCTCAGAAGCATACTTGGCCAATTGTGAACCATTTGTGGTCAATGTCAGTTCTTCCAGAGAACCGGATGCCAAATGCCGGGAGAGCGAGCGAAATAATTGCATGATGTTCTTGCGCACAAGCGGTTCACCGCCAGTCAGTCGCAATTTGCGAACACCTTTGTCAATGAATCCGGAACAAAGTCGGTCCAGTTCTTCCAGAGTCAACAGGTCTTTCTTGGGTAGAAATGTCATGTTTTCCGCCATGCAATATACACAGCGAAAATCGCATCTGTCAGTTACTGAAACGCGCAGATAATCAACGGTACGACCAAAAGGGTCGATCATCGGAAGAGGTGTGCTATTGCTCATGGGGACAACTTAGCGATGCAAACGAAAAACAAAAGAAAATTCTCACTTCTTCAGACCATCAATATGGCCATCGATTACGCAATATCAATAAAGGGTGATGCTCTGTGACTTGCCTAATCTAGTTTTGTGGGAACAATCTTGGTAAAAATTGTCGCAGGAATATCACCCATGTTCAAATTGCTCTTGTCCAGACCCATCACCCTGATTGCAGCGCTCGCGTTTCTAGCTTTGGAACAAAGCGCAGCTCTCGCTGCAGATCAAAGCGGAAAGTTTTCCGGTATGGGACGTTACAAAGTTAGCGGCGCGGTCAAAGTTTCGACATCCGGTGGCAAGACGACCATCAGTCTGGCTAACAATTTCAGATCGTCTTCCGGCCCAGACCTTTATATTTATGTCGGCAATGGAAGTCCCACCAAACGCATCCAGAAGTTGAAAAAATTCAAGGGCGCGCAAAGCTATACCTTTGCCGGCACCAGCCCGATTACCTCTGTTCACGTCTATTGCAAACGGTACTCTGTGGGATTTGGAACGGCTCGGCTGAAATAGGCGGCTATACGTCTTCCCAGTTGCCACTTTCTCCGGCCTTGTAAATGGCATCAATCAGCTTTTGGTTGTTGAGCGAATCCTCAAGGCTGAACACCTCACTTTTGCCACCCGCGACGGTTCTTGCAAAAGCCTCAATCTGCAAGGTGTACTGATTCACACCGGCGAAACGGAAGCTTTGGGCAAGCTTGTGATCCTTGTCATGGAGCGTCACGGTGTCAGCGTCGTAAAGGCCGGCATTGAACGGGGCGGAAAGTTCAATCCAGCCCCGATCGCCATGGAATGAAATTTCCTGGCGCAGGGCCATCTCTGTGGCGACATAAGTGGACATCTCAAAATCACCGAAATCTGCACGCCAGGTAGCGTAATTGTCCGTACCGGTGGTGGCGTTGCGCATCACTTTGGCGGAAACACTTCTCGGCTCCTTACCAGTGGCAAAACGTGTGGTGACGGTGGGATAAACTCCAATATCCGGCAGGGCACCACCGCCCTGGCTGAGTATATTGCGCATATTGTCGGGATCGGTGTTATTATAGGTGAATGCCGATTGCACGTGGCGCAGGGTGCCGACAGCCCCTTCTGCTATGAGCGAACGAACCTTTTGCCATTGCGGGTGGTAGGTGACCATGAATGCTTCGCTGATCACGACACCATTGCGGTCGCGCGCCTCAATAATGGCGTCGATTTCATTGGCGTGAAGGGAGATCGGTTTTTCGCAAAGCACATGCTTTCCTGCGTTGGCGGCCTTGATCGACCATTCCACATGCAGCGAAGTGAGAAGCGGGATATATACTGCATCGATCTCGTCACTCGCCAGCAGTTCCTCGTACGATCCGATAGTTCCGGGGATGCCAAACTGATCGGCAACCTTACGCGCCTGTTGAGAATCCCTCGAGGCAATGCAAGTGACGTTGCTGTTGTGTGCTATCTGAATTGCAGGAATTACATGTTCCTTTCCGATTTTTGCGGTCGACAATATTCCCCAGCGCAGCATCTCAATCTCCTTCAATCATTTACGTGCCAATACATGTTGGCGGTGACCGTCCTACCATGATCAGCGGCAAATGGGCAGCACATGCGTCACAATTGCGTTGGTCAAATTGCTGCGCGTTCTTTTCCCAATTCGTTGCTGTGGATTATGCAAAGCAGTGCATTGAAAAAAAAGAATTTTTGGTCGTCAGCAATGGCAAGGTTTAGACTTTGGTAACTCAAAGTACGCAAAATGACCCAAGAAAATTCAAGATTCGGACACAGTCTGTCCTCGTTGAATTCACATTGGCTCACTATTCGTGTCCAACCCAAGCGTCACAAGAGCATACTCGGGAGTAAAAGTTATGACCCGCAGAATTGAATTCAAACTGTCCATCGCAGCGATTATCGTGTTTTGTGCAATTGGTCTGGTAATCGCCAATGGCGGCATTGCCAGTGGCTTTGCACCTCAATCGGCACCGGAAAATCATAAGTCAATGGATCTCGATCATGGCAAGATGGAACAACTGGATCAGGCCTAGATCAAGTCAGGGAAGTTCAGTGTTCAGCGATTGCGGCCACGAAGTTGCTCGCGCAACAGCTCAATAAGACTCATCGCTGCGTCAGGTATGTTGGTCCCCGGGCCGAACACCGCTTTAACACCAGCCTCGGTCAGGAAGTCGTAATCCTGACTTGGAATCACACCACCGCAGATAACAATCTTGTCTGCGGCATCACGTCCGGCCAACTCCTTTAACAACATGGGCGCCAAAGTCTTATGGCCAGCAGCATGGGATGATACACCCACGATATCGACATCAAGGTCCACGGCCATATCTGCAGCTTCCTCCGGTGTCATAAACAGCGGGCCAACACTGACGTCAAACCCAAGGTCTCCAAAGGCGGTCGCAATCACCTTGGCCCCCCTGTCGTGACCGTCCTGACCCATTTTGACCACCAAGACCCTGGGTTTGCGCCCAAGTTTTTCTGTAAAGCTGGAGACTGACCCCTGTGTTTTTTGGTAAACCGGATCATCGCCATAAGCGTCTTCGTAAACGCCTTCAATCGTGACGATATCAGCGGCATGGCGCCCAAAGGCATTTTCCATGGCCCATGAGATTTCACCCACTGTGGCCCGCGCACGTGCTGCTTCAACAGCCGCTTCCAGAATATTGCCGTCACCCGTGCGGGCAACGTTCTCGAGATTGTCCAGCGCTATTTTGTGTGCATCGGCATTGCGGGTCTTGCGGATGCGCATCAGCCGGGCAATTTGCGCATCCCGCACCGCCTCATTGTCGATATCTCGCACGTCAACCTTCGTTTCCTGGCCAGGTTGATATTTGTTGACCCCGACAATGACCTCTTCACCCTTGTCGATACGCGCCTGCTTCTGGGCAGCGGCCTGCTCGATGCGCGCCTTGGGCATGCCTTCATTAATGGCCTGCGTCATGCCACCGAGGCCCTCGATCTCTTCCATGAGGTCCCATGCTTCATCAATAAGCTGGGCAGTGAGGTTTTCAACGTAATAAGAACCGGCGAGCGGATCAACAACCTTGGTCACACCAGTCTCATGTTGCAGGATCAACTGAGTGTTGCGGGCGATGCGGCTGGAAAAGTCGGTCGGCAGCGCAATGGCCTCATCAAAAGAATTGGTGTGCAGGCTTTGGGTGCCGCCAAGGGCTGCACTCATCGCTTCATATGCGGTGCGCACGATGTTGTTGTAGGGGTCCTGTTCCTGCAGGGAAACACCTGAAGTCTGGCAATGGGTGCGCAGCATTTGGCTGCGTTCAGAGGCACCAAATTCAGACATGATGCGCGACCAAAGGAAGCGTGCCGCGCGCAATTTTGCAGCTTCCATAAAGAAATTCATGCCCATGTTGAAGAAGAAAGAAAGGCGGCCTGCAAAGGCATCCACGTCCATGCCTTTGGCCAGCGCGGCGCGCACATAGTCGCGCCCATCCGCCAGCGTGAATGCCAGTTCTTGCACGATAGTACTTCCCGCTTCCTGAATGTGATAGCCGGAAATCGAAATTGAATTATAGCGTGGCATTTCGTTGGCCGTATATTCGATAATGTCCGACACGATGCGCATGCTGGGTTCAGGGGGGAAGATATAGGTGTTGCGCACCATGAACTCTTTCAAAATGTCGTTTTGAATGGTTCCGGAAAGTTGTGCACGTGACACGCCCTGTTCTTCACCAGCAACAATAAATGAGGCCAATACCGGGATCACTGCCCCGTTCATGGTCATGGACACCGACATCTCATCAAGCGGGATGCTGTCGAAAAGGATCTTCATGTCCTCCACGGAGTCAATGGCAACACCGGCTTTGCCAACATCACCCACAACGCGCGGATGGTCGGAATCATAGCCCCTGTGGGTTGCGAGATCGAAGGCCACAGACAGGCCTTTTTGCCCACCAGCAAGGGCAGCGCGATAAAACTTGTTGCTCTCTTCAGCCGTTGAGAAGCCGGCATATTGACGAATTGTCCAGGGGCGACCGGCATACATGGTGGCTTTTGTTCCGCGGGTATAAGGTGCAAAGCCGGGCAGAGAGCCAAGATGGTCCAGATTGTCTAAATCATCTCTTGTATAGACTGGTTTGACTGCGATGCCCTCAGGAGTGTTCCAGATCAAACTTTCGGGGTCTCCCCCCTTCATCTCTTTTGCAGCGAGGTCGAGCCAGTCTCTCGGTGGAGATTTCTTTGTCATTTTCCGGTCCCGATTGTTGTTTGAGCGCTGTTTATGGATACTACCTACGCAAAGCGGAGCCAAGACGTGAAGACTGCACTTTCGTCTCATGCCTCTGGCGGAGTCTTGCCCTGTGTAATGGAATGTGACTTTGGAGAATCCGGTGACAATTTCATGAAGCCACCTAGTGTTTTCATCAAGGCTTGTGATAAAGTTTTCGTGCGTGGTCAGTTTCTTTTCAATCGTGGTTGGATTTTATGGACAGTTCGAATTTTATGTCAAATTTTACTGCAAGGAGCGGCCTCGCGTTGCTGGCGCTGGTCCTGTGCAGTAGCGTTTCAATCGCTCAAGAAACGAAATCTCTTGGCGATGAAGCACCCATTGTCCGTCTGTGTCCAGCCACTTGTGTCGCCGTAAACGGACATGGCCTGAAAGCAGGTTCGAAAATCACCATTTATGAAACAAAATCGGGCTGGGTGCGCGTTTCTGAATTTCTTAACCGATCTGCGCTTGTCAAGAGTTTTGGAAATTCCATTACCAGCAAGCCAGCCTTGTGGGTTGCCGAGAGTCAGTTGGAAGGTGCTGTCAAGGAAACTCCGGTTGCGGCAGAGCAAGCCAAGCCGGCCCCTGCAGCCACCAATACCAATCTGGCTAGCTTAAAACGCATTGCCACACCAAGTTTCAGGCCCGGCACCACATTCAAAACGACCGCATCAAACGCCGATCCCGCGCAGACGTCGCAAAGCGCTGCAAATACAGAATCCACTGACGCGTCCAAACCTGAGCCCAAACGAGAAATGACATGGGACGAGTTGCAGGCCAAGTTGGCTGAGCAGGACAAACAGAAACAGACAGCCGCCAATGCTGCATCAGCGAGCGGTGAGCAGAGTAAAGATGTAGCCAAGGCGGCTGAGACTGCACAGGACACGCAAGCAACCGCCCCTGCTGCTACAGCCGGCGCAACGGCCGCCGCCGCCGCCGCCGTCGCGGAAGAACAAGCGGCTGAGCCAAAGCGTATGGCGGATGCTGAAAAAGTAAAACAAACGGAAGCGGCGAAACTGGCGGAAGAAACCAAGCAGGCAGAAGCCAAGAAGTTGGTTGAAGAAGCCAAGAAGGCTGAGGAAGCCAAGGTCGCGGAAGCAGCAAGATTGGCGGAGGAGACCAGGAAGGCTGAAGAGGCCAAGGCTGCTGAAGCTGCAAAATCGGCTGAAGAGGTCAAGCAAGCCGAGGCGAAAAAACTGGTTGAGGAAGCTCAAAAAGCCGAGGAGGCAAAAAGCGCTGCTTCAAAGGAACAAGAACCAGAGGAACCGACATTTGATATGTCCAGCGCTGCTCCCATTGAATTGGGTAGCCGACCAAAGACTTTGACCAAAGAATTGCTCGATAAGCGCCTGTCCAAATTACCCGGACCAAAGAGCAAGGTTCGCGGCGATGTGGTCATCGCCCTTCGGCACTATGCTCTGGCGCTGCTTAACAGTAATGAATGTACCGGCATTCAGGGCGGTGGTGCCAGCGCAGTTCCGGGGATGCTTTACGTTACTTGTACAGATGATCCGGGATATTTTCGCCAATTCCCGCTCAAGGAAGAGGTCTGGTAAGGGGAGACGTTTCCAAGACTGGACAAATGCACCACATGAAAAGTTGAGGATGCATCGCAGTGTGCATTTTTGCACATACGGCGGTGTTATTCTCAGTTATTGGTTCCCTATCGAAACCAGTCTGCTGCCGCACAGACTTCATAAACTCCCAAGAGGATATCATGAAAAATTTGCGTGCAATCTCACTTTCAATTGTTATGGCTGTTGCAGCAGCAACCGCATTTGCAACGCCGTCGATGGCCGACGATGGGATTACCAATGGCGGCGGCACCGGCTCAATTGAAGGCGGGAGCCCCTTCACATGCTACATTTGCTACGTTTTGGGTGATTAATGTAGCCTGGATTTCTGCAGAGTGTTGGCCTTGAAATCGGTCGGTGCAATAGATCTGTATCAAAGCCAGACCCCTCTGCAGGTTACCCATTATACAGACTGTTGCATTCGTGCTTTTTGCAGTCGCAGCAATTGCAAGACCAGCAGGGGTGCGAACCAAAGCAGCATTTCCAACAGGAACTGGTCGATCAGCCACCAGTGCAGAAACACTGCTGTCGCCGCAAGGTAGCTGGTACTTTGCAGCGACTTCCATTTTGGACCGAGCCTGCGCGTGCTGAATCTGTTGGATGTCGCTGCCAATACAAGCAAAATCAAAAAAGCCAGCCAGCCGGTTACAAGTGAAGGTTCCTCCAATTCCAGCACAACGAGTTCAAAACTGCCGATCTCGCGAACATAGAATATCGTGTGGAGTGCGGCATAGCCAAATGCTGCCACTCCAATTGCCCGACGCCTTTTTTGCACCCATAGCAGAGCAGTTTGCATCGGCCGCAGCCTCGTTGTGATGCGCATCAGCGGCGTGATGGCAAGAGCGACAATTATCAATTGCGTGGCAAGAACTCCGGATTCATACATCAGTTCGGCATAGTATCTTTCATGGTGCCACAGGTCCTCCAGCATCGGAATTGAAGGCACAAACAATGCCAGCCAGACAAGATAACTGGAATTCAGGATTTGTTTCAGCCCATTGATCATACAACATCGGATGGTCCATGAAATTCCGTCTTGCAACTGAATTTGTGGTGAACTGCCAGGAATCCGAAGGACTATTCAAATTCCATGATGACTTCGTCTACGGCCAGACTGTCGCCCGGCTTGGCGAGAATCTTGGATATTTTGGACTTTTTCTCCGCCCGCAAAATATTCTCCATTTTCATGGCTTCAACCGTTGCCAGTGCTTGTCCATCCTGAACTTCGTCACCTTCACTGACATTGATCGACACGACGAGGCCCGGCATTGGGCATAGCAGAAGTTTTGACGTGTCGGCGGCCTCCTTCTCCAGCATGAATCCGTTTAGCTCGGCGACCCTCGGAGACATGATCTGTGCAGAATGATCAGCCCCGCGATAGCGCAATTCGTAGCCTGCAGCAGACGTGCGCACCTTCACAGCAATGCCGTGCCCATCCACACTGGCACGCATCATGCTCATGCCGGGTCGCCAGTCTGTCAGGACCTTGATTTTTGCGCCATCTTCAAAACGGATCTTTGCACCTTCATTCTTGGGCTTCATTGACAGCGAAAAATTCTGCCCAGACAGGCTCACCACCCAATCCTTACCCACGCGGCGTTTATGATTTGTCATCGCCCCCGAAATGCGGGTGCGGCGCAATTGGGCTATCATGTTCATCACTGCAGCACAGGCAGCCAGACGGCGCATGTCGTCAGCAGACGTTTCCGCCCCCTCAAATCCATCTGGATATTCTTCTTCAATAAATGCTGTAGTGATGTTGCCGCTAACAAACCGTGGATGATCCATAACGGCTGATAGGAATGGCAGATTGTGCCCAATGCCTTCCACTTCAAATGTGTCAAGCGCTGTTCTCATGGCATTAATGGCCGATGCACGGTCTGTGCTCCAAGTGCACAATTTGGCGATCATGGGATCATAGAACATTGAAATTTCGCCACCTTCGTAAACACCCGTGTCGTTGCGAACGATCACGTCATTTTGCTTGCCCTCCTGGGGGGGGCGGTAGCGGATGAGGCGTCCGATGGACGGCAGGAAATTTCGATAGGGGTCTTCTGCGTAGAGGCGGCTTTCAATGGCCCAACCGTTGAGTTTTACGTCACTTTGCCGGATGACCAGTTTTTCCCCGTAGGCTACGCGGATCATCTGTTCGACAAGGTCAATGTCGGTGATCAACTCTGTCACCGGATGCTCTACCTGAAGCCTTGTATTCATTTCGAGGAAATAGAAATTCTTTTCCCCATCAACGATGAATTCAACCGTGCCCGCGCTGCAATAGTCCACGGCTTTGGCCAGCGCGACGGCTTCTTCGCCCATGGCCTTGCGTGTTTTTTCATCCAGAAACGGAGAAGGGGCCTCTTCTATAACCTTCTGATTGCGCCTTTGGATCGAGCACTCCCGCTCTCCCAGATAAATGCAGTTGCCGTGTTTGTCGCCGAGGACCTGAATCTCGATGTGGCGGGGCTGAGTAACGAATTTTTCAATGAATATCCGGTCGTCGCCAAACGAACTGGCTGCTTCGTTCTTCGACGACTGGAACCCTTCTCTTGCATCATCATCATTCCAGGCAATGCGCATGCCCCTGCCACCGCCTCCGGCGCTCGCCTTGATCATAACGGGATAACCGATTTCGGTGGATATTTTAACGGCCTCTTCTGCGTCTTCTATCAACCCCATGTGGCCGGGCACGGTCGAAACCTTTGCCTCCATTGCAAGCTTTTTGGAGGTGATTTTGTCGCCCATGGCTTCAATCGCCCCGACCGGAGGTCCTATAAAGGCAACACCGGCAGCTTCAAGCGCTTTTGCAAATTTTGGGTTTTCCGACAAAAAGCCGTATCCGGGATGGACAGCTTCTGCGCCTGTTTCCTTGATGGCGTTAAGAATTTTTTCAATAACAATATAGGATTCAGCCGCCGGTGGAGGTCCGATGTGAATGGCCTCATCTGCCATGGAAACATGCAGCGCGTTGCGATCGGCGTCAGAATAGACTGCGACCGTTTTGATGCCCATTTTTCGCGCCGTTTTGATCACCCGACAGGCGATTTCACCACGGTTTGCTATCAGTATTTTCTTGAACACAACTCTCTCCTCCAAACGGCCCGACTATCATTATTCAAGTCGCGTCGCTTCGCCAAGTGCGTCTTTAGGCTAGAACCTTGGGAGGAGGCTAACTGGCACGCAAATAGCTCAGGGCCTCCTCATCTTCACCTAAGGCGAAAGTGCGAATTTCAAGGCCCGGTATCAGGGCGCTTTCGATTTTTGATGCAGCAGAAATCCAGCTTTCGTTTGTCAGCAAAGCCACATGGTCGATCTTGCTGATCAGACCAAACAGCTTGGGCATCAGCCGCATTTCCACGCCGAGAGCGGCAAACGTCGGCATCTGGAAGTTGGAGATGTGATAGAGCATCCGGCCATTCTTCATGTTCTGCGTAAGCTCGACAAGCTTATTCAACCCGTCTTTCATGGTCTGGGCATCGATTTCACCGTCGATTTTTATGCCAACCATATTGTCTTCTACCTTATAGACTTCGAGCATGGTTTTCTCCTTGGTTTCAAATGGATTGCTTTAGCATTTTCTTTATCCATCAATAGGCTTGGTCCATTGGTTTCATGGTCCAGATGCGCATCAACGTTGGCGCGGGTACTGGCAGCAGGTGCCCTTAATCCTTCTAGGTATGTGGATATTCGGCAGGCCGCCTTCAATTGGCAATCGACGAAAGTCGCAGTTCACGCTGGACAAATCGCCATTATATAATTAAAGTATTATATAAAGGATATGCTAGTGAATTTGGACGCCAATCTGGATGCCGTGTTTGCCGCTTTGTCCGACCCCACGCGTCGGGCAATTTTGCGTCAATTGGCGAGGGGAGAAGCAACGGTCAATGAATTGACTGAGCCCTTTGCCATGAGTCAGCCGGCAGTCTCTCGTCACTTGAAAGTGCTTGAGCAAGCCGGGCTTGTGGAACGGCGAGTTGACCAACAACGCAGACCTGCAAGACTGAAAGCCGACAACATGATGGCAGCGTCGCACTGGTTGGCTGAGTTCGAGCAGTTCTGGACCAACAGCTTCAATCAATTGGATGATTTGCTCGCTACCCTGCAAGCCTCAAAATCAAAGGATGACACTGATGACTGACTTGCCTGAATATGTACTGGATCGAACTTTTAATGCGCCAGTCGAACTGGTTTGGGAAACCTGGACGCAGGCTGATCATCTCTCCCATTGGTATGGTCCCGGCGTGGAAACGATTATCCATGAATTCGATGTGCGGGATGGTGGCCTCTGGCTCAATGAGATGAAATGGGGAGATAAATCGATGTTGAGTCGGGCTGTGTTCACGCGTGTTGCACCCAATTCGGCGCTGGAATTTCAACAATCCTCTGCTGACACGGACTGGAATGTCGTCGCAAATCCCATGATGCCCGATTGGCCCCGCACAGTCCTCACCACCGTCACATTCGAGCCAGCAGGAGAAAAGACAAAACTTCGTCTCATCTGGACACCATTTGAAGCAAGTGAAGCGGAAATTGCCTGCTTTGCTGGCGCAGTAGGCAATATGGGCAAAGGCTGGGAATCCGGTTTTGCACTGATTGATGACATTCTGGAACAACTCAAGGCAGGACGCGCCTAGTCGTCTTTCCAAAGTGATGGATCGAACGCTCTGGGGAAACTGCGTTCTGCAACAGGACGATCAATCACCAGCAATGCCTCGTAATCTTGCGGGTCAAACGGCTCCTGCGCTGCGATGACTTCGCGCCCGATCAGCCAGCCAAGGCGACCGGCGTCCAGATTGCCGCGCTCGAAGGGTTCTTCGCCAAACTGCTTGAACAGGCAGGCCATAAAGTTCTCATCAGCAGTCTTGTCCTTTGGGTTGCGATCCGCGTAGCGCTCTCTGGCCACAATTTTTGTGGCCCCTTTGGGATTTTCACGGCGAATGGTGAATTGATAATCTGTGCCTGGAAGACGGGAAGGAAATCCGCGGTGCTTGAGCATGTTTGATCAGCCTGAACAGGTTCTGTTCGATCAATTTATGCTTCATCCAGCCGCCGGTAAACCCAAAGACGGGCCGGTGGAACGTTTCGTACAACCCAATCCAGTGACTCTACCGTATAGGTAGACCAATCCGGGGGAATCGGGGACTTCGGCCCGTAGGAAAACTGGATGACGGGACGACCTGGATTGAGACGGTCCAGCAGGTCGTTGAGCAATTCAATACGTTGGTCAACGGAGAAGTTGAGCAGAGGAATTCCGGAAATCACCGCGTCGAACTTCTGCCCCCCCCCAAGATCAGGCAAAATATCGTCCAGTTCAAATGCATCACCGTGCATGACGTTGACCCTGGGAAATTTGGTGCGCAAATCATCGATAAAATCATGCGAATATTCAACGCAGTAAAGGCGATCCGGGCTGACCCCATGCTCCAGTATAGCTTTAGTAATCACACCAGTGCCGGGACCAAGTTCCAACACCGGATTACCGGATGTGCGGTCAATGAGGCTGGCCATTTTTCGCGCAGCTGTGCTGCTTGTGGGCAATACCGCGCCAACCGCGCGTGGTTGGTCAATCCAGGTTTTGAAGAAGCGAATTTCCTCGTCGAAATGTTGGCTTACTTTTCGCGCAAGTCGTGCGGGCATCAAATAGTCCCCTGAAATACAGGTGCAATAGTTAAGTCAACCTACTGCGTTATTGTGGCAAGATATAGTGCCACGGGCAAAAATGGCCGATCGCGAAGCAACTTGATTTTCGCTTTGGAAAAATATTAAATCTATCTAGATGTCTTGATTAGAAATAAGTCCCAATACATCCGGAGTATAGTAGATTTATCCTGCTCTATTTTCTTCAAGTTTAGCATCAACGATTATCACATTGTCATCCACAGCCTTGAGTGATTTACCGTGCTGTTTGGCAATGAGCTGGACCAGTTTGTCCACCCGTTCGATGTTTTTGGCTCCGGCAAACACCGCTCGCGCCGCAGATGATGGGTTCAGCAAACCAAGGGCAGCATTTGCATATTTTTCAAACGGCACCTGATCTGCAGGATCAGCTCCAATATCGCGGGCCAGCGCGTCGACCCAGTGATAAATCTCTTTAGAGAGATCAAGATTGCTGTGCACTGCATCGCGGATGGAACGAGGGCCGTCTGCCGTAATCGCCCGGTAATTACCCGTCAGCAACATGCTCCATTTGGCTAGCGGGACAAAGAGCGAGTCGTGAACGCGGAGTTTGACAGGAACGTCCTTGCCATCGAGACGGACGGCTGCGATATCGGCCTCCAGTTCACGCAGGATTTGCGTATTGCCCTCGTCAGCAAATGCAGCGGCCTTGAAATTGGTGGGCAGCCCCACATGCAGGAAATTCAGTTTCTCTTCCGGTGGACGGTATGCCTGCGGATCAGGGCTGCAGAGCGAGAAGACATCCGGGTTGAAACCATCCCAGACACTGGGGTCAGTAAAGCAGGATGCAAGCAGATCGGTATCCAGTCCGGCAATCCTGCGCAAATAGGGAACCGGAGGCATGTTCATGATGGACAGGCAGGGTTTCTGCGATTTGGCAATCCGCGCCAGCAAATCGCGGACGCTGTCTGCTCCGTATTGCGGCTCCTGCATGGCCATAGCAATCAGATCATAGTCCTGGGGATCCGCATCCCCAGGTACGCAGGCTCGGACCTGTCCGGGTTGGTGAGCAGAAGCTATGATGCGCGGCTCATCCTCTCCGCGCAGTGTAATGCGCACGAATGTGCCTTCACCGTTGATCAGCTCAGCTTCTTCGGGCAGGCAAACCAGAGTAACGTTATGGCCAGCCATTAGCAGTTTCGTGGAAAGCAACGAGCCATAGGATGCTCCCAAAATTAAAATTTCTCTGGCCATAACTCTCTCCTTGAACCTGTATCAAAAGCCCGTTTGGCATGGATTGGTCAACCAAATTGCCAAAATGGTAAACAAAGTTTACCAATTATCCGCTGATATGCAAATTGGCGATGCGTCATCTTTACTGGCTGGAGAGTAATTGCCCCAATCTGCGTACACCCTGTTCTATTGTGGCTTCAGGAGTTTGCGAGAAACTCAAGCGGATGGTGTTGCCATTTGAGCCATCGGCATAAAACGCGCGTCCTGGAACAAATGCGACTTTTTGGTTTTGCAGGGAAGTTGCAAGCAATTCAGCGCCATCAATATGTGGTGGCAAGGTCAACCAGATAAACATACCTCCTTCAGGTCGGGTCCAACTCACTCCCGCAGGCATGAATTTTTCCAGACTGGCCAACATGCAGTCACGCCGTGCCCGATAGGCGGTTTTGACCTTGGCTACCTGTCGTTCAAAGCCGGCGGAGGCAACTTCATGTATGGCCATTTGATTGATTGTGGAGGAATGCAGATCAGAGGCCTGTTTCAACAAAACCAGCTTGTTGATTACTGAACTGGCGGCGCAAATCCATCCTACCCGCAAACCGGGTGACAGAGTTTTGGAAAAACTTCCGCAATAAACGGTGCGGGCCTGCTCGATGGTTCCCTTGCGTTCGATTTCCAAAGCCAGAATTGGCGGAACGGCTTCACCATCATAACGCAACGATTGGTAAGCCGCGTCTTCGATAATGGCGCAATCGAGCTCTTCCGCCATGTCCAGCAGGCGCATTCGCGAAGACAGGTCGATAGTTTCGCCGGTGGGATTGGCAAAATCTACTGACATATAGGCAAATTTCACCCGACTGTTTTCAGCCGCAGCTGAATTGCGATAATCATCGGCAGAACGGTTTCCATTGGCAATCAGACAGTCATAGCGTGGCTCATAGGCATTGAACGCCCCCAATGCGCCCAGATAGGTAGGCCAGCCCAAAAGAGCTGTATCATTGGGCGACAGCAGCAACTTCCCCAAATAGTCCAGTGCCTGCTGTGACCCGGAAGTGATGAGCACATTGTCCAGGCCGCATTCAATGCCAAGGCCTTGCATCTGGTAAACAATCCATTCTCGCAAAGGCACAAAGCCCTCACTGACCGAATATTGTAAAGCGCTGCTTTGCCGGTCGTCACTCAAAATTCGCCCAAATGCAGTTTCAAACTCTTGCGTTGGAAACAAGGCAGGGTCAGGAATACCACCGGCAAAGGAAATAATATTCGGCTGATCCAGGAGCTTCAGCAACTCGCGAATTTCCGATGCCTTCATCCGTGAAGCTCTTGATGAAAAAAGATTGTCCCAGTTCATGAGGTATGCCTGTCGTAGAAAATCATGTGAAGGACCCACTAAAAGCGTCGATGAAAATATGTCAAGATCCCTGACCTATTTTCATGTCCTGCGGCAACGACCCGCACCTTAAGTGCCATATGGCTGTTAACTTCAGGCTTGATTGGGTGGTGATGAGTGCACATGCTGGAGCGAGTCAGGAGAAAGATTTGAAAATGCGCATTAGCAAGCAACGGCGACGCGAACTTAAGGAACAGCACTGGTCCTGGTTGAACATGATCATGATGCAGACAGGTTTTGGTATGGCAATCGGTGCACTTGTGGGCTTCTTGATCATCCATCACGATATCCGGCGCATCGGGACCATGATTGAAAAATCCCAGTATGCTTTTGGATTTACGTTCCTTCTGCTGTTCAGTTTTGCGACCCTGTGCGGAATGGTGGCAGCGGGTGCAGCCATCTGGCTGCGCGCCGAGCAGGAACATCGCGACGGGTAAGCAGGTCAGTGGGCCTGCAGATCTGCAAGTCCAACAGGATCAGAGCGGCAGGTTATCATGTTTTTTCCACGGGTTCTCCAACTCCTTGCCACGCAGCATGGCAAATGCCCGGCAGATGCGCTTACGTGACTGGCCGGGATGAATGACATCATCGATGAACCCTTTTTCCGCGGCAACAAACGGATTGGCGAACCGGTTTTCATATTCCTTGGTATGTTCCGCGATCTTCTCAGCATCACCAAGATCCGAGCGATAGAGAATTTCAACCGCACCCTTGGCTCCCATCACCGCGATTTCGGCGGTTGGCCAGGCATAATTGACATCTCCACGCAGATGTTTGGACGCCATAACGTCATAAGCCCCGCCATAGGCTTTACGTGTAATTAGTGTAACCTTTGGTACGGTTGCCTCGCCGTAGGCGTAAAGCAGTTTGGCGCCATGTTTGATCACGCCGCCATATTCCTGACTCGTCCCGGGCAGAAAGCCGGGCACGTCAACAAGCGTCAGGATTGGAACGGAAAAGGCATCACAGAATCGCACAAAGCGTGCCGCCTTGCGTGAGGAATTGATATCCAGTACGCCCGCCAAAACCAGTGGTTGGTTGGCAACAACCCCTACTGTTTGACCTTCAAGTCTTAAGAAGCCGGTCAGAATGTTTTTTGCATAGTCCGGCTGGATTTCAAAAAAGTCCCCTTCATCAGCAAGCTTATGGATCAATTCATGCATGTCATAGGGCTGATTGGGATTGTCAGGAATGAGCGTATTCAGGCTGGGTTCCAGCCGGTCAGGCGAATCAAAGAAGGGACGAACGGGCGCTTTTTCGCGGTTGTGGAGTGGCAAGAAGTCATACAGCCGGCGCATTTGGCGGAGGGTTTCCACATCATTTTCAAAAGCACCGTCCGCAACGGACGACTTGGACGTATGGGTCTTGGCTCCGCCCAGTTCTTCAGCAGTCACGATCTCATTAGTGACGGTCTTAACGACATCCGGCCCGGTCACGAACATGTAAGAAGTGTCACGCACCATAAAGATGAAGTCCGTCATAGCGGGTGAATAGACTGCCCCACCAGCACACGGCCCCATGATCACTGAAATCTGCGGTATCACACCGGAAGCCAACACGTTCTTCTGAAACACGTCGGCGTAGCCCCCCAGGGACGCGACACCTTCCTGAATGCGGGCACCACCGGAGTCATTGAGTCCAATCACAGGTGCGCCATTTTTCATGGCCATATCCATGATCTTACAAATCTTGGCGGCATGAGTTTCAGATAACGAACCGCCCAGTACGGTAAAATCCTGTGCATAAACATAAACAAGGCGACCATTAATAGTTCCCCACCCCGTTACCACGCCATCGCCCGGGATCTTGTTTTTCTCCATTCCAAAATCATTGCAGCGGTGGGTAACAAACATGTCGTATTCTTCGAAACTGTCAAAATCCAGCAGCACTTCCAGACGTTCTCTGGCTGTCAGCTTGCCTTTGGCATGTTGCGCATCGATTCGACGTTCGCCACCACCGAGCCTGGCTTCGTCGCGACGGATTTCGAGCTGTTCGATAATATTGTGCATATGCCTCTCCCTAAGAAATTACGCCGAACTTACTTGCCACAGAACTGCAGCGCAATTGCCTCTTTGGGTGTAGGCGCTGGGGCGGCATCCTTCCACATGTGGAGTTATTGCTGGTGCGACTATCTTGCAGGAGAATTTCTGCATTGGGTCATGCGCGGTCTTGTGTCCAAACAGCTACAAGAAGGCATATGCTATGGCCATCTTCGCCGGCAGGCGTTAGGGTTTTTAGTGACTTGGCGACCCTAACTACGAGTACTCCAGATGAGCGACAGATATGCCAGCAGCCGGGAGCCGCTGGCCATTGTAGGTATGGGTTGCAGACTTCCGGGCGGTAATAAATCACCAAACCAATTTTGGGAATTTCTGCTCGCAAAGAAGAGCGGCATAACACCGATACCCAATGATCGCTGGAACATTGATAGGTATTTTGACGACAATCCAGATGGGATTGGTACTTCGGTGGCGAAATGGGGCGGGTTTCTCGACGATATTCGCGAATTTGACTGTCAGTTTTTTGGAATATCCCCTCGCGAAGCGGCGTCCATGGATCCGCAGCAGCGGCTGCTTTTGCAAGTTACCTATGAAGCCGTTGAAGACAGCAGGACCTCTTTGAGGGATCTGGTTCAAGGACAGACTGGCGTCTTCGTCGGTGCATCGCAATCGGACTATCGGACCATCCAGGAATTGAGGCCGTCCAATCCTGAAGCCTTTGCAGGTAACGGGTATGCGATGTGTATAAATGCCAATAGAATTTCCCATCGGCTCAATCTTTCCGGGCCGTGTTTCACTGTAGATACGGCCTGTTCATCGTCGATGGTTGCCTTGAATCAGGCTGAACAGTCCCTGCGAGTGCAATCTTGTGACGTGGCAATTGTGGCTGGCGTTAATATCATTGCACACCCATCGTCCTACATAGCCTTTTCAAGGGCCGGGATGCTTTCTGGTACAGGTGCGATATCGACTTTTGATAGTCGGGCAAACGGATTTGTAAGAGCTGAAGCCGTTGGCGTGGTGATAATCAAGCCTTTGTCAAAAGCGCGTGTCGACGGAGATCGAATCCATGCGTTGCTCCATGCAACTGCCTGTACTCAAGATGGCCAGACACCTCCGCCATGTAGCCAAGTAGATCTTCTACAGCTTCAAATCGATCTAGCCCGATATTTTCAAAGATCGGGGTCGCGCTAGACGAAATGAGGTGAAAATGAGGATCAATAAATCCTGGAAGAATAGTCTTCTCATTCAAATCTATGATTTGGTGGTCTGAACCCGCCACTCCCAAAACGCTAGCTTCATCACCGATTGCCACAATACGGTTACCTTGGATCGCCATAGCTTCCGCAACAGTGAAGTCACCATCGATGGATAGAATGGTTCCGTTTATAAAAACCCTCACGTCTTGAGCAGCTGCTGATCCTGCGATCCAAAGTGCAGTCGCGGCGAATATTAGAGTCCTCATCAGGCTTTCCGTTTGAATTGGTAGACATGTCAGGGCGCGCCAATCGAGCAAGGCTTAATCCAGTGTGTTCTTGAAAATCACACCATTCTTCATAATGAGATCCATCGTATCGATGTCTCCTGCTTTACGG
>JBPCWM010000227.1:0-7030 GCA_051009515.1 Rhizobiaceae bacterium | reverse complement strand
CAATCATAACGCGTGCGGCACCCACTTCAGCCTGGCGAACAGATCGTGTGGCTTCAACATCTAGGATCACAGCATTGTCTGTATCGATCATATAGTTGGCAGAATATGCAAAATAGGCAGGCCCTTTACTGCCATTCAAATGCAGTTAGGTCATTTTTAACTATTTCTCCAAAGCGGCCATTCACCACCGAATTGAATTTGGAAGTACAATTGACTGGAGAGCGACGGGCGTGATTACAAGATGTACTGTTGATAACCGGGTGACGAGGCTCAGTTGGTTCGTGTATAGGGTGCGTTGAAATGTTGTGAATTTTTTTGCAACGGCGTTTTTAAATTGCTCAACTGATTTGCAAGACTTTTTTCCCTAGAGATAATTCATCCAGGAAGTCATGCGCAGGGTCAGTTGATTGATGAACTGAAACTTTGTGCCCTTGTCCGTCAACACAGTACCCTGACCTGATGAGCCGGGTGGCAAGACCAGGCCCTGCATGTCCAGCTCCAGTTCAACGACATAATCGGTATCGAGAATCTGAGGCACGTTAGGAGTTGCTCCATCTAGAACATATTCTGCATCCCGGGATGACAGGAACAGACCTTTCACTGTGCCTGTGAATGTGCGACCGGGAAATGTTCTGAATACCGCTTCTGCAGTTTGTCCGGGTTTTACATTCCTGATCTGGTTCTGATTGAGAACCAGAACGACAAAGGGATTGTGAACATCGAGATAGGCCATCAGGTCTGTGTTGGCGTTGGCCCAGCTTCCGGGCAGCAGCGTCATGGCGGGTATCATGCCATCGAAGGGAGCGCGGATAGTGGTGTAGGACAGTTCGACTTCAGCCGCTGTAACCGCAGCCTCTGCAACTTCCACATTGGCCTGCAATATTTCGACCTCTGATTCAGAAACAACATCGCGGGTCAGCAGCCCTTGTTTTCTCTTGAGTTGATCTTTGGCCAGCAACAACTGCGCTTTGGCCTTTTTCAACGCGGCTTGCGGAGCGGTTTTATCAATCTCGAACAGGATATCGCCTTCTTTGATCGGCACCCATGATTGTGCAACCACATCCGTCACCCGTCCCGCAACGGGAGTCTTGATGCCGACTGACCCCATAGTGACCGTGGTGCCACCCATTGGCGCATTCCAATTGAGTGGAAAGAATATGGCTAGAAAGACAACCAAGCCCACAACAATGGGCGAGACCTTCATCCAGCCGTACCATTTCTTGAGCACCCCGATTTTGACCAACAACCAGAGCAAACCTGTGTAACCACCAACAACAATGAGAATCATGATACTGCCTCCACATTCCCGTCATCGATCACACCTGCCTCAGCGTCGGTAGATCCGGCATAGGCCCAAATCAACACGAGTGGGTAAAAAATGCCCCCTGCGATCAGCGTGACCCATCCGCCAATTGTAACTGCTGACAGATAGGGGTGATTGCGTTTTGCAGCCACGCGTCCCGGCCAACCGCCCAGGAAAACAAAAACGCAAATGCCCAGAATGGCCATGAACAGCAACATTCCAAGAGCAACATAATCCAGACTTGTCATTTCAACCTCCTCCCTTCAGGTATCAGACTTCAACCCACATCGTGGCCTCTCACCATTGGACAGGACCGCTAAAACACAACCCGTGACCTAAGGCCGAACAACACGATTGAATCCTGAGTGGGGTCAAGCAGCGGATTCGAAATGAACTGGACTGATGGTGTAATTTGGAGTCCGGGTGAAATCGAAAACCGGTAAAACGCTTCGGCCGTAAATTGACTGCCAGATATTCCGTTGGCCTGCGCCCAGTTCAACCCGATACCGGCAGCATCGGTATTGCGGCCATACCAGGCAATGCCCGTTGATACGGATCGGTTGTAGAGCGCGGCGGTTCCTTTTGACGCTCCGGCCCTGAAGAAGGTCAACCATTCATTATCCCAGAACCAGGCAGCCGACATTGTTGCCCCGTAGTCTTCAGGGCGTCCGCCCCCGCTTTGTGCATCACCATGCCAAAGGGTTACATGAATGTTGTCGAAATAGACTCGGTCAAGTCCGGACGTGTAACCAAGCTCCACGCTTTTGAACAGATCACCTTCGCTGAACACTTTGAACCCGGGTTGATTTGGGTCTGCATTGGCATCTGCAAGACTGCCGACCACATAGAAATTGCTTCCTAATTCGGCTCCTGCGGCAACGGCCAGGCCGGGGTTGGGCGCATTGATGGTGGGGTTGGTGTTGAAGGCGAGATTCTGAAACGCCGTGTAAGGACTGACCGCACCATACAGATCGAGAAAGTCGGTCACATCAATCTGCCCCGCCTGTACTGTCCAGGAACGGTCCGGGGCTCTTTGGGTCCAGAACAGATTGGTCAGCATCCCCTTGCCGTCATTGAAGGCGGTGCCGGTGATGGCCAATGCACCACCATCAAGCCCAAAAAACTGCGGGGCCACTTTTCCATAACTGTGACGGTGTTCGGCCTTGTAGGTCAGCGACCCATTTTCGGTGGCCTGCCAATTGCCATAGAACCGCAGGATACCACTGCCCGCCTTACCCTCGCCCATATTGGCATTCGACCATTGGCCCAGTGCCAAATAGTCGAAATTGAACCTGACCCCCTGTTCAGCAAGCTCATCTTTCCACTCAAACCAGCCCGGCGCAATGTTGCGGGGAAAGTCCGACCGGTATTGCGGGTCGGTCAGGCCGTCACCGGGCGTGAGGTCGGCTTCAACTGATGACGGACCATTCAACCCACCACTCTCGGCAAATGCATGGCACGATGGTGCAAGCAGGCAAGCTGCCAACAATGATTTAAATAATCGAAATTTCATGCCCAATTCACCCCCCCCGTTGAAATACGTCCCCGTTCGGTTCACATACCAGCTTCCTGAAATCAATCAAATCAAACCGCCCCCGACTGGTCTATCCCTGACTGGCCGGAGCAATCTGGCAGCAAGTGTGTCAGCCAGCAAATTATGGTCAGTCTTCACCAGATGGCTCGTCGTCTTTTAACTGCCCAGATGCACGCAGCCGCGCGGCGATGGATGCCGCCCATTTATTCACGGCTGGTGTGTCCGCGCGCATATCCTTTATCGTTTCCACACCGGTTACATCGAGGACATAGCTGGCCCGCATCAGCACCTCACCATCCACAATGCGAAACGCGTGTTTTGTCTCCTCGACTGACAGCGTTCCGGTCAGTCGAACCGGTTCGTGCAGCATACTCGGGCTCCAGTCACCGGTAAGGCGTGCACGGATCATCTGATTGGCATTGGGCGGTGGCGTATGGCTGCACATGCCACGCTCGGGTACGAGATATACTACTGTGGTTCCGTCAGCATCGATTGGAGCCGGGATGGCGTAACCCGTCAATTTAACGGTTTGTCCGTCAAGTCCCTGATTGGCCGCTGTCGCTGCTTTCTCGCGCCGATCGGCGACAATCCAGCGCTGATCGATCAGCCAATCGGCGTCGATCCCATCTTCGGACAGTTGTTCAATCGCCACGTTGATTTTTACTGCACTTTCGGCTTGCCGCGCTTCGCTGAGCGTGGGATCGTTGAGCCAGGCGCGGTTCTGGACAATCGTTCGCAATGCTTCGATCTGCTGACCGTTCAAATCCCGATAAGGATCCTCATAGGTTTGCGCCGATTGATCGACAAGATCGCCCCAGTCCACGGAGCGATCCTCGGCTGCAAACACCACACTAGCGGAAAACACGAGGACTGTGACCGCTCGGACGACCAGTAATATGATTTTCATCTTTGCCTGACCCATTCCAACGTAAATGTGCAGGGCGGTGGAGATGTTGTTCCGCCCTGCAATCTCATCAGTTCAGCGTGTTCTTGTATATCACGCCGTCCTTCATGATGATCCGAATGCCTTCCGGGCTTTCCGGCCGTTCAGGACCATCAAACCATTTATCTGATGTGCCCATAACTGAGAAATCCTCCAGAGGATTGCCATCAACCAGGAGAATGTCAGCGTAAGCCCCTTCTTCAATAACGCCCAGCTTTCCTTCAGGATATGGGTTCATGAAGTCACCAGACAGCGCCACTAATTCGCCACCTGAGGAGGTCATGACGACTAAAGCTGTATGTGGATCAAAGAAGTCAGCGTTGAGATGTTTCTCATAAGCGATCTGCTTGCTGCACGATGGAACGTCACCGACACAGTCGGTTTGAAACGCACGTTTCACTGGGCATTGCTTCATGTTGGGAATGTAATCTTTGAACGCTGCGCTTGCAGATTTGGCCTTGCGCAAGCTTGCCGGGACGTTGCTGATCGCAGGTATATCGAAAAGGTTCGGGTCGAACGCGGTCAGATTTGTTGTGATATAGGCGTCTTTTTCCTTCATCAACGCAGCCACCTCGCAGTCAAACATGAAACCATGCTCGATTGAACGTACGCCTGCGTTCAGGGCGCTCATTATGGCTTCTTTCCTGTAAGAATGCGCCATCACATAGCTGCCATATTCGTTGGCAACCTGTACGACTGCTTCGAGTTCTGCTTTGGAACCTGCAAGCAGTTGCCACGGGTCAAAGGCTGACACAACACCGCCCGATTGCATGAATTTCAACTGGCTGGCGCCCATGCGAAAATTGTTTCGCCCGAATTTGTGTATGTCGGGGACGCTGTCGGCTTCCTGTGCCATGTTGAGGCGGCCCATATTGGTAGATTCTCCCACAGGTGACGTGAAATTGGCAAAATCTGCGTGCCCGCCACGCGATCCGATGAACGCACCGGATGGATAAACGCGCGGGCCGACGATCGCGCCTGCATTGATGGCGCGCTGTAGTCCGGCGTTTGCACCTCCTGCGTCACGAACCGTTGTGAAGCCCTGCATCAAGTACATTTCAGCCATTTTGGTGCCATGGATGGCAAAGTCTTCCCAGGTCGTATTGGCTTCCATGGCTGGCAGGGATGGGCCCATCAGCATCAGG
This sequence comes from Rhizobiaceae bacterium, assembly GCA_051009515.1. Classification (GTDB taxonomy): domain Bacteria; phylum Pseudomonadota; class Alphaproteobacteria; order Rhizobiales; family Rhizobiaceae; genus Pseudahrensia. The sequence goes on along the minus strand of JBPCWM010000227.1, from coordinate 2,105 downwards.
TGCGCATGACCTTCGACAAGCCCGGGCATCAAAGTGCGTCCGCCACCATCGATCACGGATGCGCCCTTGTTGGCTTTGAGTGATTCACCACCAATAGTCTTGATGAGGTTTCCCTCCACCAACACACGCTGGTTTTCTGCCAATCCCTTTGACTTACCATCAAAGATGTTCACATTGATGATCAACGTTTGCGGTTGCGCCTTATCCTCTTGCGCCAAACCGGCATGGGGTGCGAGTACCAGTAAGAGGCTGGCTATCGCGCCAGCAAGAATGCTGCAGTTTTTCATTTGATTCTCCCGGTTAGTCATTGGTCCATTGGAACAACTGCCTTACCTAAGCACATAAACTTCAAGGTACCCCGTCATTATCGGACAAGCGATGAAAAAATATGGCGCTTAATGATCAGTGACGCGTATCTTTCATTGACCGACAGACATAATGGCTGCTCAGGTTGTCCTGCATAGGAGATTCACACCAAGTGACCGACTCGCTTCCTCTGGTTCAATTGCAACTCATTGTGCCACTTTTGACCGCTTTGAAAACGCGGGGCATCGACCCCGAGACAGTCCTCGAAAGTGTCGGCCTGACGCTCCCCGCTGTGGAGCAAGTGGGATCGACGGTTCATGTGATGGTCATCCACCAGTTCCTTCAAAGCTGTGCTGAAGTCACTAATGACAAAACCTTCTGCGCTGAGGTCGGTGCCAGCCTCGATACAACTGGCTGGCCGATGATTCAAAAGGCGATGACGGACGCCAGAACTCTTGGCGAGTTTCTCACCATCTATGTCACGCTCTCCTCTCAGGTGGCATCATCCATTACGGCGTTCCTTGATATCAGAGGCGATGTGGCTGTGTTTGGGGAGCGACGTAAATTCAAGCCACTGATTGTACCTGCACAAAATGATGGGTTCATGATCAGCCTAAAGATTTCACTGATTGAAAGAGCCATGGGAGCGCTGTTGGATTCCCCCCGCGTTTCGCTCGTTGTGAGCGATCCGGGTGTCCTGCCGAAGACGATGAAACGTTTTCAGGTATTGAAAGGCGACAACATGGGCTCAAAGGTTCAGTTTCCATCAGAGTGGTTGAATATTCCGCTTTGTGCAGATGCGCCTGAAGGAAAGCCGCCGACCGATAAGGTTAAAGTTCCTGATATCGATTTTTTGACGAGCTTTCAGATCCTTTTGCGCCAGCAGATTCCGATCGGTGGTATAAGCGCAGAACAAGCGGCCCAACTGGTTCATTTGAAACCCAGAACGCTGTCCCGCCGACTTGCAGAATTTGGAACGACCACAACGAAACAAATACTGGCTGCCAAAATTGAGTACTCTAAAAACGTATTGGAGAACTCGGATCGAAGCGCTGAAGAGATCGCACTTGATCTGGGATACTCGAACCTCTCCAACTTTTCACGCGCGTTTATAAAAGTCGTCGGACACACACCGTCCAAGTATCGCGCGCTGCATCGCGAAACGAAAGTCGAACTTCGATGACAGTAATCCGTTGAAGCCGAAAATGTCTGCTGCGCAACTGGAAGCGCGCGCCTTAGCAAAGCTCCCCACAATCAATCCGATATGTGCCTGCAGCAATGCCTTCAGAGCATCGGCCAAATTACGAGGAGAATAGTGACCCAGATGAGTGACAATGACCCCGTTAGGTTGGTCGAGTGCTGTGTATAGCTTATACTTTGCTTCCAACTATTTCCTGATGGAATCGGATGTTTGCCCCCAGTACAGAGGTAGCCCAATTACGCATGCTCGGAGCGTTTTTTTTCGGAATTTCCAGCAATCAATCGTTCGATGTACGATGCGAGGAAAAATGTTGTGGAAGCAGGGGGGGAAGAAAATTTAGCTACCGCGAAACGAACGACTGCTTTCGCATACTTGGTTGATTAAGTTCAGTCAGACCCGACTTCCGTTCTCCTCCAGATGCAGTCATGGCTGAATTTCAATCAAGGTCTGGAAGGTCCGCTCAGCTGCCGTTCGACCATGTGCAATTTGGAAATCTGCGGACGGCTCCTTACGAGCCCAAAGCAACCAATGCTGAAGCATGTTTAAATGGCTGCTTTGCATCCAAAATGAACAAAGATGAGGCAGCCCAGAGCATGCC
>JBPCWM010000226.1:0-4636 GCA_051009515.1 Rhizobiaceae bacterium | reverse complement strand
CCCTCGGGCGACACTTCCAAACAGCTCACCATACTTGGTGGCCCGGACTAGACTCGCTCTGAGACTGATCTCCTCCACTCCAGCTCCGGATTACTGGTGAATGGCCCCTCTAGTCGCTAAGGCGAGTTGATTGACCTCAACCGATAATGGCTTGCGCTTTTCCCAACCGATGTCGTGCGGAGCATTGCCCGCCAAAATGCCGAAAACTGTTTGGGCGAACGATCTCTATGGAGCTGACTGGGACACGTTAAACCATGCCTGTCGCTCAATATTCATCGTGCCGCTTTAGCCAGGCCATGGGATAGGGAAGCCCCGCTTCATCACGTCCCTTGGGAAGCAAATCAAGATACTGATAGGCGACATTCATATTATCGAGGCCGCGGCCATAAGTTGAATAGGTATGATAGACCTGCCCTGCCTCGTCTTTGGCGAAGATGCTGATGCCATGTGCTTCACTGACCGGAAAAGCGATATCCCGATAGTTATAGTAGCGCGTTTCCGCGGCCATCTGCTCAACGGTGAATGAAGCCTGATAGTCGTGATTGAAATCAGACCCCAAACAAGACACCCACTCAAAGTCCCAGTTCATTCTCTTTTTATAGGCCTGCATTTTGTCCAAAGCTGCATTGGAGACCGCGACAAAAGAGGCATCACGCTGGGCCATGTGAGTGGTGGTTCCGTCAAAACCATCTGCCCAAAATGAACAACTCGGGCATCCGGCCTCCCAGTCGTCACCGTACATGAAATGCTGGATAATGAGTTGTGATTTAGACCCAAACAGGTCCGGGAGGCTCTTTGAACCTTCCTCGGTTTCAAACCGATAGGCCTTGTCCACTCGGACCCATGGCAATTGTCGGCGTTGCGCGCTCAATGCGTCCCGCTTGGCCAGAAATTCTTTTTCTGCGCGCAATAACTGCTTGCGCTGTTGCAGCCATTCATCTCGTGTTGCTGTTTTGTGTAACGTCACACCGGCCTCCCTTGAATGTTGGGCTTTTCGTTCAATACCGCCAACTGCTCATACAGTTGGCACCTCAGACTACATCGGAATAATTTCTGCCAATTCGACGGTTCCGCTGTCCACGTGCGGGCATCCCTTTGCCATTTCTGCAGCAGCTTCCATGCTTTCAGCTGACACCACCGAATAACCCGACAATGGATTGCTGCCACCATTGGCTTCCACACCATCGGCGCTTACCGTCCATGATTTCCCAACAGGATTTCCCGGCTCCACCAAAGCATCGCCGAGCCCCTGCATCCAAATGTTCCAGCGTTCCATCATTTTGGCCCCCTCTTCCTCGGTCTCTGGCATCTCGCCACCGTGATAGGCGAATATGTATTCAGGCATGTCGTTTCTCCCTTTGCTTGGTTCAGTTTATCAGTCGTTGCAGCTTGCGCAGTGAAGACGTCCAGCCCTCATTGTGGTTCATCATGCTGTCTTCATCTGGAAGGCCGGTATGGGTGAGCACAAATTTTGCGCCACCACCTGCGTTTGGTCTCACATCGAAACGCACCTTAGATTCATGGCCACGCTTGTCGTTTTCATCGTGCCATCCCCAGGTGAATTCCACCGATTTGGGTGGATTGGTCACTTCCACAATTCCGCTCATTTTATAAGTGTTGCCCTCCGCGTTGACCAATGTGGACCACCACGGCCCCGGTCTGGACAGGTCCAACTCATGCTCACTTACATTGACACCTTCTGGCCCCCACCATTTCAATAGATGTTCAGCCTCGGTGAGGTAGGCAAAGACTGTCTCCACATCAGCGGCAAAAACGCGTTCCAGTTTCAATTCCGTCATGATTTCTTACTTTCCTGTGCCAATGCCCATTCAAGGCGATCAAGGCTCTTTTGCCAGAATTCGCGGTAAGACATGGACCATGCTCCAATTGACTGAACAGCCTCCGGACGCACAGAACAAATGCGCCTCTGCTTGTCCGTTCGCTGCTCGATCACGCCGGCCGCGCGCAACACTTTCAAATGACGTGAAACGGCAGGGGCTGATATCGAGATATCTTCCTGCAACTGCCCAACTGACATCTCACCGTCCTTCAGCAAGCGTTCAACAATCGCAAAACGGGTCTCATCACCAAGCGCGGCGAATGTTTTGGTTAGATTAGACATATGGTTTCATTAATTATCATATTTGTTAATTAACTTATATGTTAATTATAGAATGTCAACCGCTCTGTTTTGACGGGCATCCTGTCTTGCTCAGACCAGGTTTCTTGGCACCTTGTCCTCAAACTCTTTTTCAAAGATCAAATCATTATTCAAATAGGCCTCAAGGCGAGCTGTGGAATAAAACCACAGGGCATCGCAATGCATACTGGCCTTCGCTTCGGTTCGCCACATCTTGCCTTCGCGCCCGCCGGTCTGCTGCCAATGGGCTGTGGCTCGAGCGGATAAAGGGTCGTTCGGATGAATGAAAAACTGTTCAGTCAACTTGCTGCCCGAAACAAGTCCGTGCTGCAGATCCTTGTTCTCACCGGCATCCGAATGAACCGTAGTCACAACAACTGGATCACTCTGTTGTGTCGTTTTGCGCGAGTAACTGGCAGGGCGAAGGACATCATGGTGCCAGGCTGCCGCACCTTCGGGTGGTTCGAAGCCCCATTCCTCGCCATCACGCGCCTCCCGTATTGGCAGGCAAAGCGATCCGCCGAGCAAGTCCAGAGCGTCGGCACAAGCCGATGGCCAGATGAAGGGCCAATAGGCATTCGAAATCGCAATCCGCAAACGATGCTCTGCAGGTACCCTGTAAGCACATTGATCAAGGGTTAGTTCCACCGAAATCGACTCTCCTGCCACCAACGGAGTCGGGGTTTCGTGGGATTGGTAATGGGCAAGATTGAGACATGCCATTGAAATGAAAGTAGATGACCCGTCCGGATGCAGATCACACAATCGGACAACGATCTGACCCATTGAACCGGAAGGCACAATATGAAGGCTGATTGTTGGGGCCCCCAAAAGGTCAACAGGTGCCTCCAGTATTCCGCCATCGAAGCACTGGGAGCGAGCATCATCGGGGCCCTGTTCATCAGGCAACTCATCTGCAAAAGCGAAGGGAAAATATTCACCCGACTGGCTACCGCAATCCTGTGGAGACTCAATTCGTAATTCAATGGTTTCTGCGTCCCCGGCCAGCCTGCCATTTGATTGGAGATGAAAAATGGCATTCTCAATTAGGGGAGATGGCCAGTCCTGCTCGGCCACCCAGCGACCCGGGCGAACATCATACCAACGCTGCGGGAGAACAGCATCCATCAAATAAGCACGATAATCCGGGTCATTCTCGACACCGGTATCAATTCCCTTTAGCCAGCGATCCCACCACCGCTTGGCCTCCTGCAGAAAGCCTATCGCCGGTTGTGGTGCTGCATAGTGCGGATATTTGTGGTTCCAAGGCCCGACGATCCCCTTGACCGGTCCAGACAGGTTTTCAACCAGGTGAGAGATCGTATTCCTGTAACCATCATGCCAGCCACCAATACTCAACACAGCCGCTTCGATGGCACTGTAGTCCTCACAGACCGATCCGTGTTTCCAGTATTCATCACGATGCTGATGGCGCATCCATGTAGACCAGTGCCAGGGCTGGTTTTCCAGACGGTGCAGCCAGAGGTCTTTCCAACGCTCACCAACCAGTTGAGGGTCTGGAGGACGCGAGGAATAGGACAGCATATTGGCCGACCAGCCTAAGTTTTCCAGAAGCAGGCAACCACCCTTGTAGTGAATGTCGTCAGCATAGCGGTCTGTGGTGGAGCATAAGGTAATCACAGCCTTCAGGGCTGCAGGCTGCATTTGGGCCACCTGCAATCCGTTAAAGCCGCCCCAGGATATGCCCATCATGCCAACATTGCCGTTGCACCATGGTTGGGCCGCAGCCCATTCGATCACGCTACAGGCATCCTGCAATTCCTGCTCCAGATATTCATCATGGAGCAAGCCCTCGCTTTCCCCGCTGCCCCTCATATCGGTTCGAATACAGGCATATCCGTGGCCTGCAAACCAGGGATGAGTGAGTTGATCGCGGACAATCGTGCCATCGCGCTTTCGATAGGGCAGATGTTCCAGGATCACCGGCACCGGTTTTTGTTCCGCATGTTTTGGCATCCAAACCCGGGCAGACAGGCGGCATCCATCAGGCATGGTGATGCCCATATCAGGATATTCAACCACTTCGTGGGGAAACTGATCGACGTGTTTCATAAGCGCCCCTGTGCATTTGGTGTCGAGAAATTTCTATCCCCACGAAACACCACCTGTTAGGGCTTGTCGATAGAAACGGGATTTTACATGTTCAATCTGCGGTCAACAACAACGATAGGTGTGAGTTGCGCCCTGCTTGCATCCGTCGCCTTTACGCTCAACGATGTTGGCATCAAGCTGCTATCGGGGGATTATGCCCTTCATCAGATTGTCTTTTTTCGTACGCTTGTCGCGCTTGGTCTAACCATTGCCGTTATCATTCCGCTGGAAGGTGGTTTTCATCTGCTGAAAACAACTCAGATCAAAATGCACATATTCCGGGGCCTGGCAGTGGTGTTTGCCAATATGGTTTTTTTCATGGGGCTGGCCGCCCTGCCCCTGTCGGAAGCCACAACAATCTTCTTTATATCACCACTCGTGATC
>JBPCWM010000225.1:0-3813 GCA_051009515.1 Rhizobiaceae bacterium | reverse complement strand
GCTTGATGATTTCGACGACCTGTTGTTCTCCAATGCCAGCTACATGATTGGCAAGACGGAATGGGGTTACTGGCTGGACCCCAAAACCGTGGATAGTATTGGAGACGCACGTGCCTCTTTCGCGGTGGGAGCCAAACGACGGCTTGAGATGATCGAGGATCAGATCACCTTTTTCGCGGACGGTGACGAAGTCATGCCGGGGGTTGCTGCACGGGCGACTTTTGGACACACGCCAGGACATATGGCTTTCGAAATCCGGCAAGGTTCGAGCGCTGTAATGATCTTGGGCGATTGCATCGGAAACGATCACATCGCCTTCGCAAAGCCAGAATGGAATTCCGGTTCCGATCAGGATCAGGAAACAGCGGCTCAAACAAGGGTCTCGCTGATGGGACAACTATTCAAGGAAAAAATGCAAGTAATTGGGTATCACCTGTCAGGTAACGGCCTTGGCTATGTCGACAAGTCTTCCAACGGATATGTATTCGTTCCGGAGGCGCGGCAATGAAGTACATAGCACTCGTGGCGCTCCTGCTCGTCTCACCGGCTTTTGCCAGTGAAGATATCCCGGACCAATATCCCGGCTCGTTGCTCTACTCCAAGCCTGTTGAATTCGTCCCTGGCGTCTATTCTGCAATTGGAGCAACCGCGCCAAGTACCTATGAGAACGCCGGACACAACAACAACCTCAGCTTCATCGTCACGGGGGACGGTGTTGTCGTCGTAAATGCAGGCGCCTCTTACGAACTGGCTGCCGCCCTTCATTTGGAAATCAAGGCCGTTACAGACCAACCCGTTAAACTGGTATTCAACGAGAACGGGCAAGGCCATGCCATGCTCGGCAACTCATACTGGACGGATCAGGGAGTTAAAGTTGTCGCTCATGTCGATGCTTCCGATGAATTTGAGAATAACGGTGATCAATCCCTGCAAGCTGCAAAAGCCCGGGTAAAGGAGCGGGTGGAGAAAACACGGGTTGCGTTGCCAACGGAGACTTTTCAGGATTCCTACTCCATCGAATTGGGAGGATTGAAGATCGAAGCCCGCTATCTCGGACCCGCGCATAGTCCGGGGGACATTGTCGTTTGGTTGCCTCAGAAGAATTTGGTGATTTCCGGCGACATGGCCTTTCATGAACGTCTGCTTCCCATCTTTGAGCACACAATGACTGCCGATTGGATCAATACTTGGGAAACTGAATTTGAAGCCCTCAATGCGACCTATGTTATTCCCGGGCATGGTCATCCAACCAATATGGATCAGGTGAGACGCTATACGCGAGATTATCTGGTTTTTTTAAGAAAGCAGATTGGGGCTCATCTGGAGAACGGCGGAGGTCTCGCAGAAGCGTATTACGTAGATCAATCACCCTATGCGCATCTTGATACGTTTGAAGAACTGGCCACGAAAAATGCCGGACGTGTCTATGAACAAATGGAATTCGAATAGTCTTTCACGACCGGACATCCTACTTCCCAATCACACGGAATAAGTTACGACCATCGCTGGCAATGCGACGGGCTGCCAGAATACCGAATTTTTCGTTGACCGGGATCAAAGTTCTTCCCGACCAAGTGTCCTAAACTGTCAAAGTGGCATCACGAACGGGTAGGGTATGGAACATTTCATTGACACTTTTGGTGAAGGTGCAGTGTTGTTTGGGATTGCATTGGCCGTCGGATTTGTGTTTGGCGCTGCAGCCCAACACTCCCGTTTTTGCTTGCGATCCGCCACGATAGAATTTTCTGAGCGGGTAGGGGGCAAAAGCCTTGCAACCTGGTTTGTCGCTTTCACTTCTGCGGTCACCAGTGTGCAATTCCTGATTGTCATGGGATACGTGGATGTGTCGGAGGCCCGACAAATTGCTGCAACCGGCAGCCTGTCCGGTGCAATGATTGGTGGCTTGCTCTTCGGCATGGGCATGATCCTTGCTCGCGGTTGTGCAAGTCGATTGCTTGTCCTTTCCGCGACAGGAAACTTGCGGGCGATTGTGACCGGTTTGGTGCTGACGCTGGTTGCGCAGGCCTCACTGAGCGGGGTGCTGGCACCGGCTCGTGAGGCTTTAAGCGCTTTATGGACAATACCGGGTGGCGCAGCGCGCGATCTGCTGACACATGTGGGAGCGACTTCTACGACCGCATTGAGCGCCGGCTCCATTGCACTGTTGGCTTCCATATGGTTCGCCCGGAGTCGGAGGTGCCAGACTTCCCGGATTGTTGCAGCGCTTCTGGTTGGTTTTGCGGTTGGACTTGGGTGGCTCGGCACCTATCTCGTTGCCTCAACCTCCTTTGAGGTTGTTGCAATATCTTCCATCACCTTTACCGGCCCTTCTGCTGATACGCTGATGGGACTGGTCAACGAGAAGACACTTCCTTTGGCATTTGGATCCGGTTTGGTCCCTGGTGTTTTTGTCGGCTCCTTGACGATGGCAATCCTGACCAAGGAGGCTCGCATTCAAAGGTTTGAGCCGGACATGCCGATGGAAAGGTATCTTGTTGGCGGTGTTCTCATGGGTTTTGGCAGCATGTTGGCCGGAGGCTGCGCCGTGGGGGCCGGAATGTCCGGTGGGGCCATCTTTGCGCTGACAGCCTGGCTTGCCTTGCTTTCGATGTGGATCGGCGCTGGCCTTACTCAACTGGCCATTTCTTCCAGCACCCGTCGCCAAACCGCACCCGGTTTGGTTTGATACTATCGGGCGTTGCTGGTGGCACCCGTCCATGATTTTACCACCCGGACATGGCTCGAATTTGACCAGGCTCCCAAAGCAATGCTCAGGCCGCTATTCGCCCACCGCCTCTTTGACTATTTCGTCCAGAAGCGCCTGCACTTGTTGCATGGCCCCTTGGGGGTAGTTCCTATACCCGACTGTGACCTTGCCTTCACGCTCGGCTACAAAAATACCGTATGGACAATGGGCGATGTTTGCCGGGTCGATTTCCATTACTTTTCTTGAAACAACAGCGGAGCAAAATACAAAGATATCGGCTTCATCAAAGAGCTTCTTTTGGCTGCCGACGTCGGATCCGGTACGGTTGAGCATCTCACCGGTGTGACTGACATAGTCGATCACCAACCCTTTGCCCACAATGGCGCTTTCTACGCTGAAAGTTGCATCACTGAAACTGCCTTTGTACTCATAAACCGTCGATGAATCATCGGCTTTGGCAATGCCAGTGATAGAAATACCAAGCATTGCAGCTAACAATAGAGACTTCATGCCATAGTTCTCCTTTCTGTTAGGGATCGTGCTATGATTGGGGGAACGGAGCCTTGATCTAAATCAAGGCCCCTTCCCATCTTATCCGAACATGTCTGCTGTAATGCCCGCGTACCAACCTTCGGACTCTTCGTAAGTCGCCTTGCGCAAATCTGCGGTCTCACCTGTTTTTGAGATAAAGCCATCGACCTTGGCAATTTTTTCATCAGTGGCTTCATAGGTGGCACCAACTTTAACGCCATCGTTGGTATCGATGAGCGACCAGCAGGTGTTGGAGAACTTGGCCGGGAACACTTTGGAACCAGTCAGGGAACCGCGAACCGCATTGGCACAAACCTTAGCCTGACTGTTGGCCGAAAAGCCGGACTTTGGCATATCGCCCTGCTGAGCCGCGTCGCCCAACACGTAGATGTTGGCGTCTGCTTTCGTCGACATATCGGCGGCGTTGACAGGCGCCCAATTACCGTCAGTAACCCCGGCAAGCTCAGCAATACGACCTGCCTTCATGCCAGGGATAACATTACAGACATCAACCTTGGTGACTTCACCGTCGATTGTAACAGTCATCGCTGCTGGATCCACAGACACCTTATCGC
>JBPCWM010000224.1:0-22739 GCA_051009515.1 Rhizobiaceae bacterium | reverse complement strand
AATCTTGAAAAGCAGGATGGCACCTTGCTCGAGGCGGCCAAGGATCTGGGCTGCACCGACCAGGCTGCGTTTTGGAAGATTACCTGGCCGCTCTCCATGCCCGGTGTAGCTGCAGGTTGTTTTCTGGTCTTCATTCCAACAGTTGGAGAATTCGTGATTCCCTCGCTGCTCGGCGGTTCCGAGACACTGATGATAGGACGCACGCTTTATGACGAGTTCTTCCAGAACCGTGATTGGCCTGTATCATCGGCTGTGGCAATTATTCTGTTGCTGATCCTGATTGTGCCCATAATGCTCTTCCAGCGCAGTGAAGCGCGTACCAGGGAGCTGGAAAGATGAACCGCACCTGGTCAAAATTCAATATTACCTCCGTGGTTTTGGGCTTTTCGTTTCTGTACCTGCCGATCCTCATCCTGATTGTCTATTCGTTCAACGAGTCGAAACTGGTCACGGTCTGGGCCGGTTTTTCTACCAAATGGTATGCCAGTGCCTTTCAAAATGAAGGGTTGGTCAACGCCGGTCTTGTGACCCTCAAAGTTGGCCTGATCTCAGCCACGATCGCTACCGTGCTCGGTACGTTGGCTGCGCTGGCTCTGGTGCGTTACAGCAGATTTAAAGGCCGGTTTTTGTTTTCCGGGATGATCTATGCCCCCCTTGTTATGCCCGAGGTTATCACGGGCCTCAGCCTTTTGCTTTTGTTTGTTGCTATTGGTCTGGATCGGGGCATGACAACGATAGTTCTGGCCCATATCACCTTTTCAATGTGCTTTGTTGCGGTGGTGGTTCAATCGCGATTGGTCGGATTTGACCGTTCTCTGGAGGAGGCTGCACTCGATCTGGGGGCAACGCCCTCCCGCGCCTTTTTGCAGATTACCTTGCCGATTATCGCTCCGGCCATTTTTGCTGGTTGGATGCTTGCCTTTACGCTGTCTCTGGACGATCTGGTCATTGCTCAGTTCAACTCTGGTCCGGGTGCCACCACACTGCCAATGAAGATATTCAGTCAGGTCCGATTGGGCGTCACGCCTGAAATCAATGCCGTATGTGCAATACTGGTGGCACTTGTGGCATCGGGAGTTATCGTGACGTCGATTACACTTAAAAGGCAGGAAGTGCGGCGAATGCGAGCCGAGCAACTCGCTGCTCAGGCCTGAAACAGGCAAGCGCACGTCTTGAATAATCTGCTTTGCATACCACCTTTGTCTTGTGCGCCTTATGGAGCCTCCAATGCAAAGAACAACACTTATCAATGAAATTGGCGAATGGCTGATCGATCAGGCCCTTGCCCAACCAAATGTTGTTGAACTGTTTGAACAGGTCTGCGTCCGCCTGACTGCTGTTGGCGTGCCACTGAGTCGCTGTCGGTTGATGTGGCCAACCTTGCATCCATTGTTTCAGGCGGAAACTGTCTTGTGGCGACGCGGTGAAGACACGGTGTTTGAGCAGTTCAATCATCTGGACAATGTCTCTGAAGAATGGTTGCGCAGCCCGATGAACTTTGTGATCGAAAACCGGCTCAATACCTTTCGGCGCAACCTGGATGGCCCCAATAAGATGATCGATTTTGCGGTGCTGGAAGAACTCGCTGAGCAGGGGCATACGGACTACCTATTGATTGCTACTGAGTTCCAGAACAGCAGAGTGCGCAATGCAAAGTTGGAAGCCGGAGTGCTTGTCATGTGGTCAAGTGACCGGCCCGGGGGATTTTCAGATGATGACCTGGCAGCTCTGAAAAAGATCCAGCGCCGATTGGCAACGGCTTGCAAAAGCGTGGTGCAAAACCGCATCGCACTCAACATTACCGAAACCTATCTCGGAAGACATGCCGGGCGACAGGTTCTCGATGGAGCGATTAAGCTTGGTGATGGCCGCGAGATCAAGGCCGTTGTATGGTATAGTGACATGCGCAAGTCGACAGAACTGGCCGATACGATGTCACCCGATGCGTTCCTGGAATTGTTGAATGACTATTTCCAGTGCACAGCTGGGCCGGCTATCGAATATGGCGGCGAGGTGCTGGACTTTATAGGAGATGCCGTCTTGGCGATCTTCCCTTACGATGATGAAGCTGGCAAGGCGCAGGCGATTACATGTGCCACGCTTGCCATGGAACAGGCTCTTAAACTGTCTGGGAAAATCAACCAACGCCGCAAGGACGCCAGTCTGATGCCGTTTGATTTCGGTATTGGACTCAATGTGGGACAAGTCATGTTCGGCAATATCGGCGTGGCCTCACGGCTTTCTTTTTCTGTTATTGGTCCAACCATCAACGAAGTAGAGCGAATTGAAACACTCACCAAGGCTGTTGATGCTCGGGCACTGACAATTGAAGAAATTGCCAAAGTCAATGCAGATTTGTGGACCTCCATCGGGCACCATCAACTCAAGGGTGTAGCGGGCAAAACGGAGCTTTTTGCCTTTAACGAAGTCAAGGCAACCGTATCAGATGTGGGGTTGTCTGAATCCAAAGGTGCTGCTTTGATGAACTGAATCAGGCATTTTTCCTGATTGGCCCGCAGGATTATTGCCAATGGGTGTTATTGACTTGGTGCAGGTTTTTGCGTGTCAGGGGGTGGGGCCTGCCTTTGATCGACCGTTGGCAAAGGCACAAACAAGGGCGAAACTGCCGTGCCGCCGACAAAAAACGGGACACCATCTGCCTGCAGTGTTCCGTCATCGAGTTGATGAATGTTCCCGCGAAGCGCCAGTGCACCGGCCACAAGGTCAATACGTCCCTTCAAACTGACTGAAATCACGTCGCTCGCCATGCTGCTGTCTCTGAGAAATGCCGTTCCATTGGCGATAAAAAACCCCAACTTGAATGCGGAATAATCGGTAGTTGCATCTGAAACGCGAGTGACGTTATTTGACCCAGCAGTGGTTGAGGCCAACAGACCTGGTAAATCCAAGCCTTGTAAAACTCCGTCATGGCCCTGCAAATTGCCTTCCCCGTTGAGGCGCAAGAGCAGACCATTTGCGTCAGTTGCGGTTGATTTCAGCTTGATCTCCACATTGCCCTTGCCCGTCAGTGAAAAGCCGGAATCTTCATAAACACTAGTCAATTGCTGAAGTTCAACATCACTCAAGGAGAGGTTGCCAGAAAATGCCAGTTGATCACCGGGTGCCCGCAAATTGATCGATCCCGCAACCATGCCTCCTGCCGCAGCAGCCTGGCCAATATCGAAGCTGATCTCATTGTCCCTGACTATGATCGAAGCTGCCAGATCATTCACCGTAACTGGACCAGAGGTCGCGGTGTTGGCTGATAACCTGACGTCAACCGCCAGACCATGAAACAAGGGCAATGCAAGCGCATCCCCTGATTGTTCAGTATTGGCTGGTGATGCAAGAATTTCGGTCAAAGGTGGAAAGGAAATGGAATCGAATGCCAAGGTGCCGTCAGCGACTATGGTACGGTCTTCCTCGATAGTCAGTTGCACGCGCCCTTTGCCGGTATGTTCACCCAACACGACTTCCGCCTCGGGAAATTCAAGCTCATAACCTCTTGTGCTTACGGAACCGGAAATAGAAGCAGTACCCAGGAGTTCGGCAACGGGAAGCTGCCAGTTGATCCAGTCGGTCAGCCTTTTGGGTGATGCGGACTGAATCGTCAACTCTCCCTCGGACTGGTTGGATTGTGATTCTATTTTTCCATCATAGGAAATGGACACAGGGTTGGCAGCCAGTCGAAGTGAAAGTTCTGTGGCACCATCACGAATATAGTCGAGAGGTTTTGATACGCTGGCCGACAGTTTGGCGATTTCTCCCCGCCAAACGAGCGACGCATCGATATTTATCCCGGAATGAATATCCGGCCAATTTAAGTCACCATTTATTGCCGTTATGCCCACGGTTTTGTCAGAATTCTCGTCTCGCAATTCTGCTTTACCATCTTCAATGCGAAGTTTACCCAGATTGAGTGTGCCGCTGCTCTCTTCGCCCTTAATCCATGCGCCAATCTGGCCCCTGTCTGACAGCCAGTTCCTTGCGCCATTTGATCCGATATGGAGATGAAAATGCGGGCGGATCAGTTCGATTTCGGTTATTTTTGCATCGCCAAAAAGTGCCGCAAACAAACCCAGCCTGGCCTTGAATTGTTCCACGGTGACCAGCGGTGCCCCGGGCGCATCGCGACTATCGGTAACAACGACCTTGTTATAGGACACTCCAAGATAGGGGCGCAGGGAAATACGGCTGTCGCCCTCTAGAGATACCTGGCGGCCCGTCAATTGAGAAAGCTGGTCTTCGATACGTTGCTTCACCACGTCGGTGGAAAGCAGATTGGGAATGGCAAAAACCGCAATGGCAAACACGGCTATAGCCGCAATTGCAATTTTTCCAAATCTGCTCATTTGCTACGTCCAATCCCGGCCAGGGTGAATTCCTGAAAATGAATCGGTTTCCCGGCGGCGCTGTCGTCAACATAGGCCCTGGTACTTGGTTTGAGAACAGCAAGACCGGGAAAACCACTGTTCTTACGCGATATTTGTACCTGAATTCTGATGAAGTGATGATTGAATAGTCCCGAGCTTGATATTGATCTTGCCAATTGCGCTGCAAAAGGCGAATAAAATTTCAATGGCAGCAACCGGTAATGGCTATGAGCAAACTACAGACATCTGAAAACACACCGCTCTGGACACCAAGCGAATCCCGTGTGCAAAACTCACGTATGAGGCACTTTGCTGATTATTGCGGCGGTCAGGTATCCGCTGATTTTCCTACCTATGAAAGTCTGCATGACTGGTCAGTAGCTGATCCGGCGGCGTTCTGGAGCGCCATGTGGGACTATGGTGATGTTGTTGGCGAAAAAGGTGAGCGCATAATCCAGGATGAGGAAAAACTGCCTGGTGCGCGGTTCTTTCCTGATGCCCGCATTAGCTTTGCCGAAAACCTGCTGCGCAAGACGGGTTCTGACCCTGCAGTGGTGTTTCGAGGAGAAGACAAGGTCCGCTCGACCTATTCATGGGACGAACTTCATGCCCTGGTTTCGAGACTGCAACAGGCGTTTCTTGCCGAAGGTGTGAAATCCGGCGACCGCATTGCCGCAATGGTGCCCAATACGCCAGAAACCATCGCCTGCATGCTGGCGGCTAATTCAATTGGTGCAATATGGTCCTCCTGCTCGCCTGATTTTGGAGAACAGGGTGTTTTGGACCGGTTCGGGCAAATCGAGCCAGCGCTTTTCATCGCTTGCGACGGATATTGGTACAATGGCAAGCAAATTGATGTTGCCAAGAAACTCAAAGCCATCGTTCCGCATCTTGCCTCGGACAAGACCGTTATTTTACCCTATGTGGGCGGAGGGGATGACCTCGCGCATTCATTGGATGGCGGTGTAACTCTGCAGAACTTCCTTAAAGGGTATGAAGCGAGGAAGGTGGAATTCGAGCGACTGCCGTTTTCACACCCGCTTTACATATTGTTTTCCTCCGGCACGACGGGCGTACCCAAATGTATTGTTCATGGACAGGGTGGCACCCTGATTCAGCATCTGAAAGAGCACATGCTGCATTGCAATATTCAATCAGGCGATCGGGTCTTTTACTTCACAACATGTGGCTGGATGATGTGGAATTGGCTGGTAACGGCTCTGGCCTCGCAGGCAACCGTCATGTTGTATGACGGGTCTCCGTTCTATCCGGGTGCCAATGCAATATTCGATTATGCAAGCGAAGAACAATTCACCTTCTTTGGCACGTCAGCCAAATTTATAGACGCCGTGCGCAATAGTGGGTGCAGGCCAATTGAAACCCATGATCTGTCGAGTGTTCAAACAATCGCATCAACTGGCTCTCCCTTGTCGCCAGAAAATTTTTCTTTTGTTTATGAAGGGATAAAGGACGATATTCATCTGGCTTCGGTTTCTGGAGGAACTGACATCGTTGCGTGTTTTGTTGGCGCTGTCCCGTGGAATCCTGTCTATATTGGCGAAATTCAGGGAGCCACACTTGGCCTCGACGTTCAGGTTTGGGATGATGACGGGAAACCGGTACGCCAGGAAAAAGGCGAACTTGTTTGCACAGCTTCTTTCCCATCAATGCCCATTATGTTCTGGAATGATCCTGATGGGGCAAAATATCATGGCGCATATTTCGAACGTTTCGACAATGTATGGTGCCATGGCGATTTTGCCGAATGGACCGCAAATGGTGGAATGATAATCCATGGGCGGTCAGACGCTACGCTCAACCCCGGTGGTGTTCGTATTGGAACGGCTGAAATCTACAATCAGGTTGAGCAGATGCCGGAAGTTGAAGAGGCATTATGCATCGGCCAGCAATGGGAAAGTGATACGCGGGTGGTTCTGTTCGTGCGCCTTGCACCAGGCATTGATCTTACCGACGATCTGATTGCTGCGATCAAGCTCAAGATACGCACCGGCGCTTCACCGAGGCATGTTCCCGCAGTTGTCATTGAAGTTCAGGACATCCCACGCACAAAGTCCGGCAAGATTACGGAACTGGCCGTTCGCGACATTATTCACGGCAGAATGGTCAAAAATCGTGAGGCGCTTGCAAATCCTGAAGCGCTGGCGCTGTTTGAGAACCTGCCGCAACTTCAATCCTAAGAATCTTGGTTAGCAAAACCTGACCAGGAAATTTACCTTCCTGTTCAAGAAGCCCCGAACAATACAATTTTAAGCATTGGTTAAAGGTAGGTTTAACGGAATCAGCCCAAAGTGACCTCAACAGACGCACACAGGCAAATCAACGCAGTGTGCTCCACAGAGGATTTGAGTGACGAGCCTAAATTTCCAGACAGCAAGTTAACTAACCTTTTTTCGCGGGCAGCAATGTCCGCGTTTTTTTTGTGTTGGACAAGCGACTAAGAAAATGTGCTGGTATGATGCCGATCAGAACAATGACAATTGAGGCAATGGCGGCATCTTCAAGAGCGCTTTGCGATGCACGGTCATAAACAAAGGTGGACAGGGTTTCAAAATCAAATGGCCGCAGTAGCAGAGTCGCGGACAGTTCCTTCATGGTGTCGACAAAGACCAGCAAAAACGCAACCGCCAGTGCCTTGCCGAGTATGGGGCGATGGACCTGCCAGGCGATTTCTCTTGAATTTCTGCCAAGTGCCCGTGCTGCCATGTCGATATTGGGAGTAATGCGCAGGAAACCAGCCTCGATGGTTCCATATGAAATGGCCATGAAGCGCAGAGTGCACGCATAGATGATGACAAGTACCGACCCACTGATCATAAGGCCTGTGGAGATTTCGAAATTCTGGCGCATCAGGCCATCAAACCAGTTGTCAAAACCGGCAAGCGGAACAAGCAGCCCCAATGCCAGGACAGTTCCGGGAATCGCATAGCCCAGGCCGGCTATGCGACCGGTGGTGGCAATGCTTTTCACGCCGGAAAGACGACCAAATTGCAAGACAAGATAGGCGATGAGCGTCGCCAACACAGCTGTGGAGCTCGCTACAAGAATGCTGTTTCCTGCCGCCTGTAGCACTGCAGTCGAGACCACATCGTCAAGTCTGCGCAGGGCGAACACCCCCAAGACCCAAAGCGGAACTCCCAATCCGAGCAGCAATGGGGTGAAACAGGCGATAAAACACATGACCTGTTTGAGTGGTGAAAGTTTCAACAAAGAAGGTGGCCGCTCCCTCGTCGAAGTGGCGTAGGACCGCTTTTGGCGTGAACGCCTCTCCACCAGCACAAGAGCGCCAATTATAATCAGCGTGAGTAAAGACAACTGCACCGCCCCGGCAAGGCTGTTTCGGTTCAGCCATGTTTCAAAAACCGCATAGGTCAGTGTTTTCACACCCAGGAATTCGACCGCGCCTATATCATTGAGTGTCTCCATAAGCGCCAAAGCTGCCCCCGCGGCCAGGGCTGGCCGTGCCATGGGCAGGGCAACGCGACGGAATATCTCAAACTGTCCTGCGCCAAGAGTTCGTGAAACATCCAGTGCAGACGCTCCTTGCATGGAGAAGACAAGGCGTGTGCTCAAATAGACATATGGGTAAAGGACGAAGGAAAATACAAAGCCTGCCCCACCTAGTGACCGAATGTCTGGAAACCAATAGTCGGCCCCGGAAGAGAAGTCACCGAGGCTTCTGACTGCTGACTGGATGGGGCCGGAATATTCGAAAAATTCCACATGGGTATAGGCTGCAATATAGGTTGGCACAGCAAGCGGCAAGACCAGGGCCCAGCTAAAGAATTTTCGTCCGGGAAAGTCACACAACGATGTCATCCAGGCACAACCAGCGCCTAAAATGATTGTGCCAACGGCGACAAGTAGCAACAGTAGCGCCGTGTCCCAGAGTGCAGTTGGAAGCACATATCTGGCAAGATGAGGCCATACATCCAATGAGGCATGGGCAGCTATCCACACCAGTGCGCCGACCGGCAGCAGGGTCAGGAACATATAAAGCAGCAAGGCACCAAATGGCGCAAACAGTATGAACTGATCGCGCCATTTGGAATTGGCTATTGGCAGCGCCTGATCAGGCATCAGGTCCTTCATCAAACCCAACGCGATCTACCATTTCCGATGCGGCCTTGCGCAGTTTTGCAATGTCGGAAAGTGGCAGAGAATCGGGGGTCAATTTGCCCCAGGACGAGACCACTTCATCTGGATCAACACCCGGTTTCAGGGGGTATTCAAAATTTGATTTCGCATAGATTTGTTGAGCCCGCTCGCTTGCTAAATAGGCCATGAATTTGCGCGCGGCATCCGGGTTTGGAGCGTGTTTGGCCATAACCATGCCGGACAGGTTGACATGAGTACCGCGTTCCTCAGCGTTCGGAAATAAGAGTTTGACTGAAGCGGCCCATTGCTTTTGCTCTGGTTCCTTTTCATTGGTTTGCATCAGCCCCATGTAATAAGTGTTGCCAAGCGCAAGATCACATTCTCCAGAAAAAATGGCTTTGACCTGAGCGCGATCATTGCCGGTGGGTTTGCGGGCGAGGTTGTTCTTCACTCCAGCCAGCCATTTTTCCGCATCAGCCTCACCGTGATGAGCGATCATCGATGCAATCAGGCCCAGTGTATATGAGTGTTGGCCGGAGCGGGTGCAAATGCGACCCTTCCATTTGGGATCGGCTAATTCTTCATAGGTGATGACGTCCTGCGCTACTCGCTCTCGTGAAGCGTAAACCACACGGGCACGGCTGGTGAGGCCGAACCATTGCCCGTCGGTATCGCGAAACTGAGAGGGTATGTTGTCGTTGATGGCGGGATCATTCACGGCTTGCGTTATGCCAAGATCTGCAGCAGTGGACAGACGTCCAATGTCCACGGTCATCAATATATCCGCAGGAGAATTGGCCCCTTCAGATGCGATTCTTTGATCGAGCCCCTTGCTGGCGAAAAGCACACGGGTTTGTATGCCGGTCTTGGCGGTAAAGTCATCCAGCAGAGGCTGCAGCAGTCCGGTCTGCCTGTATGAGTATATGTTGACGGTGTCTTTCGCATAGGTGACGGGTATTGTCGTACCGATGGCAACGAGTCCAACGGACAGCCACAAACTGACTCGTTTCATTGAGATTTTCATTTTGTTTTCCTTCAGCCAGCGGGGTTAAAGGCCCCGCGGAGTAGATTTTCGTCGAAAGTCGACGCCGTGTGCATAGAAATTGCCCCTGGAGGCGTCAATAAAAAAACGCATAAAAACCAACAGGTTGGAAATTTTCTAAATTGCACTAACGTTGTACGGCAGTGGGTCGTGTCACTGAAATCTCGGAGTGCTGTGAACTTATCCAGTTACATCAACGGCTTGCAATATGGAGCGTGGGCTATCGATCAGCCAACACACGCTGGCTTGGAAAATAGATCTCGACCAGTGTTCCTTCATCAGGAGTGCTATCAATTTCAAACCGGGCGCGGTTGGCCTCGACCATGGCTTTGGTTAAGGGAAGACCGAGACCAGTGCCCTGACTATTGGATTCCGCATTGATTTGCTGGAAGGGTTTGAGCGCGCGCGCCAGTTCCAGCTCACTCATTCCGACTCCAGTATCGCGTACGCGCAATACGACCTCACCGCTTTCTTCGTAAACGGTCGATATTATCACCTGTCCACCGGACTTGGTGAATTTAATTGAATTGGAGACAAGATTGAGAATGATCTGACGCAAGCTGCGGGAATCGGCCACGATCTTGGGAACTACCGCCGACAGGCTGGTGCGAATGATAATGCGTTCCTTGTTGGCCTCCGGTTGGGTAAGTGCAACTGTTTCCGATACGGTGGTGTTGAGATCGCAGGCGTCGAAGTCCAGATCCATCTTGCCAGCTTCGATCTTGGAGATGTCGAGCAGGTCATTGACCAGTTCAAGAACATGACTGCCGGAGCGGTGGATATCGCGCAAGTAACCACGGTATCGGTCATTGTCGATTTTTCCGAATCGTTCCTCAATCATCATGTCGGAAAAGCCAATTATTGCGTTCAGCGGGGTGCGGATTTCATGACTGATCTTGGCCAGAAATTCTGTTTTTTGAGCGCTCGCACTTTCAGCTATCGATTTCGCGCTGAGCAGTTCTTCCTCAGCCTTTTTCCACTGGGTGATGTCTCGCATGACGGCGCAGCAGGCGTCTGTTTTCTGCAATTTGCCAATTGTCATGAAAAGGGGAATCAGGCCGCCTTTTGCTGTCTTGCCTATCACTTCGCGCCCATCGTTCATGAGACTGGCAACACCTGTGCCAGACATGCCCGAGAGATAATCCATTGCCAGGCGGTGGCTTTCAGGAGCCAACAACCCGGTGAAGGACTGGTCCAATGCCTCGTCTGGTCCGACATCGAAAAGGGCTTCTGCCGATTTGTTCATCGCACGAACGATGCCTTCATCAGAAAGAATCACTACGCCATCGGTGGCCGTATCCAGAATGTTGCGAAGATCTTCGGCTTCCAAACCACCAAACTCAGCGCGTAACGGATCGTTCGATGAATCCGAATTCCTGTTCAAGGGCACGACAGCGGCCAGACGTGAGGCGGGGCCTTTCGATGAAGTGGTTTCCGGGGTGCTGCCAGCCTGCGATGACTTGCCTGCCGGAGAACCGGGCTCAACCTGGTTTCCTCTGCCGCTCTCACCGGAATCATCACTGTCGTCGTTGCTATCACCCTGCCTCAAGGTCAGCAGCATGGCGCGATCTTCATCCCAGGGAACCTGTTGCAAATTGGCCTGAACGTCGAGCTGCTTTCCATTGGCATGGTAGATTTTGGACTGCACATTGTCGTCGGTTTCGGCATTTGCTCCGAACAGGGTTTCAATTCCACCTGCAGCAGCTAACTCCTTGAGATCTTCATATCCGGTCAGATCGAAGAAATGTCCATTACCGAAAAACAGATCGTTGGCCCGATAAACCAGAACGGGGATGGGTAAACGGGCCAGAATCGATGTGTCGACATTGTGTTCCGGTGTGCGGGCTTTTGGTAGTGGGTCGATTGTAGCGGAACTGTCATCAACCGAGCGGCCCGGTCCAGCAAAGGCTGATGGTACAAAGTCTGCATCTGCACCACCATCGTTCTCTTGTGTTTCTGATGTCGCCTTGTCGCCTGACCGGTCTTCAGATGAGGCGTCATCTGAGAGCTTTTCTCCTATTTCCTCAAATGTTTCCTGTTCGTCGGTAGAAAGGGTGCGGTCGGTTTTGGACTTACGAAGGGATTCGAGGTCAACAACGTTTGCCGCAAGAGCGCTGGAAGCGTCCTCGCCCACTTCTTCGCCCGAACCAGGTGCAGCTTCATCCTTGTTGGTTGTGGCTTCCTGACTAACCGGTGACATCTTCAAACCAGCAGCCCGCGGGTCAACCACAGCGTCTGCCATGCGCACAACCCCAAAGCCGTTGAAACCGTCAAACACGCGATTGCGTCCATAGGAGGGGAGACCCGCCAGGTCAATTGGTACCAGCAGGTCCGTCCCTTCAACTGGCCACAATACGGTCTTGCCTGACCAGGTGTCACCCTTGCGCAGGAGAGCAGTTATCTCATCCCCATTGTCTATGTTGTGACGTTTGACCAATTCCTCCCAGGTCGCTCCAACAACATCAGCTGACGTTGATCCAACGCTCAGTTCCAACTCTTCCGACACCTCGCGGAACCGGTTGTCTGTGTCCATGTCCCAGACGAAGCGAACCGGCTTGGCAGCATCATCAACCTGTAAATCTTCTTCGTTAGCTGCGGATGGTTCATCATCGGATTCTGAAACTGTATTATCAGGTGCTTCCTCTTGCCCTTCGGGGCGTTCTGCGGCCCCATCCGTATAAGAAGTTTCCTGAATCAATACCCCGGATTCAGATGCATTGTCCGTTAGTGAACTGGTTGGTTCTGATTCCTCTGGGGCAGACTCGGTGTCTTGTCGGACATTATCAACTGAAGTGTCCACTGGTGTATCTTTTTCAGGGGACGTGGTTTCTTCATTACGTGGTTGTTTGAAATACCATCTTGCCAGACCGCCTTGAGCAGATTTGCGCTTGTTTGAAAAAGCACCAACCGAAGGTCCGTCATCGGTTTCAGCATCAGTTTCGCTCTCTTCGCCGCCGCCGTCGCCGCCTTGCTGTGCTGCCTGGGGCACGTTCCCTGTATATTCGTGTTCTTTCTCAAGTGGTTCCGGTGATGAGCTGGTCTGATCACTGGTTTCTGCGATGATCAGGATGTGGCTTGTTGGGTCGTCGCTTAATCGAGCGATTCCGGCAGCGAGGTCACCTTTGGCTGTCGGTATGAGCCGTTTGACTAGTCTGTCATCTTCTGTTGCAACTTCGGTAGCCAGTTTGCCAAGCTCTGCATCGGCAACTTCCAGAGAATTAAAGTGCTTAGACGCAGCCAACAATTCGCCTTCGGGTCCAAGTACAGCCGACGCGTGACTATATCCATCCAGGCAGTCGACCGCCGAACGGGCCATATCCAATTTGCTGTGCCCCCGGCCATGGATGTTTTCGGTCATGAGCATGACAACTGTGTGCCCGTTGGGGAGTTGGATATTTCGAACACTGAAACCCAAAAGGCGGGTTTTCAACGCGCTGCGAACGCGCATGACCGCAGAAGCTTCATCCGCATTGGACAATTTTTCAACCGCGGTCTGGATTTGCCGCTTCATCACGGCATTTGGTGACAGTTCGCCTTCCAGCAATTCGCGAACAGCAGACGAGCCTAACAGGTTCGCTCCCTCGCCATTGGCCCACAAAATGTGATCCAGGCCACCACCGCTCTCTTCTCCGCTGTCGAATAGTACAACCGCACATGAGGAAATCACATGTGGGCGAAGTTCGGGCAGAACAGTTAGATCAAGATAGGGATAGTTTTTCTGCGCCATACTCAACCACTCGATAAGAACCACTGATCCCGGGTGAAGGGCAGGCAGCTCTCCAGATAATATTAACAAAGTGTAAATACAGGTTTTTGCCGACACAATCCACCGATATGGCAATTGAGCTGAAAAATTCGCCAGTCACGGTTAATTAGAGGGTGAATTGGGCGGTTGAATTTTTTTTCCATATTGTCGGCTGCTGACCGTTGATCAGGCTTGCCCCGGAGGCAAATTCGCCCTATGAAGCCGAGGCCTTGAGTTATATTGAGGCGTGAAAAGTGCGGCTGTAGCTCAGTTGGTTAGAGCGCTGGCTTGTGGCGCCAGAGGTCGATGGTTCAACTCCTTCCAGCCGTACCACTTTTTGATTCCGGTTTAATTCGCAAAGTGCCTAAACTCTTCGCAAATGACGGAGGCGTGCAGGTTTAAAACAGCTTGCCCTGATCGTTCGGGTTGGTTTTTTGGGGCTTTGCCTTGCTTCTCTTCGTTTTCAGACTGGCAACAACGTCAAGTGACCCATCGCGCATTTCAACCTTGAGGTTGGCCGCTGTTTTGATCTTGGAGATTCCACTGATCGGAGTGTTTGTATCATCCCTGATGACCGCAAAGCCGCGATCGAGAATACTATGATAAGAAAGGGACTTCAGCAGCCTTCTGTTGCGTTCCATTTGCTGATTGCCGCGGGCCAGGCGGTTATCCAGTGCAACGCGCAATTGATCGCCAAGCCTATTCACAGATGACTGGGTTGAGAAGATACGGGCTTGTAACGGTTCTGCTCTGATTTGGCGGGCCAGCGCAGAAAAGGTGTTACGCCGGTTTTGCACAGTCGTGAGCATGGCCCGCTGGTTGCGGGGCCACAAAGACGAGTACCGGTCACTGTTCACCCTTATCAACCGCACAAGAGCATCAGGAGACAGCCTGCCACCTCTTTGTGCAAAGCGAACCTGTGACCGTTCCACGCGCGAAGTCAGCGCCCGCTCCAGACGTCCGGCAGCTTCGTCAAATTTTTGGCGCGGCATTGCCAGCAAAGTGTCGGGCGTTTTAAGGCCTCGGTTGGCCGCACGCAGATCATTGCGACGCCGCTCTCCCAATCGGCCCATGCTGCCGCGAAGGCGGGCGGCCAAATCGGCAATAAGGGCCTCGAGTTCGGCGCGAACGGGGACTGCTTTTTCAGCGGCAGCTGTCGGGGTCGGGGCCCGCCAGTCTGCCGCATAGTCAATAAGTGTCCAGTCAGTTTCGTGTCCTACAGCTGAAATGAGCGGTATCATGGAATCAGCTGTCGCGCGGACCACGACTTCGTCGTTGAAACCCCAAAGATCTTCCAGCGATCCACCTCCACGAGCCACAATGATCATATCTGGTCGGGGCAATGCGTCGGTGCCAGATATGGCATTGAGTTGATGAATTCCGTTTGCCACTTCTTGCCCGGTGGTTTCGCCCTGGACACGCACGGGCCAGACAAGAACGTGGACTGGAAAGCGATCGCTGAAGCGGTGGAGAATATCCCGGATGACAGCACCGGTCGGGGATGTGATCACTGCGATAACTTTTGGCATATAAGGCAAAAGCTGTTTTCTGTTGTCGTCAAACAGGCCCTCTGCGGCTAACTTTTTTCGTCGTTCTTCAAGTTGGGCCAACAAGGCACCGGTTCCCGCCGGTTCCAGATTGTCAATGACAATCTGGTATTTGGATGAGCCCGGATAGGTCGTTAGTTTGCCGGACGCAATGACTTCAAGACCTTCCTCCGGTCGGTGCTTCAGTTTTGAAGCTTGTCCGCGCCAAATAACGGCCTCCAGACGGGCACGTTCGTCCTTCAGGGCAAAATAACAATGACCAGAGGAATGCGGACCGCGAAACCCGGAAATTTCACCCCGCACGCGTACATATCCGAATGTGTCTTCAACGGTTTTTTTCAGCTTGCCCGACAATTCCGTGACGGTGACTTCAAGCGTGTTGGATCCGGTTGTTCGAGGCTGAATCTTGTTCATAAGTCAATGTATCACATGGCTGTCGTGCGTCTATCACCGGGAGTGTTTGATCCACCCAATTCAGCACCGGTCACCACGGCCGATTGTTCCAGCCCAACGGTTTCGCGTACGGCAAGCGGATCATCAATGGAAGCCGCCATGACTGGCAATGTGTCGAGGCTGCGTTTGATGTGATTTACGAGTGCTTCTGTAGCCTCAGTGCTTTCACGGCGGCTGCGAATGAGACCTATTTCACATTGGGGCAGTGGGGGAAAACCGTCGCGCTCACCCAGAACCTGCATGCCCGGCCTGAGCGCAGATTCCGGCAAAACAGATACAGCAAGTCCAGCCAGTACGGCAGCACCGACCACAGTTGCCGAAAAGCTCGTATACATGAGTTTGTGATCCAGATTAGCCTGTTCCAAGGCGGATATCGCGGCCATGCGCCAGACGCAGTTGGGGCCACCCAATGCAAGAGGGATCGGGGAAAGCGACTGAATGTTGTAACGTTGCGAGCCGACCCAGAGCAAGGGCTCGCACCTTATCAATTCCGAATTTTCGCGCGTATCACTATGGGTAACAATGGCCACATCCAGCTCACCAGAGCGAATCCGCTTTTGGAGGTCTCCTGAATTTTCGCAAGTCACACTGACCTCGACAAACGGATTGGACTGGGAAAAGCCCGCCAAAATCGATGGCAAAAAGCGCTCGGCGTAATCATCTGCAGTTCCCAGATACACGCTGCCGCTCAACGCCTGATCGTCAAATGCGGCAAGTGCCCGATTGGAGGCATCTACGATTTCACGAGCATAGGGAACAAGCTTGTGCCCATCTCCGGTCAGCTTGATCGAGCGCCCCATGCGAAAAAACAGCTGTTTGCCCAAGGTTTCTTCCAGTTTTTTGATCTGCATCGAAACAGCTGACTGGGTGCGGGCGACCATATCAGCGGCCTTGGTGAAGCTAAGTGTCTGTTCGACAGCGAGAAAAGTCTTCAGCTGATCAGTATCAAGCGTGTACATAATGGTTCATTTTAAGTATTCGATTTTCTGATTAATATGATCAAAAACATTTGTTTGTCAAATGATTGTAGGCCTTCCATATAGGTTGCGTTGCCCCTCATATTCGGAGAAAGACGATGGCCTACACAGAAAACACCTCAAGAATTTCCGTCATCATTCCGGGCCCACAGGATCTGGTCCGGACCATGCGCAAGGCGCTGACCAGATGGCAAAAGCGCCGAGAGATTGCACAGTTGCTTAAACAGGAAGACTGGGTACTTGCAGATTTGGGGATTACCCGTGGCGATGTGCATGAAGCACTGGCGTTTCGCGGCGATGCATCTCTTCATCTTCGGGCGCTGGCTGCACGTCGTCGCTTCTGGGCGCGTCAGCATGATCTGCACTAACCAATAAAGTTGTTGGTTAGAACTCAATTTGAAAAACGGACTGGCGGCGGCGCTTCTTCAAAATTCCGTCGCCAGGCACGTACGAATACTACAAAACTGGTTTGATACTCAGCGACGATTGATGCGCTCAACCCTTGAGAAATTCGTCGAAAATACTCCCGGTTGCTTTGCGCTGGCTTTCGCGGATTTTGCCTCCGGGCTCCAGGAAGTCGCCAAAAATCTCGTCTAGGCCACCACTTTTCTTACGGTTCCGTCGTCTGTATTGTGGTTGAGGCGTTTTGGTATTCCTGCGGCTGCGAGACGGAGATTGGCCTGTGCCAAGCAATTCATCAAATATGCCGCCAAGGCCACCACTTGACCGGGTGGAGTGCCTTCTCTTCCGGGCGTTAGTCTTGCTGCGAGCGCGGGGCTTGCGCTGGCGACTGGAAGTCGATCCGCCATTCATAGCCTGTTCCAGAATTTCCTGCAGCGTTCCGGGTTTGGAACTGGTTCTGCGCCTTGACGGTACGCGGCGGCGGGGCTGAGCGCTCTTCGCGCCATCCAGTAACCCTTCTGCCAGACCGGACAATATCTGGCCAAGCAAACCTCCCCCAACTGCACCGCTCAAAACATCCCCGATTTTTCCGTCAGCAGATGCAGCTTGTGGTGTCGTTGCTCCTTTGAATATGGACCCCATAACCAGCGAAGCCATGACGGGCAGCAGGCTTTTGAACATGGACGGACTTATACCCGTTTCAACCGCGGCCTGTTTGGCGACAGCCCGACTCACTTTTTTTGTTCCGAACAGATGGCCCAGAATGGCTTTGCCCTCTTTTATACCAGTCTCATTCATGGCCGATGTCGGGTTTTCTGCGTATTGGGCGTGTTGACCGGATGAAAGTGCGGAAATGAAATTGGCAGCACCTTCCGGAGTGCTGATCTGGCGTTTCAACCCTTCTGAAAAAGCCGGAATAACAGCCGCCATTGCTTCCAGTGTCTGTTCTTCGGTCAGTCCAAATTCTGCGCTGATTTGGTCTACATTTTTTTGCGTAACAAGAAGCTCGGTAATGTTCACTGATAGTCTCTTTTATTTTCTGTTTTAATAGAAACGCAGGTGGGACTCGCGCCACCTATAATGTAAGCAGAATTTATACCAATTCACAAACGGACCCGCAATTTGTCTTTGATCTTTTCACTGACCTTGCCTTTCTTCGCACTGGTGGGGCTGGGCTACGGTGCCAGTCGCCTTGGTTGGTTGCCCAAAGACGGAGTGCGATCAATCAATGTGTTTGTTTTCAATTTCGCTGTTCCGGGGCTGATCATCAATGCGCTTGCACGGCAGGATTTTTCACAGCTGATCAATATTGACTTTCTGGCCGCATGGTTGCTCGCAGCACTTGTGGTCTATGCAATCGGGGCAGTTCTGATTCTCAAGTTTTTGGGAGGGGATCGACGGGAAGCGGCTTTGGTGGGGCAGGCGGCGTCTGTCGGTAATCTGGGTTTTCTAGCTTTGCCACTGATGGTGGCCGCAATCGGTGAGAAGGCCGCGGCCCCGGTTGCAGCAGCGCTGATCATTGATCTGGTGATCATCATCCCCATTTCCATCGCGATACTGGAATCGGCCAATAGCTCGGGTAAAAGTTTTGGCAGTTCCTTTGCAAAGGCCGCAAAAGGCGCAGTGGCTAATCCGTTTTTTCTGGCAATTGCAGCGGGAATGGCCTTGTCCGCAACCGGCATTGGTTTGCCGGGGCCAGCAGACCGGTTTTTCTCCTTTCTGGCCGGAGCGGCAGGTCCGGCAGCGCTGTTTTCGCTTGGCGCCAGTCTTGCCGGACGGTCGGTTGCGGGAGATGCGGCTCCAATTGCCATAATGAATGTATTGAAGTTGCTCATTCACCCCCTTGTCGCGTGGTTCATACTGAACCTGTTTGAGGTGGAGGGATTGTTTTTCTCGCTGGGCATTGTGCTTGCTGCCATGCCTATTGCGGGTAATGTATTTGTCATTGCTGAAGCTTATGGCGTGATGGTGCGCAGATTGGCGGCTGCGATCCTTATATCCACGATATTGGCCGTGGTGACGGTGGCGCTGGCTATCCAGTGGGTCGGCCTGGCCTAGTTTTCGACTTTTTTAGAACCGACCTGCAGCTCCCAGCGGGGCAAATTGTCGGCCACTTCGTGCCAAGGTAGCCGCTCAGCATAATGCACGTGTCCTTTTGGCTCAAAGCCGGTCGCGTCTTCAAGAGATGCGGTGTAAAAGTGGATTTCATCGGGATATTGATCGGCGCGATAAGCGATTGGCGTACCACATGTGGAGCAAAAAAATCGCTGCACGCCGGGGTTTCGATTGTAGATTTTAGGTTTCTGGCCCGTCCAAAACCAATTGTCACCACCGTCGGCCATTCCAAAAAAAGCCGTGGCCGGAGATGCCGTGTTCAAACGGCAACTCTGGCAGTGGCAATAGAGTGACCACTTTGGAGATGCATTGCATTCATAGCTTACATCGCCACACAGACACCGTCCCCTTACTCTACGCGTTGTGGTCAATAGGCATATTCCTCGAATATATGATCAATATCGCCGTCCCAATTGCTATTAAATTGTTTAAGGAGACGTTCGGCCTGGGTTTCACCAAGTGCCACCACTTCATCCAGTGGTGCGAGAAACGAATTCTCATCGACATTCATATCGTTAATGGCTGACCGCGCACTTAATCCCGAATGGGAGACTTTCAACATGTCACGGGCAATATCCAACACGCTGCGGTTTCCAGCCGGTGCCTTTAGCCCCTGTTTGGGGACGGCATCGCGCATGGTGCGCACGTCTTCAAAACTCAGTTCATCGGTCAGGGTTTTAGCATCTGCCAGAGCGGCTTCGTCATAAAGCAATCCAACCCACAAGGCGGGCAGGGCGCAAATGCGTCGCCATGGTCCCCCATCAGCGCCCCGCATTTCGAGGAATTTTTTCAGCCTCACATCTGGAAACAACGTCCCCAGATGGTTGGTCCAGTCGCCTTCATTTGCTACTTCCCCCTCAATTTTGCCGTCCAGAAACTCCTGGAATGTGATATGGGTGCAATCACGATATACGCCATCACGCATGATAAAATACATCGGACAGGACAGCGCCCAGTCGACATATTCTTCAAAACCCAACGTATCGCTCATAAGGAAATCGTGAAGTCCTGCACGCTGGTTGTCGGTATCGCGCCATATGTCAGACCGCCATGATAGCAATCCATTGGGCTTTCCGTCGGTGAATGGTGAATTTGCAAACAGGGCGGATGCGACAGATTGCAGTTTGGTGGAAACCTGCATTTTCGTGCGCATGTCCTGCTCTGAAGAAAAGTCCAGATTGACCTGAATCGTGCAGGTGCGGTGCATCATGTCGAGGCCCTGACTACCGACCTTTGGCATATAGGCGCGCATGATGTCGTAGCGGCTTTTCGGCATTTGCGGGGTTTGCGCAAAAGTCCATTTCGGACTGCCGCCCAGCCCCAAAAAGCCCATGCCCATGGGTTCGGCCACTTCGCGCAGTTGGGCCAGGTGGCGATTGGATTCCCGGCAGGTTTCGTGGATCGTTTTCAGCGGTGCACCTGACAATTCAAACTGCCCACCCGGTTCCAGTGAAATTGCGCCCATGCCGTCGGTGGCTACAAGTCCGATAATGTTACCCGCATCGATGATGGGGTCCCATCCGGTCTTGGCCTGCATGCCTTCCAGAAGAGCGCGGATCCCACGATCTCCTTCGTAGGGGACCGGCGAAAAGTCGGATTTGTAAAAGCCAAATTTTTCATGCTCAGTGCCGATGCGCCATTGGTCTTTGGGCTTGCAGCCGTCCGACAAGGCCCGAACCAGCTGATCACGGGTTTCGAGCGGAGTGGTATCTGTTGTATCGCGGGCCATCTGCTTGGCTCCAGTTCTTTTCCTGTGAAATCGCTACCCGCGACTGCTTGTCTTGTGCAAGGAAAAAATTGCCTTATTTGCCATCGCTGGTCGAATTTGGTTTCCAGTCTCCCAACATGGCTTGAATGATGGCCAGTGCTGCAATGGCTGCTGTATCCGCCCGCAATACTCTTGGCCCCAGCGGAATTGGCGTGGTTTGCGGATGGGACCGCAACATATCCCGTTCAGCTGGAGAAAACCCGCCTTCCGGGCCGATCAGGACGCATAGCGGGCCCGATTGCAGCTGAGAAAGGGCTGGCAATGGATTCTGGCTATGCTCCCCTTCATCGCAAAAGATCAACCTGCGGTCTTCGGGCAAGCTGTCCACGGCTGAGCGCAAGGTCAACGGTTCCCTTATTGTGGGCAGGGTTAGAATTCCGCACTGCTCGGCGGCTTCAACAGTATGGGCGGCCATGCGATCAAAATTGAGCTTTCGCAATTGAGTGAATTCGGTCAACACTGGCTGCAGGATGCCGACACCCATTTCAACTGCCTTTTGTACCATATATTCAAGCCGCGCTTGCTTTAGAGGGGCGAACCAGTATTCCAGATCATAGGGTACAGTTTGCTCGCGCGTCTGTTTTACCACCAGCAGAGCTGCTTTTTTGCGCCCCGATATTTCCAATTGGGCCTGCCACTCACCGTCTTTCCCGTTAAATACCAATATTGGTGCTCCGTCTTTATGGCGCAGGACGTTGATAAGATAGTTGGATTGGTTGCGCTCGAGGTCGACACGTTTGCCCGTGGCTAGTGGCCGGTCGATATAGAGGCGCTGGCTGATGAAGTCATATCTGGGCATGCAGGTGATCTACAGCATTTTGGCGGATGGATGCCAGTGGGGTTTATAACCGTTTGACAAGGTGTTGAGAATTGCCGGTGGAGTCAGGCAATCGAGATCGCCTTCCAGATTGTTTTCTGAAATTGGATCGGGCCGGATATATCCATCTAAACTCCATTGCAGGGTACCCGCGGGAGACTTTGCGAGCCACACCTTGCCCACCTCTACCATCGCGCCGACCGGCAGTTCATTCCATGGTCGACTGCACAGACGCTTTTTTCCATCGGGAGACAGGCGTTGTTGATGCAGGATCTTGTCCATTTGGGGAGCGCTCGCGCGGCGGCGGTCGCTGTATCCGGCCTGGTCGGAGTCATGGATAAAGGCTTGGGAAAAGGCGAGGGCGTCGTCGCGTCTGCATTCAAAACACGGGCGATGACCGGCGGCCAAAGCCGTTACCTCATCCAAGAAGAAGAGCTCGGTATAGCCGGGACCCATCACCTGACGTTGTCTGTTTTTGAACTCCAGAACGCAGCAGATCCACTGCCTGGAAGCCCATCTTCTGTTGGGCAAAAGCGTTTGCGTTACAGAATCATGAATCTTGCCCCCACGATTTCCAAAAAACAGGCCGCGTTGTTGGGCTGATATGATTGCACCATCAGGCAGTACACGGTTTTGCCGGGAGGGTGGCCTCACAATCCCGCTTCCTTGCGATAATTGCGTGCTGCCGGAACCGAAAGGAACCGCTGCTTACTTGCTTCCAAAACGAGCGAGGTGAGAGTTGCACCGTAGACGCAGGCAGTATCGACATTAATGCGATGCGGGAGCAATTCTGGTCTCTTGTGCGGTGTGTGTCCGTGTACCACCACTTTTTCAAGCGGCTTGTTCCAGGACAAGAACGGCTCCCGCATCCAGATCAGATCCTCTGCCTCCTGCTTTTTCAGCTTTCGTTTCGGATCCACACCCGCGTGACAAAAGAAATAATCACCTTCTTGTGTGTGGGTTTCCAATTGCTCCAGAAAGCCATAGTGCGCCTTGCCAACGTGTTTTTTTGTCAGCTTGGCCAGTTTTTTGAATGCATCTTTGTTCGGGTTTTTTCCAAGCGTGGCGAGAAACTCCTGCGAGCGGAGACCATAGCTTTCCAGTGTTTGCAATCCACCATAGCGGATAAATCCTGGCAGTGATCTTTCATCTGGTTCGCGGCAAGCCCGCAAAAGTTTTTCTTCATGATTGCCGCACAGAAAGGTGACTGGCTTGCCCTTTTTCTTCAATTTGAGCATGAGCTCTATCACAGCATGGGAATCTGGCCCTCGGTCAACATAATCACCAACAAAGATGATGCGGTGTTTTGCAATCGGATTGTTTTTCAGATCAGCCTTGATCAGCGCCAATAAGGCTTTCAGTTCTTCTATACATCCGTGAATAT
>JBPCWM010000223.1:0-9362 GCA_051009515.1 Rhizobiaceae bacterium | reverse complement strand
AGCACCATGAACGGCAGATAGGAATAAACAATACCGATATAGACCGCCAGATTGGTGTTCAGTATCGTCAAAGGTTCTGCGATCAATCCAACCGACAACAGAAACTGATTGAGCAAGCCTTCCTTTTTCAGAATACCGATCCACGCATAGACCCTGATCAGGAAAGACGTCCAGAATGGCAAAATCACCAGCATGAGAAGAGTCGGGCGCCAAGCACGCGGCGCGCGCGCCATACCATAGGCCAGCGGATAACCGATCAGCAAAGTCAAGAATGTCGATATGGCAGCGATTTGAAGGCTGGACAGATAGCTTTTCCAGTAAAGCGAATCTTCGGTGATAAATAGATAATTAGCTATCGAAAATTGTTTTATATCCGTCCACCATCCTGGAGGTCCATCCCAGAAATTCATGGCTGGAATATAGGGTGGCTGGGCGATTGCGGGTTCGGAAAGGGACAGTTTCGCGACAAGTACGAACGGGCCCAGAAAAAAGATCAACAGCCAAATATAGGGCAGCCATATGGTGCTGCGAGACAAGATGGACTGGACCCAATTTCTCATTCTGGCTCGTCCTCGCGCCAAATTTTGCCTGAAAACACACCATATCCATAAATTACGGCCAATATTCCAGCCAGGATCAATGCCGAGCCAACCGACACAGTGAGTGTAATGGCCAGGTAAAGCGCACTGCAAAACAGGGCTGAGCGGAACAAGCTGCCAGCCAGAACTGCCTGAGCGTCCCGCACTCCGGCGATTGTTCGGTCAACTCCAGTAACAATATGTGGCATGAAGGCCATCCATCCCAGAAACGGAATAGCCAGTGGTTTCTGCCACAGCGCAAGAGGCACAAATATCACCATTGTCAGCACGACGACGGGAAAGATATCGGTTTGGCGAAAAAAGGCTGTGCGTTCCCTGCTCCTTTGCAGGCGGTGGTCTGGGTCCAGTGGATCAAAGGGCTCAATCTTGCTCATAAGGTCAGTATCATAGCTGCAGATGGTTCAAAACTCAGCCAGACCCGGTCTTCCCAGGTAATTGCGCGGGCCGATGTCTGTGAACGATTCAGCACGGACACTTTGGCGAATTGCCCACCATCCAGTCTGACCTTGTAAATGGTCAAATCACCAAGATAGGCAATATCCCAGACTTCCCCCTGCAAGAGATTTTTGGCGTTTGGTTTGTCCAGACTGATGGACAACTTTTCAGGGCGGGCAGCCAACCAGACATCATCACCTTTGGACAGGCTGTTATCAGTATTGACGGACAATACATCTCCCTGTTCAGTTTCCACCTTTGCCACACCCTTGGAAAACGAAGCCACCCTTGTGGCTACGAGATTGATGCTCCCGAGGAAATCAGCCACATAACGACTGCTTGGTCGCTCATACATTTCAATGGGTGGATCGACCTGCACGATGCGCCCCTCTTTCATGACTGCGATGCGGTCTGCAACAGTCATCGCCTCCTCCTGATCATGGGTCACGATCATGAACGTGATACCAAGCTTTTCCTGAAGATCAATGAGTTCAAACTGGGTCTCTTCCCGCAACTTGCGGTCAAGAGCTCCCAATGGTTCATCCAGCAAAAGCAATTTTGGTTGTTTGGCGAGTGACCGAGCAAGGGCAACCCGTTGGCGCTGACCGCCTGACAATTGTTCTGGTTTGCGGCTGGCATAGTCTTCCATCTTGACCAGGTTCAACATACTGGCCACACGGTCGGCAATCTCGCCCTTGCCCATACCTTCCTGTTTCAACCCAAAGGCAATGTTCTTTTCGACATTCATGTGGGGAAACAATGCGTAGGACTGGAACATCATATTGACCGGACGCCGATAGGGAGGGGTTGCAGACAGATCCTGTCCGGCCAACAATACCGCACCATGTGTAACGTCTTCAAAACCGGCCAACATGCGCATCAATGTCGTTTTCCCACAACCGGATGGTCCTAGCAGTGCAAAAAACTCGCGCTCGTAGATAGACAGTGAGAGGTTATCAACTGCCGTGACCGAGCCATATTTCTTAGTGACACTTTTAAATTCAACGAACGGCACGGCCTCAGGGTCTTCCCAGGGCTGGAAGCTGCGACGCTGCTGGCTGTTATTGCTGGTCATCTGGGCCTGTAGAGAAGGCCGCTGCGGCTCATACCGCAACGGCCCAAAAATTATTATTGT
This sequence comes from Rhizobiaceae bacterium, assembly GCA_051009515.1. Taxonomy (GTDB): domain Bacteria; phylum Pseudomonadota; class Alphaproteobacteria; order Rhizobiales; family Rhizobiaceae; genus Pseudahrensia. Next base: position 7,193 of record JBPCWM010000223.1, on the reverse strand, counting down.
CCGGTTTTCACCTTTGTCCATGCCCGGGTCAACAACCTCTGTGGCCGAGGCCCCCAAGGAGTCGTGACATAGAGTTTTTCGAGCGTTGCCGCGTCGGGATAGATGGCCGGATCTTCTGTGATATCTTTCTCCAAAAGCGGCATGGAAGCTTCGTTGCCATTGGCGTAGTAGACGTAGTTGGACGCCTTGGCGATGACTTCAGGACGCATGATATAATCCAGAAATACATGCGCTTCTTCCAAATTCTTGGCATCAGCAGGTATGGCCATCTGGTCGAACCACATCAGTGCGCCTTCCGACGGAATGACGTAACCAACTTCAACACCGGCATCGGCTTCTGCGGCACGGTCCCGAGCCTGGAAGACATCGCCTGACCACCCCACAGCCAAACAGATATCTCCATTGGCCAGCGCGTTGATATATTCAGATGAGTGGAATTTCTGGACGTTGGGACGAATGCTTTCCAACAGGGCGCCAGCCGCCTCGACGTCTGCAGCTTCCTTGCTGTCCGGATCCTTTCCCAGATAGTTCAGCGCTGCCGGGACAATCTCCTGCGGAGCATCCAGAATATGAACGCCACAATCTTTCAGCTTGGCAAGTTTTTCAGGATTGAAAACAACATCCCAGGATACGATGTCTTCTCCGAGACGCTCCTTGACCGCTTTGACATTATATCCAATGCCCGTGGTTCCCCACATGTAGTTGATCGAGTGTTTCTGACCGGGATCATAAGCTTCAGTCCGCTTTTGTACTTCACCCCACAAGTTCTTGGAATTTGGCAACTTGCTCATGTCGAGGGGTTGGAAAACTCCCGCTTGAATCTGGCGGGCCAGGAATGTGCCCGAAGGTACGACGATATCGTAGCCTGATCCACCTGCCAGAAGTTTTGTTTCCAGAATTTCGTTGGAATCAAAGACATCATAAACGACCTTGATGCCAGTCTCCTTGGTGAATTCAGCCAGTATGCTTTCATCAATATAGTCAGACCAGTTGAAGACATTGACCACGCGTTCCTGAGCTTGAGCAGCGGTGGCGAATGCAAGTGCAGCAGCACTTGTGGCAAGCATTTTTGCTAGGGTTCTCATGAATATTTCCCTGTAAGTAGTTTCGTTGAAATTCGTTTTGGCGATTGCCGAAAGTTTAGGTCAGACCATTCGATCTTTGCAAATGGAATTGTGCTAAAGAAAGGTCAGTCGTTCAAATGGTGATATATCATTTCGCAAGCCCTCAATCTCCGCTTTCTTGATTGCGACAAGGGTGTCGCGCATGGGTTGTCCCAATGCGCGAACAGCAAAATCACTCCTGCTAAACAGGTCTGCCGCGATGGCCTGTGTCGTCGGCAGATTGTCTCCTCGATTGGGTGTAGCCGGCTCATAGGCATTGCCGATGAGTTCGGGCATGGGATCGGCCGCCCTGTCCAACCCTTCATCAATAGCCTGAAGGATTGCTGAAAGGACCAGATAAGGATTGGCATCGGCCCCAGAAACCCGATGTTCCACACGCTTTGCGATATCGGGTGCAGCCGGAAGACGCACGGATACGGATCTGTTGTTTGATCCCCAATTTACTCTGGTTGGGGCATAGGATCCCGGCGCCATGCGGCGAAACCCGTTATGGGTATTTACGAAGACCAGTGCCATCTCCTGCATGGTTGCGAGCAAACCAGCAACTGCATGATGCAACCGCGCACTACCCTCGCCGCCCTCACCGCCCTCACCGCCCTCGCCGCCCTCGCCGCCGCCAGAGAATATGTTTGTTCCCGACTGATCAAGCAGGCTTGCATGGACGTGCATTCCATTACCAGGTTGATCGGCAAATGGCTTGGCCATGAATGTCGCCGCATAGCCATGCATTCGTGCGCATTCCTTGACGATACGACGCAGGAGGATCACATCGTCTGCAGCCCGCAATGCATCATCGCGATGGTTTAGGTTGATCTCATACTGTCCAGGTCCTGCTTCCTTAACGATGGTATCGACGGGCAAGTCCGCCCAATTTGCGGCCCTGCGAATATCTGCAAATAGGCCCGCTTTTTCCGCCAAAGCATCCAGCCCGTACATGAACTGCGCCTCTGGGGTTTCTTCAAATGAAGCCACTTCAAATTGTCCGGCGGAAAGTTCATCTGTGCGCAACAGGTGAAATTCCAACTCAAATGCACAAACCGGTGTCAGCTCCTTTTTTGCCAGCCTTGCCACTGCCTGTTCGAGCACCGTCCGGGCGCAATTATCAAACGGTTGGCGATCAGGCGTCAAAGTTTTGAGCAACAACTGAGCAGTTTTAGCCTTTTCCGCAGAACTTTCGGTGAAATCGTCGTTATAACCTGCTCCCCATGGCACAGCGCAAAGTGTGTGAGGGACCGCTACACAGAAGCCATCAAGGTCACCGCTGGAAATGTGAAGTCCAGTTTCTTCAACTTCATTGCCCCAAATATCCAATCCGTGCAGAGAAAGAGGGAAATTCACACCATCGGTGAAAGCTTTTTTCAGCGTGGAAACGGGTGCCCATTTCCCACGGGTAATGCCACCGGGATCAACCAGCACCAATTCCACATATTCAATCTCCGGGTGGAGGTGGAGAAAGTCATTCAGATAAGACACGTCCAGACCGTACACGCATTGAAGTCATGCCTGTCTTGGCGTGCATGTACGGTCGGAGTCAATTGATATCCTCGTCCGAACAGTTGTTGCCCCGAGCAAGGGATCCTTTACAGGGACGCGGCAAACTTTGCGATGGCGCGCTGATAAGCCGATGACGCATTCCATTCGTTGAGCACCCGGAAATTGTGAGTCCCAGGTTGATAGCTCTGACCAGCCCTCCAACCGTAGGCACGCAGATAGTTGGCCGTGGATGCGAGCACATCAGATTTGGTGCGGATCAGATCACGGCGCCCGTCGCCATTATAGTCAACACCATATTTAATATAGTTTTTCGCCATGAACTGGGTCTGTCCAATTTCACCATGTCGAGCCCCACGCATCTGGCTGCGGGGTATCCATCCATTGTCAATGATCTGCAAAGCAGCCAGCAGATTGGGGCGGAAAAAGTCAGAACGACGGCAATCATGGGTCAATGTCGCCAGTGAAGTGACAATATCATGCTTGCCGGTATAGGAGCCAAAGGCGGTTTCCATGCCCCAGATTGTAACGAGAACTTCCTTTTGTACGCCGTAGCGACGCTCAATGCTGTTGAGCAATTTGTTGTAGCGCTTCAACCTTGCTTTTGTGGGCCCACGAAGGCCTCGGGTTTTCTTCTTATAGAAAGAATCAAAGTTGCTTTTGGCCCGCTTGAAACTGCGATTTACCTTGCGATCATAATTAATTACGCCCGGTGAGTATTTGGTTGAAGCAAGTGCCGAAAGGCCTTTGCGCCCAACGCCGGCTGCTTTTGCCTCCTTCGCAAAATCTCTCTTGAACGCCTCAAATCCCTTGCCGGAATTGCTGCACTTCGCCGCAATTGCAGATGTCGTCAGAACGGTGCCTAGCGCAGCAGCAGCTACAAATATCAGTCCGGTTTTCATCTTAACCTCATTGTTTGCCCATCACCCGGTCAAACTTGCACAAAAAGGTGAATCAGCCCTGAATTGCCTTCACTCATTATCAGGGCATCAATATGGCAACACAATGATAATTGTGCAGAATTCTGGGCAGAAAAAACACGATCATGTCAGACCATAGGCTCCAAAGCCCTGTACCAGATCGTCCAGACCGAGAGGACGGGTCAACGGAGGCGCTGATCTTGCCAGACAATCGTCGCGTTCGCACAAGCGACACGAAGGCCCGACAGGCAGAGGTGGCTTGGCTTTGACCGCGGGCAGCATTTGGGCATGCACAACGCGTTGCGCGAGATCATATTCATTGAGGTCAGTATCACTGCGCTTGCTCTTTTTTGAACGGTTTTCCTGCATACGGTCGGCCAAAACCCGCGTCGCCTGCTTGTCTTCAATCACCAGCAAAACTGCCGTTCGCTTCGTCCGCTCACCAGTTTGTACGATTGGGCCGTCAACGGTTGAGGCCATTGTCAGATAAACGCCCCCCTGCGGGTTGATGATCCGCTCGGTGATAATTTCTCCCGGCGCAGTAAAGGCTGCATGCAAGGATAATTTGGGGCAATGACCACCAAATTGCGCAGTTGGAAATCCCTTGCTGCCCAGCCGTCTTATGACATTGCCACCCTGATCAACTTCCAGCATGAAAAAGGGCAGACCGGCGCGCCTTCCCGAACTCTTGTCACGCAGCGCCACGAGGCGTTGAGCGACTTGCGAGAAATTTGTTTCAAATCTGCTGGTCAGTGAAGCTAGATTGTGGGTCGTTTGCTCCGCCACGCGTTGAAATCGTTCATACGGCATCAGAACCGCAAGCGCACAATAGCGCGACAACTCGAACTTGGCCAGACGAATGGCCTCGTCTCCTTCGATGCCAAGTAAGGATACCTCTTCATCCAACACTGCACTTTCGCGCAATATCACAAGCTCTTGCGCCAGTAATTCCGCACGTTCCGCTCGTGTCAGCCTTTCGGATACGAACAGACGTTGCGAATGTCGGTCAAAGCGCTTTCGCCAAACGGGCATGGTTTCCACCGGTAATATCTGGACCGCAACTCCGTGATCTGCACGCAACAGGCTATAAAGTGCAGCCATTGTTCCACGCGTATCACCCAGCGCATCGCGAATGCGTTCAGCAACTCGCTCCAGGGCCGGGAAACACCAAGGAGTGGTTTCAAATATGCCACGCACAATTTCTACAGGCATCTGCTTTCCCTTGGCCTCAACCGCATGCCCGGTTTGACCCATGAGTTGAGAAAGGTCGCTCAACCGATCCTGCTGTTCACGATAGGCCCGATACAGTTTGACAATTCCAAGCGCGGCATTGGGTGCGCCATCAGATATCTCCAACAATTCCGTGTCGCCCGGCAATTCCCCTGACAGCAACGGGTCGGCAAACACCTCCTTCAATGCAGCAACCGATCCCGCCTCCCCACTAGGCTGCAATTCATCAACATCAATCCGATAAGTTGAAACCAGCTTCATCACTAATTGGGCCGTCAATGGCCGTTGATTGCGTTCAATCAGATTTAGATAGCTTGGTGAAATTCCAAGCTCTGTGGCCATGGCCGTTTGAGTCAAGTCCAGCCTGTTGCGAATACGCCGGACGCGGGGACCAACAAAGATTTTGGTATCTGCCATATTTACAACTTTCGTATAAATCCAAGGCCAAATCTTGACAAATATGACAAAATTACAGCTTCACCACAAGCTATATCAAACACCATAACCGAATTTACGCTAGGTTTTGAACTCTTTTTGGTTCGAATACGAAAAATTCCTGCAATAGTCGTTTCGCCTATTGGTTGGTACGAAAAATTTTTACATCTGTAAATATTTGCACGACAAACACGAGTTGCGCTTGTCGTGAAACCGTCAGCCACAACCAACGGACCCAGTGTCCTGAATGATGAAGGACTTTGCCATGACTAAAACCGGAACACCGCTTGAGCGAACCAAGTTGCGAACCATTGATCTCCCTGATTCCGAGCAATCGCTGGTGGATCACAACCAGCAAATCGCAGTTCGACAGATCGCCAATAATTTGCATCGCCTCAATCGGTCCGTGGTGGAGGCGGTGGAGGCCGGAATCAGCATCGAGCTCATTCGAACAGCACGTCACCATGCCGGGGATGGCAATTGGGGTGATCTGATGGTTCCCGTCATTGTCAAGACCTGAGCTGTTGCAAACCAGCCCTAAACCAATCCCTCAATTATGTTCAAGGAAACCAAATGACCTACGCCCAATTCATAAATGATGCGGCCACAACAATATCGGACAATGGTCCGACTTGGAGTGGCATCAACCCGGAATCAGTTGCTCGCATGCGTCTGCAAAACCGTTTTAAAACCGGGCTGGATATCGCCAAATACACAGCAGGCATCATGCGGCGCGACATGAAGGCCTACGACGCTGACCATGCCAAATACACCCAGTCTCTGGGCTGCTGGCATGGCTTTATTGGTCAGCAGAAGATGATTTCTGTGAAAAAGCATTTCCAAACCACAGACCGCACCTATCTTTATCTTTCAGGTTGGATGGTTGCAGCGTTGCGCTCGGAATTTGGCCCTCTGCCCGACCAGTCCATGCACGAAAAAACCACGGTTCCGCGACTAGTGGAGGAGCTATACACATTCCTGCGTCAGGCGGATTCTCGCGAACTTGGACTGTTGTTCAAACAGATTGACCAGGCGCGGGAGTCTGGCGACGAAATGACTGCAATGCGCTTTCAAAAGGAAGTCGACAATTATCAGACCCACGTGGTTCCCATCATTGCTGACATTGATGCCGGTTTTGGCAATGCCGAGGCGACTTATCTGCTGGCCAAACAAATGATCGAAGCGGGCGCTTGCTGCCTGCAGATTGAAAATCAGGTGTCGGATGAAAAACAATGTGGCCATCAGGACGGCAAGGTGACAGTTCCGCATGAGGACTTTTTGGCGAAGATTCGCGCTATCCGTTACGCATTCATGGAACTTGGCGTCGATGACGGCATTATTGTAACCCGCACGGACTCGCTGGGAGCAGGTCTCACCAAACAAATCGCCTTTAGCAAAGAACCTGGTGATCTGGGCGACCAATATAATGCCTTTCTCGATTGCGAGGATATTTCGCAGCGAGACATGAGCAGTGGTGATGTTGTCCTAAAGCGCGACGGAAAGCTGGTGCGGCCCAGGCGGCTGGCCTCCAACCTGTTTCAGTTCAGCCCAGGCACGGGTGAAGATCGCGTTGTCCTCGACTGCATCACATCATTGCATAATGGTGTCAAAGGGATTAACCCATTGAATTCATTGGAATTGGCTGCTTAGATGCGCGTAGGCTTCCACAGCATTTCAACAATAGGGTCGAAATAGCCAGTAAATGGCCTGTAATTGCCATCCAACATTTTTTTAGGGAGAACCCTCTCGTTCACAAGTCTCAAAAAAACAAACGAGAGGGCCAAGCGCGGATAGTTGAGGGGTATTATCCGCACAGACGTTGGTCATACATGGGAGTAGACCAACATGGTCGTTAATCATACGGGTAAGTAAATCAACGACATAAAAGCTCACATCTGAAGGAACCACTAACCACTGGTCAAATGGGCACAGCGACCGCCTGTCGCAGTTACATTGGTTCTTAGGCTGGCAGTCAGGTCCGCCTATGTGTCGC
>JBPCWM010000222.1:0-15313 GCA_051009515.1 Rhizobiaceae bacterium | reverse complement strand
CCCACCAGCCGTGACGGCGGTCCCTGATGAGGTTGAAAGCGGTGCGAACAATGCACATCGCGTCTTACTCCCCGGTTGGATCAGGGATAAATTATCACCTGAAAAAACACTGCCCCGACCCCTCAATCCATCAGGGGCTCGAGCCTTGATTGACAAGGCATTGATCCGTGATCCGGTTGTTTCTTCTCCCTTCGCGCAGGCAAATGAAACAAAAGCGGAATCGCAGCCCCGTTTGCGCGGCACGGCTCTACACAAATTGCTTCAATCCCTGCCCAATATGGATCCGGACTCACGCGATGCCGCTGCAAATGCCTATCTAAAACGCAAATTGCCCGACAGCACACCTGCGGCGCGTCAGACCATGATAAATGCTGTGAACACCGTGATTGAAGACCCGGAATTGGTCGCTTGTTTTGATCCTTCCCACAGCCACGGTGAAGTCCCGCTTATGGGTCGGATCGAAGGTAAGGACAGGCCACTTGTTGTTTCTGGAACCATAGACAGGCTGGCGGTTCTGGAAGACCGGGTTCTGGTGCTGGACTATAAAACCAGCCCCAATGTGCCAGATACTGAAAATAAGATTCCACAGGACCATGTCATGCAAATGGCTTTGTATCGAGCTTTGATCCACCGCCTCTATCCAGAAAAATCCGTTCACTGTCTTTTGATTTGGACTCATGCCAGCCCACAGCCTGTGACAATGGAAGTCTCCCATGAGGCCATGGACGCGGCGATGGACAAAATCGCGCAGGTTTGAACAAATTCGTATGCCTGTGCTCCTTGACCCGGCCAATGGTGCTCCCTACGTTCCCCCCAACGAGGCCCAACCGTGATTCCCCGGTCGCGGGAATTTTTAGGAGCATGTAATGGCAACAGTCAAAATAGATACCGGAAACTTTGATTCCGATGTTCTCAATTCAGAAACCCCTGTTGTGGTCGACTTTTGGGCCGAATGGTGCGGGCCCTGCAAGATGATCGCTCCCAGTCTGGAAGAAATATCCAATGAAATGGGTGACAAGGTGAAAATCGCAAAAGTCAATATGGATGAAAATCCTGATATTGCAGCCAAATATGGCATCCGCTCGATCCCGACATTGCTCATGTTCAAGGGCGGAGAGCCTGTCGCCATTCAGGTTGGCGCAGCGCCAAAGAACAAATTGTCCGACTGGATTTCCAACGAAATCTGACCCCGAACTCTTTATATTTGAATTTTGCGCCCGATTCACAAGAATCGGGCGCTTTTTTATGGCCGCAGATTAATGTAGCAAGGTCTCACTGTTCAAAGGCTACAAAACCATGACCAAAGAAACCGGATTTCCCTCAATCGACGCAGACACCCAGACTCACCTGCTGTCGCAGGCCCTGCCCTATATGCAAACCCATGCTGGCAACACCATTGTCATCAAATACGGTGGCCATGCCATGGGCAATGCGGATCTGGGAAAAGCCTTTGCACGAGACGTGGCCCTGCTGCGCCAGTCCGGTGTTGAGCCAATCGTGGTTCATGGCGGCGGCCCGCAAATCGGCGCCATGCTTGAGCGCATGGGCATTGAGAGTGAATTCAAAGCCGGTATGCGGGTCACTGACAAGGCTACAGTTGAAATTGTCGAAATGGTTCTTGCCGGATCCATCAACAAGAACATCGTCGCCGATTTCAACGCCGAAGGAGCGCGCGCTATCGGGTTATGTGGCAAGGATGGCAATATGGTGCGTGCCCGCAAGATGCGCAGAACTCAGCGCGATCCAAACAGCAATATCGAACAGTTGATTGACCTTGGTTTTGTGGGCGAGCCGGAGAAGATTGATGTTTCGGTGTTGAATACGGTTACCAGTTCCGGACTAATTCCGATTATTGCGCCAGTCGCCTTTGGCTCCGATGGTGAGACCTACAATGTCAACGCCGATACATTTGCCGGCGCCCTTGCCGGAGCACTTGGAGCCAATCGGATGCTGTTCTTGACCGATGTTCCCGGCGTGCTCGACAAACAGGGCAATCTGATCGAACGTTTGACAATCAAGGAGGCCGAAGCCCTTATCGAAGATGGCACAATATCAGGTGGCATGATCCCGAAAGTGGAAACCTGTATCGGAGTGCTCAACGCCGGTGTGGAAGCGGTGGTCATCGTCAATGGACGGGCTCCGCATGCAGTCCTGCTGGAATTGTTTACCGATCATGGTGCTGGGACCATGTTTGTTCGATGATTGGTCAGGACCGGCAGACCCAGCTCAAATCAGTCTTCGGCACCGTAACGGAGTGGGTGTTCGATCTCGACAACACGCTTTATCCGCGTCATTGCGATCTGTTTGCGCAAATTGACTGGAAGATGACCGATTATGTGGCGGAACTTCTCAACATGCCGAAACCCGAAGCACGGGTGCTGCAAAAGGACCTCTACAAAGAGTATGGCACAACTCTGCGGGGGTTGATGGAGCGTTATTCCATTGATCCGCACGACTTTCTCGACAAGGTCCACGACATTGATTATTCGCCGGTAGACCCTAATCCCGTTCTGGGTGATCTGATCGCAGCACTACCAGGCCGCAAGCACATCTTCACCAATGGTGATGTGCCGCACGCCAGGCGGACCACGGACCGGTTGGGGATCACCGATCATTTCCATGAAGTGTTCGATATCGTCGCATCCGACCTTGTGCCAAAACCTGCCGAAAGCCCCTATATCAAATTCCTGCAGAGCCATGAAGTGGACCCAAGACAGGCGGCCATGTTTGAAGACATGCCACGCAATCTGGATGTGCCTCGAATGCTCGGTATGAAAACAGTTCTCGTGACACCGGCACATGGGTCTGAGCACAACGCCGAGTCCTGGGAACACGAGCGCAAGCGGGATGATTCAATCGACTTCGCGACAGATCATCTCGATGATTTTCTGGCCGATATACTGGAAGCGATTAATCAGCACTAGAGCCCAAAAAGCCTAAATTCCTGACTGAGCGAGCAAATCCTTGAGGCTGGTTTGCGGGCGTGGACCTATGTGCTGGATAACCTCAGCCGCTGCCAAGCCCCCGATACGGGCACAATCGGCCAGGCTCTTGTCGCGGGTCAGACCATAGAGAAACCCGGCAGCGTAAAGATCGCCAGCACCGGTCGTGTCTTCCAGCGTATCAATTGGATGAGCTGCAACTTCGACGCGCTCATCTGCCCTGATGACGATGGAACCCTGCGCGCCCTTTGTGACCGCAGCCAGCCCTATATCGTCTTTTACAGCAGACAATGCTGTATCGAGATCAGCCGTTTCATAAAGCGACTTCAGCTCTGCCTCATTGGCAAAAATAATGTCCACCGTGCCGTTACGCATCAGGTCCAGGAACTCAGAACGAAACCTGTCAACACAGAAAGGGTCAGACAAGGTGATCGCCACCTGACGCCCGTTTTCATGGGCGATTTTCGCCGCCAACCTGATAGCGTCCTTGGCCCGTGGAGGGTCCCACAGATAGCCTTCAAAATAGGTAATTTTGGAACTGGCTACCACATCTGCATCCACATCTTCAGGACCCAGTTCCACACAAGCCCCAAGATAGGTATTCATGGTACGCTCTCCGTCCGGAGTGACAAAGATCATGGACCGTGCAGTTGGCGGAGTGCCTTGCAGAGGTTCCGTCCCAAAATTCACACCAATGGCACGAATGTCATGGGTGAAGATCGAGCCCAGATGATCATCGGCTACTTTGCCGAAATAGGCCGCATCTGCACCAAAACTGGCAATTCCCGCTGCAGTATTGCCCGCGCTACCCCCCGATGCTTCAATTGCTGGTCCCATGACCGAGTAAAGGTGCTCAGCCCGGTCAGCATCGATCAGGTTCATCGAGGCCTTGTGAATTTCTTCGCGAACCAGAAAATCATCTTCCGCGCGTGCGATAATATCGACAATAGCGTTACCCACCGTCAGAACGTCAAATTTTGTCGTTGCCACCGAAAACCCCCGGTCAATCAGAATTTCAGATCCACTAGCTGTAAGTGCCGTTAAAATAAAGCCCCTGCCTTGTCTGAGGATGCATATCGCCCCATTTAACAGGAAAGCCAGAAGCTGGACCAACGCCAATGACCCAACGCGGCCTGACCTCCGCCATTTCCAAATCAGTTTCCCAACTGTTCTCACCGCCATTTCGAAATGTGCTCTGGAAATCCATCGGACTGACCATCGTTATGTTTATTACACTGTGGGTCATTCTTCAGGCAGCCAGCTCTGCCTTTCTGGCCCCGATGCTGGTCGACTATCCCTGGGTGATTTCGCTGATCAACTGGCTGTTGGGAGCAGGCCTGGTCGTCGGAATGGGGTTTCTCATTGCCCCGGTCACATCGGTTTTTGCCGGCATATTTCTTGACGAGATCGCGGATGAGGTTGAGCAACGCTATTATCCCCACGACCCGCCCGGTGAGGCGCTGGGAGTATTTGATTCTGCGCGAATCACAATCCGGTTTTTCGGTCTGGTGGTTCTGGGTAACTTTATCGCCCTGCTATTGGTACTTTTTCTGGGCCTTGGATTTCTGGTGTTCTTTCTGCTCAACGGATACCTGCTTGGGCGGGAATATTTTCAGTTTGCTGCCCTGCGCCATTACTCGATTGAAGAGGTAGCCGGCCTGCAATCACGCCACGGGTTGGAAGTTTTTCTAGCCGGACTGGCCATCGCAGCTGTCTTGTCAGTGCCTGTTCTGAATTTCCTGACACCACTGTTTGCCGGCGCGCTGATGGTGCATGTCTTCAAGGGGATTGAAGCTGCAAATCATGCTTCCAGCTGAACGATTGGGGCCGGAATCGCGCAGCTTTTTTCCTTGGCCTTGCAAAGGTCGGCAATAATGCAATTTTCACATTCGGGCTTGCGCGCCTTGCAAGTGTAACGACCGTGCAGAATCAGCCAATGATGGGCATGATAAAGATAGTCTGGTGGAATGCGCCGCATGAGGATATTCTCTATCTCATCGGGCGTTTTTCCCGGAGCAAGCCCAAGTCGATTGCCAATTCTGAAAATATGGGTGTCAACAGCCATGGTTGAATGACCAAAAGCCATGGACAGGACCACATTGGCTGTCTTTCGCCCAACTCCGGGTAGCGTCACCAATGCATCACGATCTTCAGGAACCACACCGTCAAAATCCTCGATCAGCTTGCGTGACAGTGCAATGACATTTTTGGCCTTGTTGCGATAAAGGCCGATGGTTTTGATATGCTCGCGAACCCCGTCTTCCCCCAGCGCCAGCATTTTTTGCGGAGTATCGGCTACTTTGAACAACTCCCGGGTGGCCTTGTTGACACCAACATCTGTGGCCTGAGCTGAAAGCGCAACGGCAACAACCAGAGTGAAGGGATTGACGTGCTCCAACTCACCCTTTGGTTCCGGGCGTTGCTTTTTGAAGCGTTCGAAAATCTCGGCAATTTCCGCGCGCGTATACTTACTGCGCGGGAATTTTGCAACCTTGCGGGTGCGTGGTTTTTTCGCAGGCACGGATTTTTGACTACTCGGGCTCATCCCTCTCATCTATACTGGCTCAATGGCCAGGTTCAACACAGCATCAGACAAAATTCTGTTCTCAGCGCGACTAACACCCTACCGGTCGCTCAGTCCAAAGGGATTTCGCATTCTCATTGGTGCAATTGCTGTGGTATGCCTGAGCATTGGTCTGGTCTTTTTTGCGCTCGGTCTGTGGCCTGTTCTGGGCTTTATGGGTCTTGATGTTGCTCTGATCTACTGGGCGTTCAAATCAAATTATTGGTCTGCAAAAGCCTATGAAGATGTGGAAGTGTCCCGCAGCAGCATTCTTCTGCGCAAGGTCAGTCCCAGAGGCAAGGCAGAAGATCATCAGTTTCCTCAACTCGGGACACGGTTTGAAGTCGACCGCCATGATGAGATCGGCATCACAAATATGCGTTTGACTCACAGGAAGTCTGCTGTTGAGTTTGGCTATTTTCTGAATCCACCTGATCGTGAAGACTTTGCCACTGCATTTCAGGCAGCAATAGCCAATGCCAAGCGGTGAGCAGGTTTCGGGTGGTTAGCCGGTCACCAATCTGCTTTTTATCAGGCAATTGAAATCAGACGGAGTAAAACCATGTTAGCGACATTGCAGGATCTCAAACCGGCAACAGACTTTTCCCGCGCGCATGAAGATTACGAGACCGTGCGCACCCTGTTGCAGCATATCACGGAGAATTGGCGTGATCACCCCGATCTGGATGATTTGACCCAATTGACCGGCCTGCCGGCAACGCGGCTGCAAAAGACATTTACCCGCTGGGCAGGCATTTCTCCCAAGGCCTTTTTGCAGGCCGTAACACTGGACCACGCCAAGCGCTTGCTTGATGAAGGCCTTCCCTTGCTGGAAACTTCCTATGAGCTGGGATTGTCGGGGCCAGGCCGGTTGCACGATCTTTTTGTGACCCACGAGGCCATGTCTCCGGGGGCCTACAAGGCGCAAGGGGAAGGGTTGGAAATCCGCTTTGGTTTTCACTCTTCACCTTTTGGCGAAGCCTTGATCATGGCAACAGACAGAGGATTGGCCGGACTGGCCTTTGCAGATGAATCGGGCAATGACGGTCGCCATGCTGGCGAAACGGGAACTGGGACGTTCAACCGCATGGAAGCGCTGGAAGACATGCGCAAACGCTGGCCACGGGCGTCTTATGTTGAAGATACGGTATTTACGGCCCCCTATGCAGTGCGCATTTTCGACCCCAATAAGTGGTCACAGGACCAGCCCCTGCGCGTTGTCTTGATTGGTACTGATTTCCAGATCAGGGTCTGGGAAGGTCTTTTGAAAATACCAGTCGGCAAGGCCACCACCTATTCCGATCTGGCAAAGAGTGTGAATAGACCCGATGCTGCGCGAGCTGTAGGCACAGCCGTTGGGCGCAATCCCATTTCCTTCGTGGTGCCCTGCCACAGAGTGTTGGGCAAGTCTGGGCAATTGACCGGCTATCACTGGGGCCTGACACGAAAGCGGGCCATGCTGGGTTGGGAAGCAGGAGTCACTGCTCACTGACCAGCACTGGAACCGATAACGGGTATACCACTTCCAATCTGACGCCGTACAATGATCACATGCCGTGCTAGGGTGGCGGCCATGAAACCTTCGCAACTGCTTCACACGACCAAAAAGGGCCTCTACTGCCCACCGGGTGATTTTTACATTGATCCTGTGAGCCCGGTTGCGCGGGCAATCATCACCCATGGACATGCCGACCATGCCAGGGCCGGTCATGGCGAAGTCTGGGCCACACAACAGACACTCGATATCATGACAATTCGCTATGGCGCTGATCATTGCCAGATGGCCCATGCAGTCCCGTTGCGGGAAACACAGCAAATCAATGGCGTGAACCTCAGCTTCTGGCCTGCGGGTCACGTTTTGGGTTCTGCCCAAATATTGGTGGACTATAAGGACACACGCATACTCGCCTCTGGCGACTATAAACGGCGCGACGACCCAAGCTGTGCCACGTTCGAACTGGTTCCCACGGATAAACCAATCGATGCCTTTATCACCGAAGCCACATTTGCCCTACCGGTTTTCCAGCATCCTGATGATGCAGGCGAGATTGCCAAATTGCTGGAATCAGTGCGGCAATTCCCAAAAAGTACGCATCTGGTAGGTGCCTATGCGCTGGGCAAGGCACAGCGAATCATTGGATTGATTCGACAGGCCGGTTATGAGGAGACGATATTCATCCATGGTGCCCTCAAGACACTATGCGAATATTATGCCAGCCAGGGCATTGAACTTGGCCAGCTCGCCCCAGCCACGCTGGAAGGCAAAAACACCAGAGTTAACCGGCAATTGTTTGAAGGCCGGTTGGTGATCTGCCCGCCCTCGGCATTCACAAGCACATGGGCCCGCCGGTTCAACAAGCCGATTTTCTGTTTCGCTTCCGGATGGATGCAAATTCGCCAGCGCGCAAGACAGCGTGGTGTTGAACTGCCCCTGATTCTATCCGATCATTGCGACTGGCACGAATTGTTGGACACAATTCGTAGCCTCAACCCCAAGGAAGTCTGGGTCACCCATGGCCGCGATGATGCACTGGTCCGGTGGTGCGAATTGAACCAGATCGCGGCACGACCGCTTCAGCTCGTCGGTTATGAGGAAGAAAGCGAATGAAACGGTTTTCGCAACTTCTGGACCGGCTGGTTCTTACCCCGTCGCGCAACGCCAAATTGCAGTTGCTGATTGACTATTTTGCACACACTCCCGACCCTGATCGTGGTTACGCTCTGGCTGCACTGACGGGAAATCTGGAGATTGCAAGCGTCAAACCTGCCATGCTGCGAGCAATGATGGCAGAACGTATGGACGAGGTTCTGTTTGGCTTGTCCTATGACTATGTTGGCGATCTGGCTGAAACCATTGCGCTGGTTTGGGATAGTAATCACGATTCATCCGACCCTGCACGAGTTATTGAAGACGCTGGAGTGTCGATTGCCACCATCGTTCCGCAATTACAAAAGCTCGGCAAGGCAGATGCTCAAAGGCAATTGTCAAATTGGCTTGATATTCTGGATTCATCGGGACGCTTTGCCCTGCTCAAACTACTGACCGGAGGCTTGCGCATAGGCGTCTCCACCCAATTGACCAAACTTGCGTTGGCTCAGATGGGTCAGGTAGACTTCGTTGAAATTGAGGAGCTTTGGCATGGACTGACCCCGCCATATGTGGATCTGTTTGCCTGGCTCGAGGGACGCGAGGAAAAACCCGCTCAAAAGGCAGCAGCCCCGTTTCGCTCTGTAATGCTGGCCAATCCCCTCTCGCTACAGGACCGCGAGAAGCTTGATCCCGGGGACTATGCGGCGGAGTGGAAATGGGACGGCATCCGAATTCAGGCGGTTGCAGAGGCTGGCACAAGAAGACTCTATTCCCGCACTGGTGATGATATTGGTCGTGCTTTTCCTGACCTCCTGGACGCAATGGATTTTGAAGCGGCACTGGACGGCGAACTCCTCGTTGGAAGGCTGCAGGGGGCAGGCGGTCCTGAAATCGCCAGTTTTGGTGAACTTCAGCAAAGGCTCAATCGCAAATCAGTGCCCACGGGCTTACTCGAAAGCCATCCGGTCATTATGCGTGTTTATGATGTGCTTGATCTGGACGGTGAAAACCGACGACAGGACTCGTTTCGCCAACGCCGAGCAGCGCTTGAAGAGTTGGGCAGCACGCTCAAGCCGGACCGGTTTGATCTTTCACCACTGGTTGAATTTCAATCCTGGGACGATTTGGCACGCCTGCGCGACTCGCCTCCCCATCCCGTGATTGAGGGTTTGATGGTCAAACACTGGGATGCTCCTTATGCAGCAGGACGCCCAAAAGGACCATGGTTCAAATGGAAACGGGACCCGATGCTGGTGGACGCAGTTCTCATGTATGCCCAAAGGGGTCACGGCCGACGCTCAAGTTTTTATTCCGATTATACGTTCGGAGTCTGGACTGCAGATGACAGCCTTGTGCCTGTCGGCAAGGCCTATTTTGGATTCACCGATGAAGAACTCAAACAGATCGACAAATTTGTGCGTGACAACACAGAAGACCGGTTCGGGCCGGTTCGGGCGGTCACTGCCCGTCCCGATTTCGGTCTTGTGCTGGAAGTGGCATTTGAAGGCCTCAACCACTCAAAGCGGCACAAGTCCGGCATTGCCATGAGATTTCCTCGAATTTCTCGCCTTCGTTGGGACAAACCTCCCGGAGAAGCAGACTCTCTGGACACCCTGCTCACCCTGCTTTCTTAACCTATTTGTAGAGCTTTGCCGGCACAATTGGACCAGATCAGTTCTTTGATGGTGATGGCATGAGCATTCTAGTTACGGGCGGTGCCGGGTATATCGGTTCACACTTTGCGTGGGAATGTGTGGATCAAGATGAGAGCATCGTGGTTCTCGACAATCTGGTAACGGGCTTCAAATGGGCGGTGCCTGAACAGGCGACCTTCATCGACGGTGACATAAAAGATCAGGCGTTAGTGGAAAACATCATCCACGAGTACAAGGTGGATACGATTGTCCATTTTGCCGGCTCAGTAGTCGTCCCGGAATCTCTGGTCAAGCCGTTGAAATATTACGAAAACAATACGGGATCCACGAGAGATTTGCTGGAAACGGCTGTGCGATGCGGGGTCAAGCAGTTCATATTTTCATCCACAGCGGCGGTCTATGAAGCACCGGCAACTCTGGATGCTGTCAATGAACTCGCCACAATGGCCCCCGTCTCTCCCTATGGAATGTCCAAATGGATGAGTGAAATGATGATCCGCGATGTGTCGGTCGCACATGGTATGCGCTATGTCATATTGCGTTATTTCAACGTAGCCGGTGCCGACCCACGGGGCAGGACCGGACTTTCAACCCGCGGTGCAACACATGTCATGAAACTGGCTTGTGAAGCAGCAGCAGGAAATCGTGATCATTTTGACGTATATGGAACTGACTATGACACGCCGGATGGCAGTGCGGTTCGAGATTTCATCCACGTATCGGATCTGGTCAATGCCCACTATGTTGCAGTTCGGTTTTTGCGCAATGGCGGGCTGAAATTCACCGGCAATGTCGGCTATGGTGTCGGTCATTCGGTGCTGGATGTGGTTGAGGCGGTCAAACGTGTATCCTGGGTCGATTTTGACGTGCAGTTGAAGCCGCGCAGAGCGGGTGACATACCGGCAATCGTCGCAGATTCATCGCGCATGCAACGCCGGCTGAACTGGTCTCCTCGTTTCAACCGGCTGGATGACATAGTCAAACATGCGCTCGCTTGGGAAGCCCAACTCAAGCAATCAAAGACGGCGAGCGCAGAGAATGCTGCGCCTAACAGGGAGCAAGCACGGCAAACTTGTATATCGGTTGAAGAGAAAGCAAATCTTGCCCCAGAACTTGACGTTCTCATGGATAAGATCACCCTGGTCTGACCCCGCAAAATTGCCTCACAGCGAGCGACCGAAATTTCTGCTTGGAGAATTGCTCCAAACACGGCAAACAAGCCTTTGACCGAATTTTTCAGGCCCTCCCATGACGCTTCTTCTTGGAATTGATACCGGCGGCACGTTCACCGATGCCGTACTGATGGATATGGCCAACGACGCAGACAAGCAGGTCGTGGCAAAGGCGAAATCCTTGACAACGCGGCAGGATTTCGCCTTGGGAATTGCTGCAGCTGCCCAAAATGTCATCAGAGAAGCGGGAACTGATGCTTCAACCATCGGCATGGTTTCATTGTCCACAACCCTGGCCACCAATGCGTTGGTAGAAGGGCAAGGCGGGCGCATAGCAATGATCGCAATCGGCTTTGCGGAACGGGACCTCGAAAATGCGGGATTGAAAGAAGCTCTTGGTTCCGACCCGGTAATTCTGCTTCCTGGTGGACATACCAGTTTTGGGTCCGAAGCCGCCGCACTGGACATGACGGATCTTGAAAACGCATTGCAGGATCTCGCCGCAAATGTCACCGGATTTGCTGTGGCTGGATATTTTGCGGTGCGCAATCCTGCCCACGAACTCGCGGTGCGTGATCTTGTCATTGAACGAACCGGAAAGGCTGTCACCTGCAGTCATGAATTGTCCGCCAGGTTAAACGGGCCGAAACGGGCATTGACGACAGTTCTCAATGCCCGACTTGTTCCAACAATAACACGACTGATCGAAGCAACTCAGCGATCCTTGCGCGAGCATGACATCACGGCGCCGCTTATGGTGGTTCGAGGTGATGGCGCATTGGTGGGGTCAGCCTTTGCCACTCGGCGGCCAATCGAAACTATCCTGTCAGGACCAGCAGCAAGCCTTGTAGGTGCCCACTATCTCACCGGGGCCAAGCAGGCGTTTGTCAACGACATTGGCGGCACCACATCAGATATCGCCATTCTGGAGAACGGGCGCCCGCGGCTCGACCCTCAAGGTGCATCGGTTGGTGGCTATCGCACCATGGTCGAGGCTGTGGATATGCACACATTTGGACTGGGAGGAGATTCGGAAGTGTCACTGGGCGGGGCCGCCCTGAAACCAAAAATTATTCTTGGACCAAGACGATTGGTACCCGTCTCACTGATCGCCAGCAAATATCCGGATCAGATCCACAAGGTTCTGGATCGTCAGCTCAAAAGCCCTTTGAACAATCAACATGATGGCCGGTTTGTCCTGTTGTCCGGCACAGGATTGCAAACCAATTTACCAAAATCCGACCGGCTGGTATTTGACAAGGTCGCCAAAACGCCGCGGGCTTTGGACGATATTCTCCAGGGCACCCGCGAACTGGCAGCACTGAACCGCCTGGTAGGTGTAGGACTTGTCCAAATTGCCGGACTTACGCCAAGTGATGCAATTCACAAACTCGGTCTGCATTCGATCTGGGACAAGGAAGCCGCTGACAAAGCATTGCGCCTGTTTGCGCGCCAGCGGGACGGCTCTGGTCAGGTGTTCATTGATAATTCACACGAACTCGCCAAGGGCATCGTGCAGCAAGTGCAGCGCAGATCAGCCGAAGCAGTGCTTGAAACTGCCCTGGAGTATGACGGCAAGGACGGGGTGAATGTTTTAAAGTTGCCCATCATCCAGGAAATACTGGATAAAAGAAAAGGGCCGGGCTCGACCAAACAAACGGTCAACCTGACATTCAGCCTTGACCGCCCTCTCATTGGCCTTGGTGCTTCGGCCCATGTCTATCATCCTCAAGCAGCCAAACTGCTCGATGCGGATGTCCATGTTCCAGATCATGCCGACGTCGCCAACGCTATCGGCGCGGTGGTCGGACAGATCATGATGAAGGCCGAAATTGTTGTTTCCCAACCGGCGGACGGTCGTTTTCAGATGTCAGGCAGTGACCACACTTTTGCCGACGAAGCTACAGCACTTGAAGCTGCCGATTCTCTTGCACGAGCACGCGCTGGTGTACTGGCAAACGAAGCCGGGGCAGGTGAAATTGAAATTTCCGTCACCCATGAATTCAAACGAGCCAACATAGAGTCCCGCGACATGCTGATCGAAGCGCGGGTTATTGCCAGCGCAACCGGACGACCGCCCATAGTTTTTGGCGATCAGACGGCCCCGGAAAGCGATGGCAGATAGTCGGGAAACCAGTCATTGAGCATGGCCAGCAGGAGCAGGCCCAACGCACAACGATAGATCACGAAGACTAAAAACGTGGTGCGTTTCACCAACGCCATCAAAAATGCGATGGCGGCCAATGCTGCGAAAAATGTGAAAAAAGCCGCCCAATAGGCATCAGCAGATATTGCATGTCCCTGTTGAGTAGCTTCAAGGGCAGTGAAAAGGCCCGCCGCTGAAATGGCGGGAATACCCAAAAGGAAGGAAAAACGGGCTGCTTCACCACGTTCAAATCCAAGAAACCGGGCAGCCGTCATGGTAATGCCCGAACGACTCGTTCCTGGAATCAGAGCCACGGCCTGTGCCAGGCCAATCAACATGGCCGGGGCAAAAGTCATGTCTTCCATCTTTTTGACACTGGCTCCGATTCGGTCGGCTATATACATCAAGATTCCAAAGAAAATTGCCCCGTAGGCCACTACTTCGACACCACGAATCATATCGGAAATGCCGGAAAACTTGAGCAACGCCCCAAAAGCCAGTGCTGGAATCGTTGCCAAGCCGATCAGCGTCGCCATGCGTGAATGGGGGGTGACGCGACCCCGCAGGATATCTACCACGCCGCCAGCCAGATTCAGAACATCTCTCCAGAAGTAAACCAGAACAGCAAACAGGGATCCAATATGCACCATTATGTCAGTGGCAATGCCCTGATCTGGCCAACCGGTGAACGCTGGTATCAAAATCAGGTGACCCGAAGATGATACAGGCAGAAATTCCGTTAGCCCCTGCACAATCGCCAGTACGAGAATCTGTTCTATGCTCATGCCGCAACTCTTTGTCTGGTGATTCGCGTGACTTGCCGCTTTTTCCGCAGCAACCTATAGAGATGTTCACTTACCAGTTCCACCTTCACCGCATAACCTGTCCCAAGATCGTTAATCGCCATGCTGACACTTTATCACAGCCCAATGTCTGTCGGGTCCCGAGCCATCCGTTTGATGTTGGGAGAATATGATCTGGATGCACGATTGATCGAAGAACAGGTATGGGAACGACGGCCGGATTTTCTGACCATCAACCCTGCATGCACGGTTCCCGTTCTGATGGATGAGGATCTCGCACTGGTGGGCACATGGGTCATCGCAGAATATCTTGATGAAACCCATGGGGCGCTGAAGCGAGAACGCAGGCTCTATCCAGAAGACCCGGTTGGCCGTGCAGAAATGCGACGAATTATGGATTGGTGCCTGACCAAGCTTGAATCCGAAGTAACCCGCTATGCCGTGCACGAACGAGTAACCAAACGCCAAATGCCGTCCAGTCAAGGCGGCGGAGCGCCTGACAGTCAGGCCTTACGCGCGGTGCGGGCCAATATTGTTTATCATTTGCAATATCTCGGCTGGCTGGTCGGCAGCCGCAACTGGATGGCTGGTCCACATCTCACGCAGGCTGATTTAACTGCGGCAGCGGCTCTGTCGGTTCTCGATTATCTGGGTGAAGTCGACTGGAATGTCGATGAACATTTGAGAGACTGGTATGCCCGAATCAAATCAAGACCATCCTTTCGCCCCCTGCTGGCAGATCGTATTCGCGGTATGCCACCTGTCTCGCATTATGTGGATCTCGACTTTTGAACCAGGCCGATTCTCTCATTTCGGCGCTGAAATCAGCGTCAAAGGATCTAGGGTTTGAGGCGTTTGGTATAAGCCAACCACAACTAAAACCTGACACAGCCCGTGACCTGCGCAGATTTGTTGCAAAGGGGCATCATGGCTCCATGGCTTGGATGAAAGAAACGCTGGAGCGGCGCAGCAACCCGATCACGCTCTGGCCAGAGGTGAAATCGATCATCGTCGTCGCCATGAATTACGGACCAGAAACCGATCCCCTGTTGCAACTCGAAAACAAAGAACAGGGGGCCATATCGGTCTATGCCCGCCATCGTGATTACCATGACGTGATCAAGGGCCGGCTTAAGACTCTGGCCGCACAATTATGTGCACAAGCTTCGCGCCGCAATCTCCAATGCGATGTGAAAGTATTTGTTGATACCGCGCCAGTGATGGAAAAGCCTCTGGCTCAAGAGGCCGGCCTTGGATGGCAGGGCAAGCACACCAATTTGGTGTCGCGAAATTTCGGATCCTGGTTATTCCTGGGCTCGATTTTCACGACCCTTGAGCTGCCCGCCGGCGAACAGGAAATTGACCATTGCGGATCGTGCTCAAACTGCCTCGATATTTGTCCAACCAATGCTTTTCCGGCTCCCTACCAGATAGATGCGAGA
>JBPCWM010000221.1:0-15257 GCA_051009515.1 Rhizobiaceae bacterium | reverse complement strand
GATATAAAGTGATGGGTTCACCCTTCCTCACACGAGATCGGTATATCCATTGGACCAGTTCAGACAGCGCGTAACGGTCTTGTGCTTCCCTATCGCTGCTCAGGTTGAGCCACCTTTTGACGAAGGGGTTCATGTTTTGCTCGTAGAGGTAGATCATGTGAGTGGCATGGATGTGGTTATTCGTACCCCGGGTTGTGTTGGCTATCCAGGTTACCCCACCCGCTGGCTTCGCCTGAGAGCTATGCGATGACGCAGGGATTCTTCCTACAACTGGCAGATCTGGCTGATGCCCACAAATATTGCCCGATGAAAAGCTGCCGGCGCAAGCGGCGTTGCAGCGCGCCGCCCATGTCGGCCTGCAGCAAGCATGTTTCGCCCCTGTCTCTTGAAGGGCGGCGGTTACGCATCGGCATGCCATTCTGCTTCACGGTGATCTGAGAACACGTGCGCCATGACGTTTGGCGCCTGTTGAACGAAGACATGCAGCCCGATGAACATGGGTGAGCGAGCTAAACATACAGCTGACAACTCAAGGTTTAAAGTTGTGATACGTGGCGCATGGGGCCTGATCGGAATTGATGACATTGAATCCCGGGTTATTGAACAGGCAGCGGGATCACATCACGTTGAGATTTCCACCGCTCACCTCTTTCGTGATCAGGCAAACACCAGCAGATCCCGTGTGAAGTTGGTCAGGCTGTCTGCGCCGCTATCGGTAATCAAGACATCGTCCTCAATGCGCACACCAATATCTCCAGGCCGGTAAAGGCCAGGTTCGATGGTCACAACCATGCCTGACTGTTGTAGAGTTTGATTGTTCTGCATGACCTGTGGTGCTTCATGAACCTCACGGCCCAGACCATGGCCTGTTTTATGGAGTATCATATCAGCAAAAGGCGATGCGTTGAGAATGGCGGTTGCAGCGGTGTCAATTGCTCCAACAGGGTTGCCGGTTTTAACTGCGTCTCGTCCGGCTTCATTAGCACGTTGGACCGTTTCAAAGATTTCAGCGTGGTGGTCGCGCACATGATCGCAAAAGACTGTCCGGGTGATGTCGGCATTCATGTCACCATAACTTGCACCAAAATCGACCAACAGCGGCTGGCCTTTCTCGATTTTGCGATCACCTGGATCACCATGCGGGTTTGCCGATGCATCTCCAGTCAGCACGATTGGATCAAAGGCAAACCCGTCTGCCCCGTGAGACAGCATCGCGATCTTGAGGTCTGCAACCAGACTGCGTTCTGTGCGCCCCTCAAGTCCCGCTTCAAAAACTTCACCAAGGGCCGCCTCACTGATCGAAATTGCCTTGCGCAATTCGGCGATCTCTTCGGCGTCCTTCAACATGCGCAATTCAGTCAGAATAGAATCGGCATCACGAAGGTTTTCGTCAGGCCAATGCTGCGCAAGGCTGATATATTCCGCTGCCCGCATGCGCAAACCCTCAACCCCAAGCAGAGTTTGAGATCCCAGTGCCTGAGCAAGTTGTCTGAAGGCCCGTTGTGGCCCTTCCGCATCGTCCCAGTAGAAAGTTTCAGCATCTGGCATTGCCGTTGACCACTTTTGATGCTCCAGCGCTGGAATCACGGCATAGGTGTCTGCACCCTGCGTGAGCACGAAAAGCGTCGGCCGTTCCATCAGATGTAAATGTACTCCAGTGAGATATGTGAGATTGGCTCCGGGGACAAAGGCTACAGCTCCCAGTTCGGAGTGCCGGAGAAGCGCGACCGCACGAGAACTGCGTGCGGCAAAAACGGCTTTTTCAGTTTTCAAGTCAAACATCCTGGTCAGATCAAGGTTGGATTGAAAGCATAGCACAGGCAAACGGGTTCGATCACTTGAGGAATTATTGCTGTTCTGCAGTCTCAGGCCGCAAGCCTTGCGTCAGTTTGACGGTTTGACAACTCGCCCAAGTTGAATTGGAATGCGACTAACGCCGCCCCAGTCATGAGTCCGCCGCCCCATGCGAAGTCTTCTATTTATGTTTTTCTGTTTGCTGATAAGTCCGGCAATTGCGCAATCGATCACTGCAAATGACGTTCGCACGGTCCAGCAATTGTTGAAGGATAACGGGTACAACACAGGCACGGTCGACGCGAGCTTCGGACCCCGTACCAGTGCTGCGATCAAACTCTATCAGGCAGACTGGAAACTCCCTCAATCGGGCAAGATCAGTGCACTTCTGATCGAACATCTCACGGGCGAACATGGGGATACCTTGCCCCGCTGGCAATCAGCCGGCAATCAGGATTGCTTAGTTTACAACCCATACCCTCGTGCAAGGGAAACCATTACCTGGCAAGGAGACTGTCTGGATGGCAAGGCCCACGGAGCGGGGAAAGCAGAATACGATTATATTGCTCAGGGCAAGAAACACCGTGACAGTTTTGAAGGCACGCTCACCGCGGGCAAAACCTCGGGTCAGGGCGTTTATGTCTGGGCAAATGGAGATCAATACGAGGGCAATTGGAGCGACGACCAGTCAGATGGCTTGGGTGTCTACAAATGGGTAGACGGCCGTCGCTATGCGGGGTATTGGCGGCAGGACATGGCTCATGGCCAGGGCACGTATAAAGAGCCCGACGGTACAGACTATGTGGGCGAGTTTAGCAATGGTTGCTTTTATGACGGCACGTCGGAAATTTCCGTCAATACGAGCCGTGAAGAGTGCAGCGTCGAATGAACAGGGCCGATTGGCTTCGCAACACTGCTCTTACCAGACCGGGTCATTGCCTAAAATTAAACCAGGAACTTCAGGGCAGGAGGGTCTGCGGATCATTCATTGCCGTGGGGTTAATGGATCCAGTGCGTCAAACCTTCCAGTTCAACACCTGTGATGAATTCGGAATCTGATGCTCGGATGATCCAAGTCTGGTCACTCACTAGTAGAGAGACCACTGTGACCTGTAGGACGGCGGGTGGGTATCGTAATGGTCAACCCGTATTCCATGCGAATTCGTGGCAAACCATTGTAGGTCATTGGAGCAGCTGGTGACGCAGCCAGGCGCAAAAATGCTGGGCGTCTATATTGTTTTCGTCGGCCCAAAGGAAATAGCCTTCCTGGCTTGGAATGGACGCAGCGTGGGCGCGTTTGACCTGTCCTGACCGAATGGCATTGCCGGCAAGAATTTCACTGACCAGGGCCACTCCATTGCCATGGACGGCCAATTGAAGTGCCATTCCGTAGGTGTCCACATAGAATGAGGGCTTTGATCTGCCTCCCACGACTTCTACCCAATTGCGCCAGCCGCTTGACGTGCCAACCGCTTCGATCAGCGGTAGGTCTTCAAGCTTTCCTCTCAATAATGGAGATTGCAGGGCAATTAAGTTGGTTGGCAGCAAGGGTTCAGCATTGTGTCCAACCTGCTTTGACGAGCCAAAACGGATTTCCACATCGGCACGGGACGAATGAAAATCATCGGGCCAGATTGTGCTCAGTATCCTTAACCGTACATCCGGGTGGCGTTTGCAGAAGTCCGGCAAATTAGGCGCCAAAACCCATTGGGCCATGCTGACCGACGTGGCGATGGTTAACAGATTCTCTGTCGGGTCGGCTTCAAAGGCGCTGGCCGCATCGGCAAGAGCCTCCAGGGCCGCACCTACTTGTGGCAAGAGGCGACGTCCATCGTCGGTCAACGACAGGCCCCGCGCCTGACGCACAAACAACGGAACCCGCAATCGCGTTTCCAGTGATTTGACCTGTTGGCTGACGGCTGATTGAGTCAGCCCGATTTCTTCCGCAGCAGCCGTGAAGCTGAGATAGCGTGCAGCGGCCTCAAATGAGCGGAACCAGGTTAACGGCGGGAGTGTCTTGGCCATAGATCAAATTATCCATTAGTCTTTTTAATACCAAAGCGCATAATTCATTCATTTGTCAAAAAACCTGGTTCTTCCTACCGTCGCCTGTAGCAATCGGGAGACAGAGATGCAGCCAGATATTCGAAAAGTTGTGACTTATGATGAGGAAGTCATGGTTGAAGGTTTTCGTTTAGCCAAAACCCCCTGGCGCATGTTTGCTGTTGCAGCAGTGGTGGGGAATCCCTGGGCAGGACGCTACGTTGAAGATCTGATGCCCGAAATTCGGGCCTATGGCCCACTTCTGGGTGAAATGATGGCCGAGCGGATGATCGGTCTGGCCGGGAGTGGAGACGCAATCGAGGCCTATGGCAAGGCCGCTATTGTGGGACTCAATGGTGAGGTTGAGCATGCTTCAGGCCTTATCCATACCCTGCGATTTGGCAATTTTTACCGCGAGGCAGTCGGGGCCAAATCCTACTTGGCCTTCACTAATACACGCGGGCCGGCAAATGCACCGATCATGGTACCCCTGATGGATAAAAACGATGCAGGGCGACGGTCCCACTATCTGACCATCCAGTTTGCCATTCCAGATGCGCCACGCGATGACGAGATTGTCGTGGTACTGGGAGCGGCTATGACCGGCCGACCGCATCACCGAATTGGAGACCGGTATCAAGACTTGAAGGACTTGGGACATGACCTGGACAATCCGGCCGCGGTGTGAATTGGCCGGTCTTACCGCGATAGAGGCGGGAGAAGGGCCTGGCATCCTGTTGTTGCATGGAGTTGGCCTTCAGGCCGAAGCCTGGAACCGGCAGATCAATGCTCTTGCAGTCAACCATCGTGTCATTGCACCAGATATGCCGGGACACGGGCAAAGTCCTGGCACAACACGTGAGTTCAGATTGGCGGATTACACCGATGCGGTGGAGGCGGCGATGGTAGCCACCAGGCTGGACGAGCCAATCATGGTTGCGGGTCACTCCATGGGTACCATGATCGCGCTCGATATGGCCATTCGCTACCCGCACCGTGTATGCGCAGTTCTGGCACTCAACGGGATATTCGAACGATCCGCGAAGGCTGCCGTCTCAGTCAAGGCTCGCGCCGCAACGCTTGATGGAAGGTCGATCCCCGATCCAACTGGAACTTTGCAACGCTGGTTTGGCGATGATCTATCCCCTGAACGAACAGCCTGTCATGATTGGTTGATCAGTGTCGATCCTGGTGGCTACCAAATGGCCTATAATGCCTTTGCTGACGGGAATGGGCCGGACCGCGATGCGCTGGCCAATCTATCCTGTCCTGCCATTTTCATGACCGGTGGTCTGGAACCAAATTCTACTCCTGACATGTCACAGGCCATGGCGGAACTTGTGCCTATGGGGCGGGCAATTGTTGTTGAAGGTGCGGCTCACATGATGCCGATGACTCATGCTCAGGCAGTCAACGCTACATTTCAGGATTTCGCACGGGAGGTATGGTCATGAGTCAGATGGACCCTCGAAGTTTAAGGAATGCGTTCGGCAGCTTCATGACCGGAGTGACGGTGGTCACAACATGCGATGCAGCTGGCGCACCAGTTGGATTCACGGCCAACTCATTCACCTCAGTCTCAATTGACCCACCGTTGCTCTTGGTCTGCCCCGGCAAGTTCCTGTCGACCTATGAAGCCTTTGCAAATTGCAAGTACTTTGCAGTCAATATCCTGTCGGAAGGCCAGGAATCCATTTCGAACACATTTGCCAGCTTCAAGGACGACCGCTTCGCACAAGCGGCCCATCACGCCGATAAGCAGGGCGTGCCGCTGATCGATGGAGCTTTGGCCAATTTTTCCTGCACCACACAGCAGGTGATCCCAGCTGGTGACCATTGTATCCTGATCGGCAGTGTGCGGGATTTTACCCATTCGCAAGGTCGCGGACTTGGATATGCGGGCGGGCAATATTTTAGTCTTGGGCTGAAGCGCGCCGCTCTTGAGCAAGTGCAGGACAAGGCAGTATGTGGTGCAATTATCCAACAGAACGATCATGTGCTGCTTGAAAAGACGGTTGACGGCTTCCGGCCTCCGCAGGTCTTGCTTGAGGACCGCGGGCGATTGCGACAGGCTCTCACGGGGGAACTGGCTGCGCGCGGCGCGCCCGTGCGGCTGGATGCCGCCTATTCGGTTTTCAATGCAGGCCGCACCCACCATGCGTATTTCCTGGCCACGCCGATGGCCAATGCCGGGACCAAAAATCTGCAAGCTGTTGCAATCTCTGACCTGCCGACGCTCGACTACACCACGCTGTTTATTGCCGACATGATGGCACGATTTGCAATTGAATCCCGGACCCGCAGCTTTGCCCTCTATCTGGGTGATGCAGAACGCGGTGATGTCCATACCCTTCCGGAAAGGATGTGATCCATGGAGTTTTCTCTCTTTGCACATATGGAGCGGACCACACCCGATCAGGCTCAGGATCGATTGCATGAAGAATTCATCGACTTGTGCAAGATGGCGGATACGGGTGGAATGCGTGCAATCTGGACTGGTGAACATCACGGAATGGATTTCACTATCGCTCCAAATCCGCTCATGTCATTGGTCAATCTGGCGCATCATACAAAGAATGTTCGTCTGGGCACAGGCACCGTGGTGGCGCCGTTCTGGCACCCGATCAAACTGGCGGGCGAGGCAGCATCCGCAGACCTGATGACTGGTGGACGATTAGAGCTTGGCATCGCACGCGGTGCCTATAGCTATGAATATGAACGTCTAATGCCTGGTATGGATGCTTGGGAGGCCGGTCAGCGGATGCGCGAAATAGCGCCTCTGCTTCCACAACTTTGGGCCGGGGATTGCGCCCATGAAGGGGAATTCTTTCAGTTTCCCTCGACTACTTCTGCACCCAAGCCGGTTCAGGCCGGTGGCCCGCCCATCTGGATTGCTGCACGTGATCCCAGCAGCCATGAATTTGGGGTACAAAATGGCTTCAACATTCAGGTTACACCCCTCTGGCAAGGGATGGAGGAAATTAAGACGCTGATGGAACGATTCAACGGGGCCTGTGATCAACATGATGGCCCGCGCCCAAGGATCATGCTGCTGCATCACACGTTTGTCGGGTACGATGATGAGGACGTCATTCAGGCGGCGCAGGAATTTTCACGCTTTTATTGTTACTTTGGAGCCTGGTTTCAGAACAAGCGCCCCGTGCAACAGGGTCTGATCGAAGAGCTCTCTGAAGAAGATTTCGCAGCCAACACAATGATGGAACCGCAAAACATGCAGCGCGATCTGACCATGGGAACGGCCAGGCAAGTCATTGACCAGATCAAGCGCTATGAAGATCTGGGTTATGACGAATACTCGTTCTGGATCGATAGTGGTATGGGTTATGAACGAAAGCGGACTTCACTTGCCCGTTTTATCGATGATGTCATGCCTGCATTTCAATGAGGAACCCGATGGATCAAAAACCGCACTACCAGCTTTTCATCGATGGGCAATGGACCGAAGGGAACAAAGGACAGGTCATGGCCTCCCAAAACCCTGCAACGGGTGAAGACTGGGCGACATTCGCCTGCGCGGCCGCCGCTGACGTTGAGCGTGCCATAGCCGCCGCCCGTCGTTCGCTCAATGACCCGCAATGGCGCGACATGACCCAGACCCAGCGGGGCAAATTGCTCTATCGCCTCGCCGAGCTCATTGAAGAGAAGGCTGAGGAGATTGGGAGAATCGAGACCACTGATAGCGGTAAGCTCTTGGCTGAAACGGCCAGTCAATCGACATATGTGGCAGATTACTACCGCTATTATGCCGGCTTGGCAGACAAGATTGAGGGCGCGGTTCTTCCCATCGACAAGCCAGATATGCACGTCTTTACCCGCCGCGAACCGATAGGTGTTGTTGCGGCCATTGTGCCGTGGAATGCGCAGATGTTTTTGACCGCTACCAAGCTTGGCCCCGCTTTGGCAGCGGGATGCACGGTGGTGCTGAAAGCATCCGAGATAGCACCAGCTCCAATGCTGGAATTTGCCCGCCTGATCAATCAGGCCGGATTTCCCGCAGGCGTCGTGTCGGTGATTACCGGAGATGCTGAAAACTGCGCCATTCCGCTGACCAGACACGCCGATTTAGATCGCATTGCCTTTACCGGCGGTCCGGACACAGCACGGCACGTGGTGCGCAATTCAGCTGAAAATTTTGCAGTCACAACTCTGGAACTGGGCGGCAAATCACCAATTCTTGTATTCGATGATGCGGACCTTGATGGGGCAGCAAATGGTCTGATCGCCGGTAATTTCGGGGCCTCCGGTCAGAGTTGTGTCGCCGGTACGCGTGGCTTGGTCCATCGCCCCATATTTGACGCGTTGGCGAAACAGGTCGAGGAAAAGATGGCCGGGGTGATCGTTGGTGATCCTTTGGATGCGCAAACACATATAGGTCCGCTCTGTACCGGGGCGCAGATTGAAAAGATACGAGCGACCCTTGCTGCAGCGGTTGAAAACGGTGCGCGAGTGCGGTTTGGCGGACTCCCGATCGATCGGCCCGGCAACTATATGGCACCCACCTTGGTGGAATGCGCTGATTGCGAGACAGAAACGCTGAAGGTTGAAATGTTCGGACCCGTCATGTCGCTTTTGCCGTTTGACACAGAGGACGAGGCAATCGCTCTTGCTAACAGTACGGTTTACGGTCTTGGGTCCGGAGTCTTCACGCAAAATGTTGCCCGCGCACACCGTGTATCGGCGCAACTCAAGGCTGGCATTTGCTGGATCAACACCTATCGCGCCGTTTCGCCTATTGCTCCATTCGGCGGTTATGGACAGTCCGGCTACGGCCGGGAAGCCGGCATCGAAGCAATCCATGATTATACCCGCACCAAGACGACCTGGATCAATACATCCGACAAACCCATGTCCAATCCTTTTGTGATGCGTTAACGGGCTGACATCCATCTTTGAAAACCTGGGGCTGAACTGGATTCTGGCAGAGCTCTATTTCCATATCAGTGGTGCGATGGAGCTTGCACCTTCAATGCCCCGGATGTTCAGCGAAATGAAATTACCAAATTCGTACCCTCCTCCGGCGACCATCTCCACAGCGGCTTGAGAGACCAGTATTTGCCCTTGTGTTGCTGCATCGGTCAGTCGTGCTGCCCTATTGACCACGGTGCCAACGAAATCATCACTGGTCTTGATTACATCGCCGGCATGAATCCCAATTCGAATTTCAATCCGGGGTTTCCTCTGATCAGCTGCAACAGTTTTTTGAATAGCGATGGCGGCATTCAGTGCAAATTCAATGGAGGAAAAGCTGGACATGGTTCCGTCTCCCAGGGATTTAACCAGGACACCCCGTTCAGCTTCAACAAGATTTTTGACACTGTCGATATGGCGGCCGATTGTATTTGCCCAGATCCTGTCCCCAACAGCTTCGTTAATCGAAGTTGAGCCAACGATGTCGGTAATCATTATAACTGACGTGCCTTCCCTTCCAAACAATCGCGGATCATTGCCTGCTGCCTGTATCAAGTCGCGAAAAGCGAAATGCTCACGGCCAGCAATCTCCCTGTTGGCCCGCGGCGAGGACAGGTGCATGGAAATTACTTTCCAACTGCCCTTCTCCATGGTGAATATCCAGGTGATGCGAAGGGGTTTGGGTTCGTCGATTTGTGCGAATTTCAGTGTGCCCTGCCAATGCGCCCATCCGCTCGTACCAGCCTCAAATGCCTCCAGCTAGTCAGTCTTTTCCACGAAGCGCGGAATTTCTGCAGAATGTTCGGGGTATACCTGACGGATGAAATCCCCGGCCCAGCTTTCTCCATGGCCGGTACCGATATACCGAAGGTGGTCTGACATCGAAAACAGCCCCACCAGTGTTTCGCTATCGCGATCCTGCTGGGCGATGAGCCATCGACGGGCAACAGCAGCCAATTCCGGTGATTCAACAGTCATGGTCATAGCTTTGTTCAAGTGCCCAGGCTCAGGAAACTTTGGACAGGTTCCTTCCGCTTGGCTATAGCGGGAGCAGTGTAATTCACGATTTTCGATAAAGCCGCGGGGTGCGATGCCCTCACTGCCGCTGCTACCGCCTTTGTGCGTCATGGACAGGATCAGATCATGCATATTGAACCCTTTGGTGTCGAACTCTGGATGAATGAATGGGAAACCAAATGTGAATGGAACCTTGCAGAAACCTGTGTGGAAAGCATCACGATTGGCGAATTGCTGACACTGGCAGGCAAAAACGATCAGAGCCTAGCGGACCTGCTACCCATGAAGATGACTTACGGTGCCATCGAGGGGAGTGAGTCGTTACGTTGCCAGGTTGCAGCACTATATGACGATCAGGACCTTTCAAATGTCATGATCACCCATGGTACGATTGGTGCTAACATGTTGGTGCACAAGTCGTTGATCAACGCTGGAGACCGCGTTGTCGCTGTTGTTCCAACGTACCAGCAACACTACTCCATTCCGGCCAGCATTGGTGCGGATGTTCAGAAATTGAAGCTGCGCGAGGAAGATGGCTGGCTACCTGACCTTGATGAGCTGCGCACGCTTGCCAGATCGGGTACCCGGCTCATTGCGCTGAACAACCCAAACAATCCCACCGGTGCCCTGATGGACCGTTCATTACTAGAAGAGATTGCCGTAATTGCCCGTCGGATTGACGCCTGGATTTTGTGTGATGAAGTCTATCGCGGCACCGATCAAGATGGCACAGGTACGACAGCTTCTATTGTCGATGTATATGAAAAGGGCATCAGCACCGCTAGCATGTCCAAAGCCTATTCATTGGCAGGTTTGAGATTGGGATGGATCGTAGCCCCGCAGAATGTCATTGAAACAGTTATGATTCACCGTGACTATGACACGATTTCGGTTGGCATGATTGACGATCATTTTGCCGACATGGCTCTGGAGCACGGGGAAAAGCTGCTTGCACGCAGCCGGTCGATCACACGTGAAAATCTGGAACTGCTTGAAGCCTTTGTTGATTCTGAACCACTCATCAGCTGGAGAAAACCTCGCTCGGGAACTACGGCACTGTTGAAGTATGAACTGCCGATGAGTTCTCGCGAACTGTGCGTGTCCTTGTTGCAGGAAACCGGGACCATGTTCACACCGGGATCAGCGCTGGACATGGAAGGTTATATCCGCATTGGGTATGCAAACAATCCTGCGATCCTGAACGAAGGGTTGGGCCGCTTTTCGGCTTTTCTAAAAGATTATTAATCACATGAATTCATGAGGCTGTCGGGTTTTGGGCAATATTCTTTCAATTTCTGTAAACCTTTTTGAGTGCGGTTGCGACCTTCAGATGAACCTCGATGTTGAGGTGATACTCTGAATGGATCACGGCAATGACCACTCTGAAACCGGACAATATATTCAAAGCAACTCGCTTGCCCGCAGTCATTTTTGTTGGCGCAGGCGTAATTCACCTGCAAAGTTCAATCATGAGCGCAACAAATACGTCCAACGGATTTATCATGGCTGTCGTCAGCAATGGTTACGGTATGCGCTCAATCAAATGTTTGTCCAGGGAGACAAACTTGTAAAACACAAGGCAGCTTCGTTCATGAGCAATATATTCCAGGTTTAAATTCCGGATATCGAGATTCGCTTTAAGCTGGTTATCAACAAGACTAATGCTACTAAATTGCCGCTTAAAAAGGGGCGCCTATACGTCGCTCTCTCTCGTTATGAAGAGACCTCCAGAGGCGATGGCTCGGTGAGTGAAGATTGGTTTACTATTAAGCAGGAGCGCGGCTATTTCTTTATGACCCACCTTTGCAACAGGGAGTTGTTCTCGGAGCAGGTTGCAAACCCAAGATTACGTGAAAGGAACGGTCCGGCCTTTCGGCTGCTGGACCCGGCGGTCAAGCAAAGATTTGGTTCATCTGCGGGCCTGAATGTTTGCGACTCGTTCTGATAGACAAAACTCTGTTGAGGTGAATCGTTACATTGGATCAGTCGAAGCGGCTTGCTCGTATCGGGAGGATTGTGCCGTGCCATGCACTTTCCCTCAAATGTGACAGAAGCGATTTGACCGGTTGTTTGATCAAACCGAAACTGAACGTCGCCACCGCGCGACTTGCAGGAATGGGCATGAAGGCGATCAGACAATCCGCGCCCAACCGTATCAATGCACCATCCCAAACCATCGGCTTCGTCGAGATTGTCGGCCAAATAGATGACCGGTGCCGGTGTCTTAATCTGCGTAGCTGCGGCACTGACCAGCGTCGGAACCAATGACCCTGCCGCCATAACGGCAGCAACTGATCTTGAAAAAACCATAATGAATGCGCTCCTTTGTGTTTCGCGGACAACACAAATCGACTCAGCAAAACGGCAGTGCGGACACTTTGCCATGTACCGCATTGCCATCGCTGCACCAGATTTTGACAGGTTGGCCGGGTGACCAATAGTCACGATCAATTACCGCCAATCCAACATTGGATTTCAATCGCGGTGAATAAATGGCAGAGGTAATTTGGCCAATTCGGTTTCCATCAACCTTAACCTGCCAGGGAGTTGAACAGGTGGGGCACG
Source organism: Rhizobiaceae bacterium (assembly GCA_051009515.1). Taxonomy (GTDB): domain Bacteria; phylum Pseudomonadota; class Alphaproteobacteria; order Rhizobiales; family Rhizobiaceae; genus Pseudahrensia. The sequence goes on along the minus strand of JBPCWM010000221.1, from coordinate 2,909 downwards.
GCTCTTCGCCAAACACCACGCCTCTTATCTCTGCATCAATACCTATTCGTGCGATGGCCTGCAGGGCTGCGCGGCCAAGATAATCTACCGACCCGTCCAGTACACAGAACTTTCCAAATCCCATTTCCAATGGATTGTTGTCGCATGTCATCTCATTGCCATAAGACAACAGACCTCCTTCAATGCGCTCGATCAAATTGGGACAACCAGGGGTAATATTGTGGTCTTGCCCGGCCTCCCAGATCATGTCCCAGAGGATACCACCAAGGTGTCCGCCATTGAGATAGACTTCAAATCCACCTTGGCGTGAATATCCAGATCTCGCGATTAACTGCCGTGTACCCTTTACATCAATCCAGCCATATTTGAAGAATCCGATATCGCGAATATGAGAACCAAACAGATCTGCCAGTAAGTTTTCAGCTTTTGGCCCCTGAATGGCCAGAGGAGATACGTCTGGCTCACAGATGCTCACCTTGAGGCCTGCACCCAGTGCCAGACCCTTGGCGAACAACAAGACATCACTGTCTGCAATGGACAGCCAAAATCGGTCTTGTGCCAGTTTCAACAAGACCGGGTCATTGACCAGACCGGCCTGTTCATCGATCAGTGGGATGTAGAGGCAGTCTCCTATCTTGGCCTGGCTTACATCTCGCGGGGTCATCCATTGCACAAGGCGTTGCGCATCGGAGCCAGAAATTTCCACCTGCCTTTGGCAGGAAACATCCCAGATCTGGACATGTTCCTTCAGATGCCAGTAATCTTCCTCGACACTATTTTTAAAGGCCTTTGGCAGGAGCATGTGGTTGACTACGGAATAGCCGCGCACGCCCGCGGCCTGCACGCGGTCCGTATAGGGCGTACGCCGGATGCGGCGCGACATGTTTAGGCCATCCGCCATACTATGTCTCCGCGACAGACATCCAACAGGAATAACTGTTGGGCGACAGGATCAGCGGCAAATGATAGCGGGCATCCGGATCCGGCATTGAAAACCGGAAGACAACTTCATCAATGATCCGCTCGCGGTCATCCATGCGTTGTGCCCAATAATCAGCCGTGGCAAAGACCATCTCGTAACGATCAGTTGCTGCAGCATGACCAAGATCAATCCGCTCCGACAATCTGCCTCCTTTATCTGTTGCGGATTCCAGCATGATTCTACCCGTGTTCAAATTGGTTACTCGTACAGCAATCCCACCTGCATGGGTGCCGTCTGCTCCATTGAGCGTGTGGGAAGATATCATAGCCATGGGTTCTCCGATCTTTATTCAATGGATGCCTTGTCGCGCTTGTCGGATGTTGCTGCAACGATTGGAGAAATCACGCCACGACATTTGACATTCAAACAGGCCGTCTTGCCGCTGGCTATGGCTCGTCGCAAGGCAGGTCGGAGTTGCGACCTTTCAGTCACCAGTTCGCCATAACCACCCAAGCCCTCAAACATGGTGTGGAAGGGGATATCGCGAAAATCGGTTGCGAAGTGTTTTCCGCTTTCAAACAAACGTTCCTGTTGCTGGCTGATACAATCCAGCCCCCCATTATTATCGATGACCACCGTGATGGGCAGACCTTCCTGAAAGGCTGCTTCAATGGACAGCCCACCAGACAAGAAAGCACCATCCCCTGAGATAATCACAACATTGCTTTCACCATGTACGGCCTTGGCAGAAATGCCAAAACTAACCCCCACTCCAAGCAGGGAATAGTTGCCCGGATGCAGGATTCCTCGCAGTTTCTGACCGCGCCAGCCGGCCATATTGACGGCAATTTCATTCCAGAAATGGGTGTTGCCTCCATCGAAGACCAACCAGTCTTCTTCACCCATTTCAGCCTGAACATCGAGGCCAAGCTGTAATGGGTGCATATGATCTCCTTGCGCAACATCACGGTTGGTCTCTTCGGCGATGTGGGCTTCCCACTGGCTTACCCAATCGGCCCGTCGTTGCCTTTGCAAATTAAACCAGTCGGGCCAGCTCAAATTGAGACCCGCCAATGCGTCCAGAAACGCGCCGGGATCGGACAGCAGCGATATGTCGGCAGCATGATTGTATTCCAACTCTTCAGCGCTGCCATTGACGCAAATCAGGATAGTTTCCCGGGGGAAGAAAGGAGGATTGCCAAAATTCATCTGATTATCGAGGCGTCCACCGATCATGACCACTACATCTGATTCGTGAATGGCGGGTTTTGAGGGGTGATACTGGTGGAAATCGGCAAGGCCCATATAGGCCTCACATTCCTCTCCTAAAAGCTTGGTGTGATAGGGCACGTTGAAAATGGGCAGGCGCAGTTTGCGGCCCATTGCTTCCAGCTTCTCCTCGGCACGCGACCACCACACGCCATGACCACCGATCACGACCGGACGATCGGCTGCGGAGATGATGTCCAAAATCTGCTTTAACCGATCCGGTTCTGGCCAGGCGCGCGGCACCGGGCGGCTGGCCCGGTTCCAGGGGCGTTCTTCGCGACCGGCATCCGGGTCGAACGAGGAAAACATGATGTCCACCGGCAGGCTCAAATGAACCGGGCCTGGATAACCGCTTGTAGCGGCCTGCCAAGCGCGTTCAACGAACTCACTGATGCGTTCACCGTCGGTAATCTGGACGGAGTATTTCACCAGAGGGGCTGCAATAGTCACATCATCAATTTCCTTGAAACCTCCGGCTCCCTGACGTTTCAAGGTAGACGACCCGGTTACAAAAATAACCGGTGACCGCTCACCACCAGCTTCCAGCATGGCGGGCACGGCATTGGCAAATCCCTCAGGCCCTACAAGACAGACTGAAGGTTTACGGGTAATTCGGGTGTGACCGTCAGCTAAATGTCCAGCCACCTGTTCGTGGGGGCAATTGATGACCGGTATCTGGCATTCCATGAAGCCCTCAAGGGCCGGATTGCAAAAGCCA
>JBPCWM010000220.1:0-45082 GCA_051009515.1 Rhizobiaceae bacterium | reverse complement strand
AAGCTCGGATTGCCATGGTCTGTCGCCAGCAAGATGAAGCCATGGGCATTGATGGGATCCTTGGGCTTGCCTGCCTGTGAAATGGCGCGCAAGCGCGCTCAAAAACCGGTCGTCGATGCCCGTCTGGGTCAATTGGCGAAAGAACAAGGCAAACAGATTGTCGCCCTTGAAACCATGATTGGTCAGCTCAAGGCCATGGACAGTTTGCCAGAAGAAGTTGCGCTGAAAGGGTTGGTTCAATCGGCCTCTTTGGGAACCCGGCTGGACGATCTGTTTGAAACCATGATTCAACTCTATCTTGAGGAGAAAACGGCTCTGATCTGGTCGCTGATGCGTCGTGTTGCCGTGGAGGGATTTGTTCCGGCACAGGAAAACGCCGAATATGCTGCGTTTCAAAGAGAAATTGTGGACCGGCGCAATGTCACAATGACGCAGGAAGCTGAAAAGCTGATCGAACAAGGCAAGGTCTTCATTGCCGTTGGCGCCTTACATCTGCCGGGTGAGCAGGGAATGCTGAACATTTTGGCACAAAAGGGATATCGGATCAGCCGCGTCACCCCCTGATTGTTCCAATCTGGCACGAAACCGACCTCAAGAACTGGCATTCCCCTTGCATTTTCCCTAGCACAGGTTCGGCACCAATGCTGCCCGAACCCGGCGATGCGGAGTAGGGATAATGCGATTAACAGTTGCGGCGATCATGTTTTTGGCAATGTCGATCAGCGCTCATGCCAGGGATTTTATTCTCTATCCAGGTTTCATCGATCGCGAAGCTTTTGTGGAGATGACCACAGATAAGGGCCTGATAGTCGAAATCGTTTTGCGATGTGAGCGCAAGGGAAATCACGTCAAGGCAGGAATCATGACCTATTCAAAGGTCGAAGACCTATACTGTTCCAGCAAATGGTTGTGCACCCACAGCGCAGAAAGAGCCGCCGACGACACTTGCGGATATTGAGCCGATAACTCAATTTTGAACGCAGAGCGGTACTGTGCCGACTTGTCCCAGTTGGCTGATTGCACAATTTCTGCTACCATAAGTTCCGGTCATACAATGCAGGAGAAGTCTAATGAAGAAATTCACCGCCGCTCTGCTGGCATCAGTTTTCATTTCCAGCCCGGCTTTGGCTTGTAGTTACGGCAAAACTGCAGAGGTTGAAAAACCCCTTCAGACTGCAATGGTTGTTGAGGATTCAAGTTCTCATTCCATGTCAACTTATGACCCTGCCAAGAAACCGGTATTCGAAGGCACAAACAGGGTCAGCGGAAGCCAGGATGCCGACATTCTGGAAGAAACTGACGAATAGACGACTGAAATTAGCCAGCTCACACCAATCAACCCGGTACTTCGTGCCGGGTTTTTTGTTTTTACATATGCAGCGGCTTTGCAAAGGTAGCCAGCGCGGCTTCCTTCACGACTTCCGACAATGTAGGATGGGCATGGCAGGTGCGCGCCAGGTCTTCCGACGAACCACCAAACTCCATGAGAACGGCAGCTTCGTGGATAAGGTCACCTGCACCATATCCCACGATATGGCAGCCCAGAACTTTATCCGTTTTTTTGTCAGCCAGAAACTTGACGAATCCCTCGGTCATATTCATGGCGCGGGCGCGGCCATTGGCGCTAAACGGGAATTGTCCGGCCACATAGTCAACACCATCCGATTTCAGCTGTTCTTCGGTTGCGCCAACTGAAGCCACTTCGGGCATGGTGTAAACGACACCGGGTATGACGTTGTAATTCACATGGCCATGTTGTCCTGCAAGGGTTTCGGCGACAGCCACCCCTTCGTCTTCTGCCTTGTGCGCCAACATGGGTCCATCTGTAACATCTCCGATGGCGTAGATATTGGGCACATTGGTGCGCCAATGGGCGTCGGTTTTCACCTTGCCGCGTTGCATTTCTATCCCCACTGTGTCGAGGCCAAGTCCATCTGTGTAGGGGGTACGACCTGTCGCCACGAGAACCACATCTGCTTCCAGTTTTGTCGCATCGCCGCCCTTGACCGGTTCGAAAGTGACACTCGCCTTGCGGCCTTTCTTGGAGACTGCAGTCACCTTGGAATTCATCCTGAAGGTGAAACCCTGCTTCTTGAGCGTGCGCTGGAACTGCTTTGAAACCCCACCATCCATGCCACCGAGGATTGTTCCAAGATATTCAACCACAGTCACGTTGGCTCCAAGTCTCGACCAAACGGAACCAAGTTCCAGACCAATCACGCCACCACCAACAACAATCATCTCTCTTGGCACTTTGGGGAGCGCAATAGCATGATCGGAAGATACAATAACTTTGTCATCAAATTCGACATCCAGACCAGGAATACCGGCCACGGCCGAACCTGTTGCAATGACGATGTTTTTGGTGTTCAGGAGCTCGATTTTTCCTGACTCATCGCTGACAGATACGCTGTTTGGACCGGCAATCGACCCTGTTCCGTGAAATACCTTGATCTTGTTCTTGTTCATCAAGAAGGCAACACCATCGACATTGGATTTCACGGTGGCGTCCTTGTGAGCCATCATTTTTTTCAGGTTGAGCTTCGGTTTACTCGTTTCAACGCCAAGCTTGTCCAGGCCGTGCTGCGCCTCGTGGAACATCTCAGATGCGTGAAGCAGTGCCTTGGACGGGATGCAGCCCACATTGAGGCAGGTGCCACCGAGGGTTGGGGATTTCTCCACAATAGCAACAGACAAGCCCAGCTGCGCTGCCTTGATTGCGCAGACATATCCCCCCGGTCCGGATCCGATTACAACAACATCAAATTGATCAGCCATTTGAGTTCTTTCCTGCGTTTTGTTGTCTGGTCATCCAGCGCCTATCGGCCACCAGAGACATTGAGAATACTGCCGGTAACATAGGACGCCTTGTCGGACGCCAACCATAGTGCGGCCTCTGCAACCTCCCCCGCCAGTCCGGCGCGGCCCATTGGAACCGTGTGGGCAAGATCCCTGGCACGAGTTGGATTGCCACCTGAAGCATGGATATCTGTTTCAATAATGCCGGGTCTGATTGCATTGACCCGTATTCCCTCCAGGGCGACTTCCCGCGATAGCCCGATGGTCATCGTATCCATCGCCCCTTTGGATGCAGCATAGTCGACATAAACGCCACCACCGCCAAGTGTCGCGGCCATGGATGAAATATTGATGATCGCACCACCCCGCCCGCCGTTCTTTGTCGACATCCGACGAACCGCTTCGCGCGCGCACAACAGGGCTCCGGTCACGTTGAGATCGATAATTCTGGCAATGCGATCTGCCGGGAAATCTTCAAGCCGGCCTTCGGTATCCAGTACACCAGCATTGTTGATGAGCACATCGACAGTTCCAAACTTCGCTTCGCACGCGTCAAACACCCGCAAGATGTCTGATTCAACAGCCATATCGCCCTGGCAGGCCACCGCCTCACCGCCTGCAGCTGCAACTTCGGAGACAACGGCATTGGCTGCCTCTGCATTTGACACGTAGTTGATGCAAATCTTCGCACCGGCGGCTCCGGCCAAACGAGCCACCGCCGCACCAATCCCGCGACTGCCTCCGGTAATCAAAAACACCCGCGCCATGTACTACAGATCCAGAACGAGACGTTGAGGATCTTCAAGACTTTCCTTCACTCGCACAAGGAAGGTCACGGCCTCCTTTCCGTCAACAATGCGGTGATCGTAGGAAAGGGCCAAATACATCATCATGGCAGTGGTAATCTCACCACTGCGCACAACCGGACGTTCCTCGATCTTGTGCATTCCCAAAATACCGGATTGAGGTGCATTGAGGATTGGAGTGGACATGAGCGAACCATATACACCGCCATTGGAAATGGTGAACGTGCCGCCCTGCATGTCGTCCATACCCAGCTTGCCGTCACGGGCCTTGCGTCCCAGATTGCCTATTTCCTGTTCGATTTCAGCAATGCTCATCTGGTCAGCATCGCGAACCACGGGAACAACTAGTCCTTTGTCTGTTCCAACCGCCACACCGATATGGGCGTAATTCTTGTAGATGATGTCTGTACCGTCAATCTCGGCGTTGACGGCTGGAATTTCTTTCAGCGCATGACAAACAGCTTTGGCAAAGAACCCCATGAACCCAAGTTTCACACCGTGCTTCTTCTCAAACAGATCTTTGTAGGATTTGCGCAATTCCATGACCGGACCCATGTCCACCTCGTTGAACGTGGTCAGCATGGCTGCCGTATTTTGTGCATCCTTCAACCGGCGCGCAATGGTTTGACGCAGGCGGGTCATACGAACCCGTTCCTCGCGCACTTCATCTTCCGCACTGGAAGCCGGGCGCGCAGCCGAAGTGGCTGCGATGGAGGTGGCGGTGGGCGCCGTCGCACCTTTCTCAAGGGCCGCAATGACATCACCTTTCAGCACCTGTCCGCGATTTCCGCTGCCCTCAACAGCTCCTGCCGACACACCTTTGTCGGCCATCATTTTGGCAGCAGCAGGGGACGGTTGAGTAGTACCGGACATCGCGGCGGGTGCACTGGCAGTTGGAGTTGCAGTCGCCGCGGACGCCGTGGTCGCCGCGCCCCCAAGTTGAATACGGCCAATCACGTCACCGGGTGCGATCACCGACCCTGTTTCAGCAAGAATTTCCTTCAGAACACCGGCTCCTGATGCGGGAACATCCATGGCCGCCTTGTCGGTTTCCAATTCAACGACAGGATCGTCGACAGACACCGCATCCCCAACCGCTACATACCATGTACCGACCTCAGCTTCTGTAACTGATTCGCCAGCACTGGGAGCTATCACATCCAAAAGCTCACCGTCGGTTTCTGCAGCTGCCACCGCACCGGTTGAGGTTGCAGCAGCAGCAGGCACACCATCACCTGCTCCAACCGAACCAAGTAAGGCGTCGACACCAACAGTCTCGCCTTCGGCAGCCATGATTTCCTGCAGAACACCATCTGCCGGGGCAGGCACTTCCATGCTCACCTTGTCGGTTTCCAGCTCGACAAGCGGCTCATCGACCTTTACCGCGTCACCTGGTTGTTTTAGCCATTTGCCAATGGTTGCTTCAGTGACCGATTCACCCAAGGTGGGAACACGAATTTCAGTAGCCATTTTGCCAATCCCGTTTGGTCGTAGTGTAGTTCATTTCAATTGTGTGGAAGGCCGGATCCGACCTATGCTAATTTCCAAGCGCCTCTTCGAGAAACGCCTGCAACTGGGCCAGATGTTTGGACATCTGTCCGGTGGCTGGAGATGCAGCAGCGGGGCGACCTGCATAACGTGGACGTTTGTGTTTGGCCTCGATATGCGACAGAACCCATTCCAGATAAGGTTCTATAAAGCCCCAGGCGCCCATGTTTTTCGGCTCTTCCTGACACCAGACAATTTCTGCATTCTTAAAACGTGACAGTTCATTGATCAACGCTTTGGCGGGGAACGGGTACAACTGTTCCACACGCAACAGATAGATGTCGTTCAGGCCACGCGCTTCGCGATCCTCATAGAGATCGAAATAAACCTTGCCGCTGCACAGCACGACCCGTCTGATCTTGTTGTCCTTGACCAGTTTGATCGACTGGTCTTCGAGCATTTCCGCATCATCCCAGAGCAGGCGATGGAAGCTCGTATCCGGGCCAAATTCATCAAGTCTGGAGACCGCACGCTTGTGCCTCAACAAGCTTTTGGGAGTCATCATCACCAAGGGCTTGCGGAATTCACGCCGCAACTGACGACGCAGAATGTGGAAATAGTTGGCAGGTGTAGTGCAATTGGCAACCTGCATGTTGTCTTCAGCGCAGGATTGCAGAAACCTCTCCAGCCGTGCCGAAGAATGCTCCGGCCCCTGACCCTCATAACCGTGGGGCAAGAGCATTACCAAACCGCACATACGCAGCCACTTGCGTTCACCGGATGAGATGAACTGGTCAATCACCACCTGTGCGCCATTGACGAAATCACCAAACTGGGCTTCCCAAATGGTCAATCCATTGGGCTCAGCCAGAGCATAGCCATATTCATATCCAAGTACGGCTTCTTCCGAAAGCATGGAGTTGATCACTTCGTAGCCGGCTGCACCCTCTCCCAGATTTGACAGGGGAATGTAGCGGTCTTCGGTTTGCTGGTCATAGAGGACCGAATGGCGTTGAGAAAATGTCCCCCGTTCGCAATCCTGTCCGGAAAGACGCACCTTGCTGCCTTCCATCTGCAGGGTACCAAAAGCCAATGCCTCACCTGTAGCCCAATCGAGACCTTCACCGGCATCAATCATTTTGGCACGGTTTTCCATGAACCTTTTGATTGTGCGGTGGACATTGAAGCCTTCTGGAATCTGAGTGATCTTTTGACCAACTTCGCGAAGTTCTTCAATCGGCACACCAGTTTGTCCGCGTCGCGGCCCATCGGGACCCTCAGCTTCCTTCAGGCCGGACCATGCCCCGTCCAACCAGTCCGCCTTGTTAGGTTTGAAACTCTCAGCGGCTTCAAAATCGCCGTCAAGTTTGGCCCGAAAAGCTGCTACCTGCTCGTCCTTGCCGGTTGCTGACAGCAGGCCTTCCCTTTCAAGACGCTCTGCATATTTCGTCAGCGTTGATGGATGGGATTTGATTTCGCGATACATGATCGGTTGGGTAAAAGAAGGTTCATCGCCTTCATTGTGGCCATAACGACGATAACAGAACATGTCGATGACAACTGGTTTGCCAAATTGTTGACGGAACTCGGTTGCGATTTTGGCTGCGTAAACCACGGCCTCCGGATCATCTCCATTGACATGGAAGATCGGGGCTTCAATGAGCTTGGCCACGTCCGAGGGGTAAGGAGACGAGCGTGAGAATCGCGGATTGGTAGTGAAACCTATCTGGTTGTTGATGATCACGTGAATTGAACCACCCGTAATGTGGCCCTTCAAGCCTGACAGGCCGAAACATTCGGCCACAACACCTTGTCCGGCAAAAGCCGCATCCCCATGGAGCAGCAATGGCAATACGCAAGAACGGTCGCGGGTTCCATCTTCGCGTCTTGGACGCAACTGGTCCTGTTTTGCCCTGGCTTTGCCCAGAACCACAGGATTAACGATTTCCAGATGTGACGGGTTGGCCGTCAACGACAGATGAACGCTGTTGCCGTCAAATTCACGGTCCGAACTTGCACCCAGATGATATTTCACATCACCGGACCCTTCCACCTCGTCTGGCTTGAAAGACCCGCCCTTGAACTCGTGAAATACCGCCTGAAACGGCTTGCTCATCACATTGGTCAGAACATTCAATCGGCCTCGATGGGCCATGCCCAGAATAATATCCTGCACACCAAGTTGTCCGCCGCGCTTGATGATTTGTTCCAGAGCAGGGATCAGCGCTTCACCACCATCCAGGCCAAATCGCTTGGTGCCCTTGTATTTGACGTCAAGAAACTTCTCAAACCCTTCAGACTCTACAAGCTTGTTCAAAATGGCCAGTTTGCCGTTTTTCGTGAATTCAATACTCTTGTCCGGTCCCTCTATCCGCTCCTGAATCCATGATTTTTCAGCTGGATCGGAAATATGCATGAACTCAACACCCAACGTGGAGCAATAGGTGCGTTTGAGAATTTCCAGCATTTGCGGAATGGTCGCAAAGTCCATGCCAAGCACTTTGTCGAGGAATATCGGGCGCTCATAGTCCGCTTCCGTAAAGCCATAGGCCGAAGGATGTAGCTCGTTATGATCTTCCTTGTTGCCAGCAATGCCAAGCGGGTCGAGATCAGCATGAAGGTGGCCGCGCATGCGATAGGCGCGTACCATCATGATCGCGCGGATTGAATCCCGTGTGGCCTGCTGGACATCAACTGGAGAAGCAGTCTTGCCATTGGCTTTGGCAGCTTCCGCAATACGAGCCTCGACCTTGGCATCGGATATAACCTCCTCGTCGGACCAGTGACTGTCTAAGGCGGAAACTAATTCACCATTGGCAGCAATCGGCCAGTTGGACCGTTTCCAGGAGGCCCCCTGCGCGTTTTTCAGCACATCGGCAGCATTGTCGCCAAGCCCTTCGAAAAATACCTGCCAATCGGTGCTTAATGAGGCAGGGTCTTCGCGGTACTGCGCGTAAAGTTCTTCGATATAACCGGCATTGCCGCCATACAGAAATGAGGTATTGGCAAAGGCTTCATTCGCTTCTTGACGGGCCATTACTCTTCACGGGGTTTTACCCGCCTCCAAATGATCATCGCCGCTGGACGCGGCTTTCTCCAACTCACTTATTCATTCAACAGGGAAACCAGTGTCTCACCGAGTTTCGCGGGAGACGGAGAAACCCGAATGCCGGCAGCTTCCAATGCCTCAATCTTGTCCTCGGCTCCGCCCTTGCCACCGGAAATCACAGCTCCGGCATGTCCCATGGTACGGCCTGGAGGCGCAGTTCGTCCGGCAATAAATCCAACAGTGGGTTTTGAACGGCCCTTCCTGGCTTCGTCAGCGATAAATTGTGCTGCTTCCTCCTCGGCCGATCCGCCGATCTCTCCAATCATGATGATGGATTGGGTGGCCTCATCTGCAAGATACATTTCCAGAATGTCGATGAACTCCGTCCCTTTGACCGGGTCGCCGCCAATTCCAACAGCTGTTGTCTGCCCAAGACCCGCATTGCTGGTCTGGAACACCGCTTCATATGTCAAAGTGCCCGAGCGCGATAGAATGCCCACACTGCCCTTCTTGAAAATGCTGCCCGGCATGATGCCGATCTTACATTCATCCGGTGTCAACACACCGGGGCAATTCGGTCCGACCAGTCTTGATTGCGACTTGTCGAGTTTTTCCTTGACCCGCACCATGTCCAGCACCGGGACGCCTTCGGTGATGGCAACAATGAGCGGAATTTCAGCATCAATCGCTTCTTCTATGGCTGCAGCACATCCTGCAGGCGGAACATAAATCACCGAAGCATTGGCACCTGTTGCGTCCCTCGCTTCTGCGACAGTGGTGAAGATCGGCAATTCGCCGGTTCCGTTCGATGCCGTCCAGGTTTCACCACCCTTCTTGGGATGGGTGCCAGCAACCATTTGCGTGCCATGATAGGCCAGCGCCTGTTCTGTATGGAATGTGCCTGTCTTTCCGGTTAGGCCCTGTACGATAACTTTGGTATCTTTATTGATCAGGATGGACATCGATTTGATGGCTCCGTTCTATGCATTATTTCTGTAAAATTGTTACGTTGAGCAAGCCACCCTTGCCGGTTGGCGGTGCCTTGGCAAACAGGAAGACTTTCAAATCTTCATTTCCACCAGCCCATGTGGTTGTGCGCAACAGGCCTTCCTGCACGTCAGTGGATATAGGATCCTTCCCCGCCAGGGCCTGCATATCGGGCATGAACTGCGCCGCATCCTGCTGGTCGTCCAGAACGATTGAGCAGGATGTTGCCGTGCCACTTGCAAAATCCGGGAAGGTTTCTTTCATCTTGTCCGTCAGATCCGATTGGGTGATGCCAACGCGAAACAGCCGTTCACCCACCTGCGCATCCCAGCCCAGCAGGACTTTGGGATTGTCATAGCTCTTGAACTGCTCAAGCTCGTCGGCTGGCATTGCACGCCAGGCCAGTTTGGTAGCCATGGTTTCAATGGCCGCAAGATTTGGAACTTGAGCGTAACAAATACGGTTAAAGACATAGACCGGGTCCGGGTTTTCTTCCGCCAATACGCCCCCAGCTGAAAAAGGCGCCAACAGCGCTAACACCAACCCCAATTTGGATGTGGACCGACAGGCAGCCATTAGCTCGACACCGCCTTGACGATCTTTTGGGCAGCGTCGTCAAGATCATCCGCTGCAACAACATCCACGTCACTCTCGTTCAGGATCTTCTTACCTTCCTCAACCTTGGTGCCTTCCAGACGGACAACCAATGGCACTTTAAGTCCGACATCCTTAACAGCAGTCACAACACCCTCGGCAATCACATCACACCGCATGATACCACCAAAGATATTGACCAGTATGCCCTTCACCTTTGGATCTCCGGTAATGATCTTGAAAGCTGCGGTAACTTTTTCGGTCGTTGCCCCCCCACCAACATCAAGAAAGTTGGCCGGTTCGGCACCGTAAAGCTTGATAATATCCATGGTTGCCATGGCGAGACCGGCGCCGTTGACCATGCAGCCAATTTCGCCATCCAGAGCCACATAGGAAAGGTCATACTTGGAGGCCTCGATTTCCTTGGCATCCTCTTCAGTCAGGTCACGTAATTCCTGCAATTCGGGATGACGGAATTCTGCATTTCCATCGAAGGATACCTTGGCATCCAGCACCCGAAGGGATCCATTCCCAAGCACTACCAGCGGGTTGACCTCAAGCAGGCTCATATCGGTTTCCACAAAGGCCGTATAGAGATTGGTGAACAGCTCCGCAGCTTCTTCCATTGCAGGTCCGGTCAGCTCGAAAGCCGACACAAGTGCAGCAATTGTATCGCTGGTCACGCCCTGCGAGGCAGTCACATCAATGGTGTGGATCTTGTCCGGAGTTTCTTCCGCCACAGCTTCAATGTCCATGCCACCCTCGGTAGAGGCCACAAACGAGACCTTGCCGGTTTCACGATTGACAAGGATAGAACAGTATAGCTCGCGATCAATATCCGCCCCATCCTCGATATAAAGGCGGTTGACCTGCTTGCCTTCCGGGCCGGTTTGCTTGGTGACCAGTGTATTGCCGAGCATCTCTGCTACATTGGCCCGCACTTCATCTTTTGAAAATGAAACGCGTACACCACCCTTGGCATCTTCAGAAAGTTCCTTGAACTTTCCTTTGCCGCGCCCGCCGGCATGAATCTGGCTTTTTACGACGTAGACGGGACCCGGCAATTCAGCCAGAGCCTTGTCAACATCCGCGGCTTCCAAAACCGGCACACCTTTGGAGATTGGCGCTCCAAATTTCGCCAAGACCTGCTTGGCCTCGTATTCGTGAATGTTCATGAATGTCTTCCGTTCTCTCCCAAATGCCCGGCAACCTTGTTGCCAGGCCAATTAATTCGTTTCAGGGCAGTGGCAGACCACTTTGACAGCCCATTGAAAACAAAACTACTTCAGATTTGGCGCAATCTCTGAACAAGCTTCGCACAGATCAGCAACGGCTTGTGCTGATTTTGCAAATGCCTTTTGATCAGTTTTGCTCATTTCCACTTCGATGACGCGCTCCACACCACCTTCTCCGATGATGACCGGCACGCCAACATACATATCCTGAATGCCATATTCGCCCTTCAGATTGGCGGCACAGGGCAATACCCGCTTTTGATCATGAAGATAGGATTCAGCCATAGAGATTGCAGACGCTGCCGGTGCGTAATAGGCAGAGCCGGTTTTCAGCAGAGCCACAATCTCACCACCACCCTTGCGGGTACGATCAAAAATTTCTTCCATCCGATCCTTCGTCAACCACCCCATCTTCACGAGATCAGGCAGTGGAATACCGGCCACCGTGCAATATTTAGCAAGTGGAACCATTGTATCTCCGTGGCCGCCCAGCACGAAGGCCGTCACATCCTTGATGGAAACATCGAACTCGTCGGCAAGAAAATGCTTCAGACGTGAAGAATCCAGCACACCCGCCATTCCGACCACCATGTTTTTGGGGAGGCCCGAAAATTTCTGCAAGGCCCAGACCATGGCGTCCAGGGGATTGGTGATACAAATGACAAATGCATTTGGCGCATATTTCTTGATACCGGCGCCGACCTGTTCCATGACCTTGAGGTTGATACCCAACAAGTCATCGCGAGACATGCCGGGCTTGCGTGCCACGCCCGCTGTGATGATACACACGTCAGCACCCTTGATGGCTTCATAAGACTGGGTACCAGAGAGTTTCACGTCAAAACCATCAACCGGAGAGGATTCAGCTATATCGAGCGCCTTACCCTCCGGGATGCCTTCAGCGATATCAAACAAAACAACGTCACCCAGCTCTTTCAGTCCGGCCAGGTGAGCCAAAGTGCCACCGATCATGCCAGATCCGATCAGGGCAATCGTGTTGCGAGCCATATGTTGTCTTCCTTTTACGTAAGAATTTTAACGCGTTTTCCACGCCTACAATGAAAAGAAGACTTACAAGAGATTCAAAAAATGACAACACAACCCGTCGTGAAAATGCAGTACTTTGGTCGTATTTTCACGATTCAAGTCCTGATTTCCGGTTTGAACCAGAATTGTCGATAGGGAGTCACACTATGCCCGAGCTTTGCTGTTCAACTCGGTTGGTGCAACAATTGATCGAGCCATTGTTCACTTTGCATCTCCCGCAAACGTGAAATTGTACGCTGAAACTCAAATGCTTCTGTTCCGTGATCCACCGGATAGAGTTGCGAGGGGCGAGCCTCAGCACTGACGATCAGGATTCTACGCCGGTCGTAAAGCGTGTCAACGAGTGCAATAAAACGCTTTGCTGCATTCCGGTCAGAAATGTGCATCACTGGAACATGTTCGAGGAACAGCGTGTGAAAACGGTCTGCAATTGCCAGATAATCTCCGGCTCCCAGGGGCCTTTCACAAAGGGCTGCAAAACTCTCGCGTAACAAGCCTCCACAGGTCGTGGCAAATTCTGTCGTGCGACCTGCCACTGTGATCGATGCACCCTCAACTGTCAGCCCCGACGTCATCTCTCCCCATAAATGCGCCATTTCCGCATCGGCAGAATCCCCAGTCATATAAACGGTGCCATTGAACAGCAATTCCATGCGGTAATCAGTTTGAGAATCCAGCTCAAGGACCGTCATTTTTTCCTTCACCAAGGCGATGAAAGGCAAAAAAAACGAGCGGTTCAGGCCATTCCTGTAGAGGTCATCCGGTGCCACATTAGACGTCGCCACAATGGTCACTCCATGGTTGAAAAGCCCGGTAAACAGGCGCGCCAGAAGCATGGCGTCAGCCACATCAGTGACCGCAAATTCATCAAAACACAAAAGCCTGCTTTCGCCTGCCAACTCCGCGGCCAGTGGCGGAATTGGGTCAGCGGATCTTTCCTGGGCGGTTTTCTGCAATTGACGCCAGGCATGGATACGGCTGTGCACATCCTGCATGAAGGCGTGAAAGTGAACACGCTTTTTGGCCTTTGCTCCTGATCCGTGCGGCGCAAGGTCAAAGAAACGGTCCATCAGCATGGTCTTGCCACGTCCTACCCCACCCCAAAGATAAAGACCGCGCACAGCATGCTCGAATTGAGCTGGCTTTTTGGCAAACAGCCACCCTAGTGCACTCTTTTTGTTACCTAACGGAGGTGTATGGAGCTGATCGAGAATTAAATCCAACGTAGCGATGGTCGCCTGTTGGGCAGGGTCAAACACCAAATCGCCAGAGGAAATGGACTCGTCAATCGATTGGGCCAATCGACCACCAGTCTGTTCAGCCTTTTGCAAACTTCGTTCTTCGGCGTCACTCATGGTCTGGTTGAGCCATCAATAGTCCCGCATCCCGTCAGGAAATTGAAATTATTCCTGAATTCACGTTAGCGCGTGAACGATATTGCACCACCGCCATTGGTGGAGCCGTCATAGCGCTGTTCGCTGGAGCGATAGAGCGTTGCTGCCGTATTGCCGGCCGAGGTTACCAGGACCACCTGCTTGCCTTTCACATCCCAGGCCTGAACGTCGGAAATTGCCGGTGCCGAACACCCGCGAGACGCAGCACGATAACCGCCTGACCATTTAGTCAAAGCAAGAAAAATCTGACAATTTGAACCGCCAGTGCTCACTGTCCAGGCACCAACCATGGCCTGACGCGTGACAGGTTGAGCCCCAACCGGGGGTTCAGCTGCAGCCACCTGAGTGGTTTCTTCTGTACCCGGTGTGCCGGGAACCGCCGGTATACCCTCTTGACCAGTTGGAGCAGCTGGCTGCAATTCACCCTGCTGGACGGGCGGAAGCGGTGCAGGTTCCAAACTTGTTGGGCTTTGCTGGGTGGGAAGTCCGCCGCCCTGATAAACTCCTGAAGTGCGTTGACAGCCTGTCACGAGAACAGCCGCAATCAATGCAACTGGCGCTATGCGCACAGCATCGCGCGCAATGCCCGCGGAAAAGTGAGACAACCCACCAAATGAGGCGCCCACAGGGCTATTCTGGATCATGTTCTTGGCCATAACTATCGTTCCTGGTCTGCCGCTTAGCGCAATATTTTGGGCTTAATAAGACAACACAAAACATCACTGATCAAATCTAGGCGTCATTCTTACACCAAATCAGCTAAATTTAGGGTAAACGCCCCATTAAGCCATTTGATATTCGTTCAAACGCAAAATCTGATCAGGCCTAAGACAAGCCTGCGCAGAATTCAATAACAATAGGCACAAATAAATTCGCTAATCCGCTCTGTAGACCACCGCCAGTCAGCTTCCATGCACAACACCCTTATAGGCTTGATCACCCCAGAGCTGCTCAACGCGTTGATTGCGGCCACAGCGATACCGGTAATATTTGTAGCGAACGGGGTTCTTTTTGTAGTAGTCCTGATGATAGCCCTCGGCATCCGTCCAGAAAGAAGCCATGGCTATTTCAGTCGCTATGGGTTGTTTGAGTGCTTCAGACGCTTCTTTCTTTGAAACCTGCGCAGCCGAAAGTTGGTCCCCATCCAGGGCATAAACTGCAGTGGAATAGGCAAAACCTCGGTCGCAGAACTGTCCGCCATCGTCGGTCGGATCAACAGTGCGCCAAAAAATGCTCAGCAATTGATCATAACTGACCTTGGCATCGTCATAAGTAATCTTGACCGCTTCGCGATGACCTTCATGGCTACGATAGGTCGGGTTTTTCTTGGACCCACCAGTATAGCCGGACACCACGTCGACTACGCCGGGCACATGTTCAAAGTCCTTTTCGATGCACCAAAAACAGCCCCCAGCGAAAATCGCTGTTTTTTCTGCGGCACCAACCTGTGCCATCTGAAAGGACGACACCAGACCGGCGGTTAGGGTCAACATGACAATGCGTTTCATTGGAAAAAGGCCTTCTTGGTGATGTTTGCAAGATATGTGCCGTCAATTCAGGTGAGGCTCAAGGCAGGAATCGCGCAAATTGTCTCACCTTGCCGTGATCAGCAGCATTTTGGCTGCGTAGGCCAATGCGCATCTTGCTTCATGCATATTTGATCTCCACATGAAGCATAGAGGCAAATTTTCAGGCAAAAAGAGCTGGTCCATGCCGGAGACAAAAAGAGTATTCGTGACCGGAGCATCCGGGTTTATTGCCAAGCATATTGTTCTGATGCTGTTGCGGGCCGGATATCAGGTGACAGGTTCTGTAAGATCGAACCAGCGCGCAATGCAGGTCGTTGAAGCCATACGTCCACATCTTGCAAATGATGTCGATCTGGATGAAGCCCTAACCTTTGTTGAACTCGACCTCAACAGCGATGAGGGTTGGAATGAAGCATTTGAGAATATTGACATATTGCTACATACGGCCTCGCCAGTCCCAACCGGGGTTCCTGACAATGAAGACGATGTTGTTCGGCCCGCCGTGAACGGTACATTGCGGGCCCTTCGGGCTGCAGCACACAATAATGTAAAGCGCGTGGTTCTCACTTCTTCGATCGCAGCCGTCGCTTACCGGGCAGATTTGCCGCAAGGGGCAGTGTTTGACGAAAGCCACTGGTCGGATATCGACCACCCGACTTGTCTCCCCTATGCCAAATCCAAAACCCTTGCAGAAAGGGCCGCCTGGGACTTTGTTGAAAATCAGGCACCTGAGATGCAACTGACTGCAATCAATCCAGGCTTCGTATTTGGACCACCACTCGACAGCCATTTTCAAAGCTCGATGTATGTCCTGCTGCGCATGCTGGCTGCGCGCGATCCGGCCCTTCCCAAGATCGGATTCAACGCGGTAGATGTGCGCGACATTGCCCGCATGCATGTGCGCGCGATCAACAATCCCGAGACATATAATCAGCGAATAATAGGGGTGAGTGGCTTTGTATGGATTCAGCAAGTGGCGCAAATCCTGAAAACCGCCCATCCAACGCGCAAAATTGTCACCCGCACGGCCCCCAACTGGTTGATTAGATTATTGGCCGTGTTCGACAGGCAATTGCGTTCAATTGTGCCAAGCCTGGGTCGCCCAACACGTTTTTCAACAAAGCAGGCAGAACAATTGCTGGGTATCGAGTTTATCGACATCGATCAGAGTGTTACTGAGGCCTCCAACTACATGGTTGAACATGAACTGGTATGACTGCGAGGACAATCCTGCAAACACAAGACAATTTCAATGTCTACGTCGAAAGGACCTCTTTTAATGGCGCTAAGCTTTGACTAAGGTGGCGCCGAACAGAACGGAGTTCTCTGTTAGGACAAGATGACTGACACCACCCCCACAACGGGCGCGGCCAAGCCACGACCCATTTCACCCCATCTGGAAATCTACAAGCCCATTCCCACAATGGTGATGTCTATTACACATCGCATTACGGGCGCGGCGCTTTATTTCGGCACCATTCTGGTCGCCTGGTGGCTGATTGCCGCAGCTTCCGGCCCCGCAGCCTTTGAAACAGCAAACTGGTTTTTCGGATCATGGATCGGACGCATCATCCTGTTTGGCTACACATTGGCACTGATCCATCACTTGCTTGGTGGCCTCAAACATCTGGTCCAGGACACCGGTGCCGCACTGGATAAACATTTCACCACCGCCATGGCAAAGATTCATCCGGTGGTCACAGTTGTGCTGACAATCCTGATCTGGATTGTCGGATATACAGCGAGATAGGGGCGGGTCATGGCGACACAAAACGATATGCGCACACCGCTTTCGCGGGTACGGGGCCTGGGTTCAGCCAAGGATGGAACCGAACACTTCTGGCGTCAGCGACTAACGGCAATCGCCAATATCCCGCTGATTGGATTTTTCCTCTACGTGTTGATCGTGCTCAATGGCGCCTCCCATGGCGAGGTTGTCGCATGTCTTTCCAAGCCTTGGGTTGCTATAATCATGCTGATGGTCATCACGTCCGGCATTTATCACATGAAACTGGGCATGCAGGTTATCATTGAAGACTATGTCCATGGAGGTGTCGGCAAAGCCCTTCTGGTCGCCAACACATTTTTTGCATTTGCAATGGCCATTGCCTGCGCATTTGCGGTTTTGAAAATCGGCTTCGGAGGCTGACACATAAATGGCTAAAGCAGCTAAATCCAAAAAGACAAATACCACCAGCGCCTATGAATTTATTGACCACACGATTGACGTTTGCGTTGTTGGGGCAGGTGGTGCCGGACTGAGAGCCACATTGGGTGCTGCCCAGGCAGGCCTCAAAACCGCGTGCATCACCAAGGTCTTTCCAACCCGCTCCCACACAGTTGCGGCTCAGGGTGGCGTCGCCGCATCGCTTGGGAATATGGGCAAGGACACCTGGCAATGGCATATGTATGACACCGTGAAGGGGTCGGACTGGCTGGGTGATCAGGACGCCATTGAATATCTGTGCCGGGAAGCACCAAAGGCGGTTTACGAACTTGATCACTTCGGTGTGCCATTTTCACGCACAGAAGAAGGCAAGATCTACCAGCGCCCGTTCGGTGGCATGACCACGGAATTTGGCGAAGGTCCTCCCGCCCAGCGCACTTGCGCCGCGGCTGACCGGACCGGACATGCCATGCTGCATACGCTTTACGGACAAAGCCTGAAATATGACGCAGAATTCTATATCGAATACTTTGCAATTGATCTGATCATGGAAGACGGGGCCTGCCGTGGTGTCATCGCCATGGACCTGGCAACTGGTGAAATGCATCGCTTCAGGGCCCACAAAACCATTCTTGCCACGGGCGGATATGGCCGCGCCTATTTCTCCTGCACATCCGCTCATACCTGTACCGGTGACGGTAACGCCATGATATTGCGGGCTGGATTGCCATTGCAGGACATGGAATTCATCCAGTTCCATCCAACTGGAATATATGGCGCAGGTTGCCTTATCACCGAGGGTTCGCGCGGCGAAGGTGGCTATCTCGTCAATTCCGAGGGAGAGCGCTTTATGGAGCGCTATGCACCTTCCGTGAAAGACCTTGCACCTCGCGACATGGTATCGCGGTCCATGACCATGGAAATCCGCGAAGGACGCGGCGTTGGTCCCAAACAGGACCATATCTTCTTGCACCTGGATCACCTTGATCCCGAGCTTCTGGCCGAACGCCTGCCGGGTATTTCGGAATCCGCAAAGATTTTTGCTGGCGTCGATGTCACCCGTGATCCGATTCCGGTTATTCCAACTGTTCATTATAATATGGGCGGCATTCCCACCAACTACC
Source organism: Rhizobiaceae bacterium (assembly GCA_051009515.1). Classification (GTDB taxonomy): domain Bacteria; phylum Pseudomonadota; class Alphaproteobacteria; order Rhizobiales; family Rhizobiaceae; genus Pseudahrensia. The sequence goes on along the minus strand of JBPCWM010000220.1, from coordinate 26,863 downwards.
ACGGTGAGGTCCTGGACAAGGTCGATGGTGATCCTGATTCAATCGTACCCGGCCTGATGGCTGTGGGCGAGGCCGCCTGTGTTTCGGTCCATGGTGCAAATCGCCTTGGATCAAACTCACTGATTGACCTTGTGGTCTTCGGACGGGCTGCTGGCTTGCGCTGCCGCGAAACCGTGCAGGCGGGCCAAAGCCATGCACCCTTGCCTGCAGATGCCGGAGACCTCGCCCTGTCAAGGCTTGATCATTTCCGCCATGCCAATGGTGACACACCAACCGCCAAGTTGCGCGATGCCATGCAGGAAACCATGCAAACCAATTGCGCCGTTTTCCGCACAACGGAAATTCTCGAAGAGGGTCAAAAGAAAATTGCCGATGTTTGGTCGGCCTCTGACAGTATTTCGGTCGAAGACCGGGGTCTGATTTGGAACACCGATCTGGTGGAAACGCTGGAATTTGACAATCTCATTTCACAGGCTGTGGTCACTGTCGAATCGGCTGCCAACAGGAAAGAATCCCGTGGTGCCCACGCCCATGAAGACTTTCCCGACCGCGACGACAAGAACTGGATGCATCACACACTGGCCTATGCCGATGATGACAAACGCACGGTCTCCCTCGATACACGGCCCGTCCATACCTATACGATGAGCAACGAAGTCAGCTACATCAAACCGAAGGCGAGGGTTTATTGACGCGATGATGTTCTTCAGACAAAGGATAAATTGAAATGGCAGGGATTGGGCATAATAGAACCGGAGGGAACTCTATGTATGCAATTGTGTTCGATCTCGACACACAGACATTGTCTGACGTCTATGATGGCAATCATCCAAACAATGCCTGTGCTGAAATTCGCCGTTATTTGGCAGCGCGTGGATTTGAGTGGATGCAGGGCAGCACCTATTTTGGCAATGATTCCGTAAATGCAGTCAGTTGCGTTACAACAGTTCAAAAATTGTCCAAGAAATTTCCATGGTTTTCACCTGCAGTTAGAGACATTCGAATGTTGCGTATCGAGGAAGACAATGATCTTTCAATAGCAATTGAAATGACGGATGAATCATAGACGGTTTACAACAACCGACTCACAATGGCCTTGACTGGAACTTCGCGTTTTGTTGCAAGGTCTGGGCGATAGGTGGTCTTATCAACCAACAATTCACAAACCGTCCCTTCACTTGACCAGATGCCATCAAAAAACAGATCCCTCTCTTTTTTACGCCTTGGCACAATCTGGAGAGGTTTGCTCCAGTTCATGAATGAGGAACGGGCGCTCTCAATATCACCCTTAATCCAATCATCAACCCATGTCGCCATGCCTATGCCTCCTGTATTGTAGTGAAAGGACAGGGCGGCTCCCAATTCGTGCTCTTTCAGGTCCAACCCGGCAAATCGGTCCAGCACCGCTGGCAAATAGGCATCGCGCAGAATCTGCAAATAGACGTTCAGGCACTTGTGCAAGGATTGCGGTCGATCCAGATAGCGCGGATAGACTTGATGCCCGGATGCCTCTGTTATGCCAACACCCCAAGTCCACACATCGACACTATCCTTGTAGGCCTCGCGCACGATTGCCTCATGGCCAAGGATTTCCAGAGCTATTTTGGGCGTGATCTGCTTCATATCCTGAACTTTAACCGAGCACCTGGACTGAACACCAGGCTGCGACAACAAAAGCATCAATACAACCATTAGCCAACTTGCCATTCTGCACGACACTTGGCATGAAGATATCCAACCAAAACTGACTTTTCCAATTACAGGTCGCTGGCTCTATGGTCGAACTCACTCTCCCCAAAAACTCCCGTGTTGAAGTGGGAAAGGTCTGGACAAAAATTGCGTCCGATCAGGCCGCACCTGCCAGAGAGTTCAAAATATATCGCTGGTCACCGGATGACGATGGAAACCCGCGTGTCGATACCTATACGGTCAACACGGATGATTGTGGCCCCATGGTTCTGGATGCACTGATCTGGATCAAATCAAATATTGACCCAACCTTGACCTTTCGCCGGTCTTGCCGTGAGGGGATTTGCGGATCCTGTGCCATGAACATTGATGGCACCAATACTCTGGCCTGCACCAAAGGCATGGACGAGGTGGATGGGGTAATCAAGATTTACCCTCTTCCCCATATGCCGGTGGTCAAGGATCTGGTGCCTGATCTGACAAATTTTTATGCCCAGCATCGCTCAATCGAACCCTATCTGAAGACGGTGACGCCACGGCCCGAGAAGGAGTGGCAGCAAAGTCCCGAAGATCGCGAAAAACTGGATGGTTTGTATGAGTGCATCCTGTGCGCCTGTTGCTCTACATCCTGTCCGTCTTACTGGTGGAATGGCGATCGTTATCTTGGGCCAGCCACATTGCTGCAGGCTTATCGCTGGTTGATCGATTCTCGCGACGAGGCAACCGGAGAGCGGCTGGACAACCTTGAAGACCCGTTCAGGCTGTACCGTTGTCACACGATCATGAACTGCGCCCAGGCTTGCCCAAAAGGGCTGAACCCAGCAAAAGCGATTGCAGAAATCAAGAAGATGATGGTCGAGCGCCGTATCTAGGGCCTTTTTGGTTTGGACTGAACCATTCTATTGACGCCCCCAAAGGTGTGATCTCACTTGCCTGAATTGTATGAGGATATATCCGCAAATGCGGCCTTGCCGCTTGCTGAGCGGTGTCGGCTGTTTTAGCCTGACTGCAGACAGCAAGAACCTGGAGGATTCAGAGATGGGCATACTTGTTACACTTTTTGTCGGGGCCGTTGCCGGATGGCTTTCTGGTCAGATCATGAAAGGCTATGGCTTTGGGCTGATTGGCAATATCGTCGTTGGCATCGTCGGTGCCCTGATTGCCAGTTTCGTCCTTCCCATGCTGGGTATATCAATCGGTGGAGGAATAATCGCATCCATTCTGCACGCAACATTGGGTGCGATTCTGTTACTGTTTGTAGTTGGCGTCATCACCAAGAATCGTTAAAACTGAGATTGATTTTGCCGCTCTGCCCTCAGAGATGTGCAGCACATCACGAGGAGTATGCAGACCATGGCTCTGTTGGACCAGATCAAATCTCTGTTAGGCCTTTCCGAAGAAGAGGTCGTGCGCAGCGCAGCCCTGGACAAGAATCTCGCGGCAGCTGCGCTGATGGTCCATGTGATCGCAGCAGACGGTGAGATAACATCTGACGAGGAAAACCGGCTTAATTCGATTTTGCGGGACCACTACGCTGTTACCGATACCGAGACCGTGGCACTGGCTAATGCGGCCAAATTGGCCCAGAGCGACGCCGTCGACATGTATCGGTTCACCAGTATTCTCAAAAGCGAAATGGAGGAGACCGAACGCCTCGCCCTGATCGAGGACCTATGGGAAATGGTCTATGCCGATGGTGAAATCCACGAGTTTGAGGACAATGTCGTGTGGCGGGTAGCCGAACTGATTGGCATTGGATCGCGCGAACGCATGGTGCTCAAACAACGTGTGATGGCTCGACGCGGCCTGAACGAGTAGCCATTGGCGAGACAAGATCAAGATCGATGAACAGTCCAAATTCGCAATCCAAACTTCTGATTATCCTGCATCAGGAAACTTCAACGCCCGGCCGTCTGGGCCAGATGTTGCAGAAACGAGGATTTGATCTCGATATCCGCCGCCCACCCCTTGGAGATGCATTGCCAGACTCGCTTGATGATCATGCCGGGGCAGTCATGTTTGGCGGCCCGATGAGCGCCAATGATCCAGAGGAATTCATCAAGCGCGAGATCGACTGGCTGGCCGTTCCATTAAAGGAAAAACGGCCCTTTCTGGGTATCTGCCTGGGAGCCCAAAAACTGGTTCGCCATTTGGGGGGCAATGTGGACGCCCACCCGGAAGGACAGGTGGAAATAGGGTATTATCCCCTGGAAGCCACGCCGCAGGGCAAAGAGCTCATGAATTGGCCGGACATGGTGTATCAATGGCATCGCGAGGGATTTGATCTGCCGCATGGGGCTGTTCATCTGGCGCGGGGAAAAACTTATCCCAATCAGGCATTTCGGTACGGAGACAGGGCCTTCGCCCTGCAATTTCACTGCGAACTGACACTGGCAATGATGTGCAAATGGACGGTCAAGGGAGCGGAACGCATGATCATGCCCGGTGCCCAGCAGCGCAAGCAACATCTAGAAGGCCGCCTTGTCCATGATGCAGCCGTCAAAAACTGGTGTGACAGTTTCCTCGACTTATGGATCGGACGGGCGGATGACCCCGCCGAAAACAGGTCACCGTGAAAGGGCCATGATTTCCCGGTTGGCGCGTGCGAGCCTTTCTGACATCAAGCGGACAATAAAACTGTGCAACAGCCCGGCCTCCTTGGGATGTGTCAGGTTGAGTTCCTGGAATGCTGCATTGTCCAATCTGCAGAGCACAGCGTCATCATGCACTTGCGCCGAGGCCGAGCGCGGGGCGCCGGTATACAGCGCCATTTCCCCCAATATTGCCCCCGATCGCATGGTGCGCAGATGCAGGGTCTGACCGTTGGGCAAGTCCAGTACTACGGCAACTGATCCGCTAAGGATCAAATAGAGGGAATCCCCCGGATCACCCTGCGAGAACAGGGTGTCTCCCCGCGACTTCTCGACCAACGCAAAGCTGCCCGCAACTTTCTGCGCAGCACTTTGATTATCCAGCAATGATGCAAGCAACTGGACGGGATCGTCGAGGTCTTCGGCACCATCAAATCCTTCGAGAATCCGGTCATCACACCAGGCCACCCCTTCATCCAGCGTTTCTAACAAATTGAGATCGCTTTCCTGCGTTGATGCTGTTCGTCCCAGCGCATCAAACCGAGCTGCTATATCCGGTTCGCATCCGGTTAGCACCAGTGAAATATTGTCTTTACGACATACCTGGATCAGTTTGGCAAAACTGTTTGCCGCGGATGTATCCATGGCCGCCACATGCTTGAAGTCCAAAACCAGAAACTTCAGCAGTTTCCTTTCAGGATCGGCTATTAATTTACGGATATCCTCAATCAACCGACTAGCTGTGCCAAAAAACAAAAAACCCTGTAAGACCAAGATCTGCAGCTCATTTCCGTGTTGGTCAAGAAACTGGCGTTGTTCATGATTGCGATCAACATTACTGACATGTTCAGCGCCCGTCATACTGGATTTGATGACGCTCAACTTACTGTAACTGTGCACGAACAAGAGGATCGCCAGCACAATCCCAACAGCAACTCCCTCCAGAATTCCGTAGGTGGCTACCACCAGCAAAATACCGCAGACAACCGCAAAATCGGTAAGCGGCAATTTGTTGCGGGCCTGCCATACCCATTTCATCAGGAAGTCAATGCCTATGTAAATCAGCAACCCACCGAGCAATAATGTCGGTACGAATGAGATCGGTGCCGGGCCAATAACGATCGCCGCTGCAACAACCAGCGCATATACGACAATCATGAGAAATCTGTCAGCGCCAAATTTCAGAGCAAAACTCGTATCAGCCGCAGCCTGCAAGGCGAGTGGAGCGGTACAAAATCCAGAAACAACGTTCGCCCAGCCAGCAACCTTGAGTTCATGGTTGGGGTCCAGATCCCGGTCGAGCACAATTTCAATACCGGATGTATCAAGCAAGACCATGATGATACTCATCAACATCATCACAAGGATGGTGCTACTCTGTCCAAGAATTGCATACCAATCCACGATGGCCAGCTGATCGGGAGTGAACACCGGAAAGAATCCTGAACCAGGAGTTTCGATCGACGGCAACCAACCGTTTGCTCCGGCTTCGGCCACACTTGACCCACTCAAAAACACCGCTGCATAGAAAAATACAACTGTCACCGCAAGAAACGATGGCATGAGCAGCCAATGGTTTATTCTGTTGTCGGCAATATACAACAGCACTGCAAAGGCAATGGCGGGGGCAAGATGCAATGCCACATCAGCTGACAGGAAGGTCGAAATATCTCCAGGATCAACAAGTGAGCCCAGCGATACGAATATTCCCCCTTTCAGAAGGAGAAAACCGAGTCCTGCAAAAAATCCGCCCATAACAGGAAATGGAATGTACCGCGCAAGGCCACCCAATCGAGCCCGACCAAGACCATAAAGCACAACGCCAATGAATATCGTGGCCGCCAGAATGCAAGCGACCACCGTAGCCTCAATAGCTTGCAAGGAGTCACCCTGCATGGCCAGCACAATGCCCGCCGCCATGCTCGCCACAATTGGGGCCTGTCCACTTCGGGGGCCTGACATGACAGCCTTGTGACCACTTCCGGCGGCAATCAACACACCACCCACCAGCGTACTGAGAAGGAACAAGCCGATCCCGGTACCAAGTTTTGAGGACAAAGACCCTGAAAATACCAGTGCAGCGATCGAGATGGCGGTAGTGATATTCATCACTGCCAGCAAAATGCCCGCCGTCAGATTTGGAAACAAGATATCTGGTTGTAACAGGGAATCAACAAAATCCCGCAAACCTATGCCCCTGACCGCCGCCAATGATGGCGCAGTGTCACCTGTTAATTTGTTGTTCACCCAATGCCCTTCCACCAAGCTCCTCTCCAAGAGCAGCCTTGGCACTATGGCCCAAAAACATGCAGATGACGAGGGTTGGCATCGTTCCTTGAACGACCGGGTTTTGTTGCTGCGAACAGTGCAAAATAGTCCATCATCCATTGTGTTTTCACCGCTTTGCCTCTTAACATGTGCGCGAAGGCACAGAGTTGCAGTCCGGCTGGTGATAAGGGCGAATTCGAACATTGCCGCGCATAACAGGAGCACAGACTTGTTCAACCCGACTTCAATCGTAGCAGCGGCATTCGGCGACCAGTTGGCAAATACCTATCTGGAATATTTTTCAGGACGTAATCCAGAATATGCGGCTTATCTGAGCGGCGCGGCGCGGCTGGTGCTGGAACGGTTAGGCAATTCAGATGCACTTTATCACAATGCTGAACACACGATGATGGTGACGCTGGTCGGTCAACAAATCATGCGTGGTCGGTTAATCACCGATACGGTCAGGCCCGAAGACTGGGTCCATTATACAGTATCGCTTTTGGTTCACGATATTGGCTATGCCCGCGGCATTTGTAATGGTGATACAGCTGACGCTGTTGTAGTCAATGCGTCGGGCGAAACGGTCAAACCACCGCGGGGGGCATCTGATGCCTTCCTGTCACCCTATCATATTGATCGCGGCATGATCTATGCCCGCCAACGGTTTTCAGAATCGCAACTGATTGATGAAGAACGCATCGCCAGCGCGATAGATTTCACCCGTTTTCCTATTCCGGACGATCCCTATTACGCTGAAACTCATTCCGAGAAGGCGCTTGTACGCGCAGCAGACCTCATCGGGCAGATGGCTGATCCGTTTTACCATCGCAAGATCAATGGCCTGTTTCACGAATTTGTCGAAACCGGGACCGCGGCCCGTCTTGGTTACGAATCTCCAATGGATCTGGTGGAGCGGTTCCCGGAATTCTTCTGGTCACAGGTACAACCGCTAATCGGGCCGGCACTTGGCTATCTGGAGCAGACTATGGAAGGCAAGCAATGGGTTGCGCAATTGTATAATCACGTCTTTCAGATTGAACATAGGTCCAGTTGTCTGGGACCGTTCCCCGGTGAACTTACTGAGGCCATATCCTGAAGCCTGAGTTATTTTTCCGTCATGACCCAGCGGCCATCCCAATCCTCTTGTGGGGGATTGTCAGCCATGAACTGGCATCGTTCGATATAGATTTCTGACAATTTGTCTTCCGGATTCAATTCCACACACATCTGGAAGGCCTGTTCGGCGCTGCTCCAGCGTTGCGATCGAAATTCATTAATTCCTTCCCGAAACGAGGCAAGCACATCCATCAGGTTCGGGAAAGTTTCTTCCGTGTGGTAATCCAGCAGTTCAAATATGCGCACAGGCTTCGTTTTGCCTTTGACCACAACCAGATCAATATCGCGCATCCTGTAGGTTGTTTTCAACTGCGCCTGAGTAAATTCACTCAGCAGAATTTTCGCCGCATATTGCTTGCAGGCACTTTCAAGCCGCGCAGCAAGATTAACGCCGTCACCAATCATTGTGTAGTCCATGCGCTTTGGACTGCCAATATTGCCGCTGACCACGGTGTCTGTGTTCAAACCTATGCCCATGCCGACAGGCATCTGGTCATTCTTGATGCGAATATCATTCCACGCCTGCAATTTGGAGGTCATGGCAATCGCAGCACGCACCGCACGATCTGCGTCATCATCATGGGATAGCGGGATTCCGAATCCGGCCATGATGGCGTCACCAATGAACTTGTCCAACATGCCATCTTCCTGTGAAATGCACTCCACCATAATGGTGAAATATTCATTCAACAGACTGACTGTCCCTTGCGGACCCAAGGCTTCGGTTAGCGGAGTGAAGCCGCGAATGTCGGAAAACAGGACAGTTGCCTCAGTGCTTTTGCCCCCCAGCATGTCTTCACTTCCATCCAGCAATTGGTCGGCAATACCCGGATCCATATAGCGCGACATGGTGGATTTCATGCGTTTTTCAGAACTGATGTCCTCCAGCATGATCATCGACCCAAGCTTGGTGCCCTCGACCGATACCAATGGCTGGAAGGTCAAATTCGTGGAGAGCGTCTCGTCTCCAACCTTCAGTTCCGCATCCATCATCACATCAACTTCGCCCAATTCTTCATTGCGCTTGATGCGGTCTATCACCCAGGCATTCTCATCCCTGAAAACATCACTGCCGGGCTTCTTCAATATGTCGGCTGCCTCGAGCTGCAGGATGCGTTGTCCTGCAGCATTGCAAGTCACCACGAGACCTTCATCATCAAAGGTCAGAACACCATTCGACATGCTTTCCAACATGCTTTCATTGTAGTTCTTGATGTTCTGGATATCGTCGAACAGTTTCGCATTTTCCAGCGCCACAGCCACTTGGCTGGTGAATGCTCGTAAACGCTGTTCGTCTTCACCTGTAAACGCGCCACCCCGCTTGTTCAGGCATTGGGTCACCCCGATTACCTTGCCTTCCTTGGAGATAACCGGCACGCACAATATTGAACGGGTGAAATAGCCTGTCTGTTTGTCAAAGGCCGGATTGAACCGCAAATCTGCATACGCGTGGGGAATGTTGACTGTCTTGGCGGACGTAAAAACAGTTCCGGCAATGCCCAGATGGTTGGGAAGCCGAATTTCCGTATCCAGACCTTCGCCAACCATGGCAAACAGCTCATTCGTTTTCTCATCATTGAGAAACAGCGTCGACCGATCCGCCTGCAGCATGCGCATGGCCTCACCCATGACGCGGCCAAGAATGACTTTGAGGTCAATTTCGGAGGTCACATCTGCCACGACATCCAGGAACTCGCGTTCCTGCAGACGGGATTTCTCCATACGTTCGGCAAATTGCTGGCTCTCCAGCGCAATCGCCGCCTGGCTGGTCATGGCTTCCAACAAGTCAAGATCACCAAGTGTAAAGTTACCTTCTGTCCGGTTGAGTATCTGGGAAACGCCGATCACCTGTCCGGTAGCGGTCCGAATGGGGGCGCACAAAATGCTCTTGGTTTCATAGCCGGTCTGTTCATCAACTTCCTTGTTGAAACGGGAGTCTCCATAAGCATCCTTGACTATCTCACCCTGCCCGGTGGTGAACACATGCCCTGCAATGCCGCTATTGTTGAGAATTCGGATTTCGCGCTTGATGTCACCCTGAGCTACCCGTGAATAGAGTTCTCCGGTGGTCTCGTCATTGAGCAGAATGGAACCGCGCTCCGCGAGAAGTTCGCGAGTGGTGATTTCAACTAATATATTGAGGATATCATCCAGTGAATTCAGCGACGCAATCTTTTGCGACAGTCCCAACAGCAGTTCGGCCCGGTAAAGCCTTTCCTGCAGATCGTCAGTATCAGACGGAGATGCATTTGGCTTAGAACGCCTGCGGGCCGGATTGCGGATTGTCGATGTTTCCTGCATGTCCTAGCCCTTGTTTCCGGTCTGTTGGCAGCGTTCCAACTCATCCCGCAATACCTGAATCGTGTCCTGCAATTGAGTCACTTCATCCCGGTGATTGGATGTCAACTTCTGAACAACATCGTCACCGCTGAATTTGACCTCGTCCAGCTGATCGCGAGACTTGCTGATCGTTTCATGCAATTGGCGAATTTCCGTCTCATAGGATGCTCTTGTCTTCTGGACTTCAGATTCCATTTCCTGCCGCAACGCTTCCAGTTCATCGCGAAGCACGCGTGAGGTCTCTTGCAATTGGCGGCTTTCGTCGGCCCCCAGTGCAACCGCCTTTTGAACGGCAACATCCTTTTCAAGCCGTGCCGCATCAAGTTCATCACGAAGGGCATGAACCGTTTTTTTCAGTTGATTGATCTCGTCGAAACACTCTGCTCGCGCCTGCTGAACTTCAGCACGTTTGGACTGCCGTTCTGCTTCCACTTCAAACCGCAGTGCTTCTATTGTTTGCTGCAAATGACGGCGTTCCAACCGGCCGTCAGCAGAAGATTGATCAACTTCAAGCGTTGTCATGGATGATAAACTCGATTGCCCAACTGATTGAGATCCTCACAAGGGTGAACTATCGGGACCATCGGGTGTTGAAGTCAACCTTTACAGCGCAATTTCAACCGCGCCCAATGACCCAACAACCCGTTGAGACAGGTGATTTGGCCAGTGCACCTAAACGTCCTGCCATCCAGTCGGCGTTTTCATGCGATGACGAATCGTGTTTGCACGACCCAATGTCGGTTCCACAAAGCACCCCTCTTTGGCGGCTTCTATGGGTGCAATTACCTTGTCTTGGGCACTGCTGCTGACTATCAGCACATCAATATCAAACGAATGGGGTGCCGTCTCATAAACGCGACCCTTGGCCTCCCAGTCCCAAATCACGCGTGTTTCCACGCCCAGATTATCAAGGCACACATCCAGGCGCTTCGCAAAGGCCCTGATTTGCACCACGCCTAGAAGTTCACCCTGTCGCCACCTTTAAGTGCGAGCACTTCGCGTGCTTCGCTCGGCGTGGCGACTCCAAGGCCCAGTTCTTCCAGAATGGTGCGGATCTTGCGCACCTGTTCAGCGTTGGATTTTGCCAATTGACCCTTGGCGATGAATAGAGAATCCTCCAGACCAACCCGCACATTGCCCCCCAGCATGGCCGCTTGGGTGACAAATGGCATTTGATGTCGGCCCGCAGCCAGGACCGACCAGATATAGTCTTCCCCAAACAGGCGGTCGGCAGTTTGTTTCATGAACATGACGTTTTCCATGTCTGCCCCGATACCGCCCAGAATTCCGAAGATCGACTGGATCATAAAGGGAGGTTTGACCAGTCCTGCGTCGACGAAATGGGCAAGATTGTACAAGTGGCCAATATCGTAGCACTCATGCTCGAACTTGGTTCCGCACCCTTCACCCAGGTGTTTCAGGATATAAGCAATATCACGAAACGTGTTTCTGAAGATAAAGTCGTCGGTGGCTTCCAGAAACGGCTTTTCCCAATCATGCTTCCAGCTTGGATACTTGTTGGCCAATCCATGCAGTGCAAAGTTCATGGAACCCATGTTCAGCGATGTCATTTCAGGTTCCGCCATGATCGGCCCGGCCAGTCGCTCCTCCACTGTCATACCCAGACCACCACCGGTTGTGATATTCACCACCGCATCGGTCGATTGCTTGATGCGGGGCAGGAACTGCATGAAGACATCGGGATCAGGGGTTGGTTTGCCTGTTTCCGGATCACGGGCGTGCAAGTGAATAATCGAAGCACCGGCCTCTGCTGCCTCTATCGATTGTTGGGCAATTTCATCGGGAGTAATCGGCAGTGCATCCGACATGGTCGGTGTATGTACACCTCCAGTGACTGCACAGGTTATGATGACGTTTTTCATTTTCTTGGCCATGATGCGGGACCTCCCTTTAGGTGTTGAAAATTGCTACAGCGCGGGTAAAACCCGCAGATGCGCCCTTGATGTTCCAGGGAAAACAGGAAATTTCGAAGCCGTTTGCAGGCAATTGTTCAAGATTGCCAAGTTTTTCAATGTGGCAATAGCCAATCTCCATGCCCGCCCGGTGCCCCTCCCAGATTATTGAAGGATCACCTGATTTGGCAAAAGCGTCGGCCGTATAAGCAAATGGGGCATCCCATGACCAGGCATCGGTGCCCGTCACACGCACGCCTTTCTCAGTCAGAAACAAAGTGGCTTCCCGGCCCATGCCGCAGCCCTTCAGCAGATAGTCATCCTTGCCATAATGTGCTCCGGCAGAAGTGTTGATGACAACTATATCGAGGGGTTGCAATTGATGCCCGATCCGAAGCAGTTCAACCTCGACATCTTCCGGCGTCACCACATAGCCGTCTTCAAAATGTCTGAAATCCAGTTTCACACCGGGATTGAAGCACCATTCCAACGGCACTTCATCAATGGTGATCGCCCGCTCGCCATTGTTCATGGTGGAGTGATAGTGATAGGGCGCATCGAGATGCGTACCATTGTGTGTGGCAATGTTGAGATACTCGACCGCCCAACCCTCACCTTGGGGCAATTGTTCGACCGTCAGGCCAGGAAAAAATGCGGCCATCCCCTCTGCAGATTGTTTGTGGTCTACATAGTCAATGGTTGGCAACATGATCGGTGGGTCCGACACAATCCCCATTTCAAGAGGCACGGAGATATCTACAAATTTGCGAGGCATTCAGCTCTCCTGGGTTCAAGCTCTAATCACAACCGGACCCTGATCATAATCAGATTGTCACGCACCTTGCCAGCGCTCCCATTGATCAAACGCAGATTGTCGCAATGGGATTGTTATTGAAATACTCGGCTGTACCATTGCTGCACGGCGAGGTTTTGAGATAGGATGGTCGGGCAACTATTGAATCGGGTCTGGGCAGACTGAGAAGCAGCACGCATTGCGTGGCGGAAAGGATGCCCAGTGAAAATCAAATTGGCGACCGGACCCAAGAACCGGACTTGACGCCGACATGGTTACGAGATCTCCAGTTGCACTAGACCGACGACGATTGTTTGATATCCTTGAACGGACGCAGCAGGGAGATTTAACCACTCGCCTGGTCGACGTGGTAATCGTTTCCCTGATCGTCCTGCTGGTGGTGACATCGGTTCTGGAAACGGTGCCATGGATCATCACAGATCATGCCGTGCTGCTGGGATCGATCGATCAGATCTGTATAACGGTTTTCACGATTGAGTATTTGGCGCGAATCTGGACCGCGCCCGAGCATCCTTTACTGCGTGGGCGACCGGCATGGCACGCACGCCTGTCCCATGCCTGCAGCCCCTTAATGGTGGCTGACTTTCTGGCCCTTTCACCTGTCTTTCTGCACTGGCTGCTTGATGCAGAACATTCAGTCCTGCACGCCATGTTCATGTTCCGGTTTTGCCGCCTCACACGTTATGTATCTGTGCTGGCAACTATCACCGATGTGATTGTCGCTGAATGGCGCAAGCTGGCGGGCAGTGCTCTTTTGTTTGTTGCCTTGTTGCTATTTTCCGGGTTCGCCATGCATTTGGCGGAAGGGGATATCCAGCCCAGTCTGTTGGGCAATGTACCCCAGGCCATCTGGTGGGCCATTGTCACACTTTCTACTGTTGGTTATGGCGATGTTGTGCCTGTTACTGTTACAGGGCGGATCATTGCCGGGCTAACCATGGTTTTGGGTCTTGTCTTCTTCGCTTTGCCTGTGGGTATTATCTCGTCCAGTTTTCAGGAAAAATTACGGCGACGGGATTTTGTAGTGGGGTTTGCCATGGTGGCCAAGGTCCCCTTGTTTGCCAATCTTGACTTGGCTTCAGTCTCAAAGCTGGTCGACCTTCTGAAGGCGCGGCGCGTTTCGGCCGGGCAAACCATTTTCAATCAGGGCGACGAGGCCAGGTCCATGTATTTCGTCAATTCAGGCAAGGTTGAGATAGATCGGAGAGAATGTTCGGTCACGCTGCAAGAGGGAGATTTCTTTGGCGAGATGGCCTTGATCAGCCAAAACAAGAAGCGAAATGCAACTGTGACCGCAAGATGCCGCAGTGATCTTCTGGAACTAAGTGCTCAGGATTTTCAGAAACTGATTTTAGACAACCCGCAATTGGGTAAGGTTGTCCATGAAGTCGCCCAGCGACGCAGCAATGCGGAGCCTGCCGAATAGGATAGGCAAAACATGGGCTAAGGCTCACAACAGCACTTTCGTCAATCCCGGGAAAGCGAGAACTGTAACCAGGACCAACAGCATCATCAGGGCAAACGGGGCAGCTCCGATGAATATGTCAGCAAGCGAAATCGTATCGTCATCCAGCGACGATTTGATCACGAATACCGATATCCCGAACGGCGGTGTCAGCAGACCAATTTCAACGGCCAGGACCGTGACAACACCAAACCAGATCAAATCCACCTGCATATTGGTGATTACCGGCAACATGAGCGGAACAAGGATCAACATGATGGAAGAAGAATCCAAAATGGTTCCCATGACAATCACCAGCACCACATAGGCCAGGATCACACCCCAAAACCCGATATCCGCAGTGGCAACCAATGATCCAAATCCGGCTGGTAGTCCGGAGAGAGCCAGCATACGGGAATACATTTGCGCAGCAATAATCAGGAAACAGATGGACGCCGTGACCAAACCGGTATCAGTCAACACCTGCCAGAAATCACGGGCACCGAGTTGTCGTCGCACAAGGCCGACTATGATTGCCCCAAGACATCCGACCGCTCCCGCTTCAATTGGCGTGAACAGGCCTCCATAAATACCGCCAAGAACAACTGCGATCAAAACTACAATCGGCAATCCCTTGGCCAATAGTTCTGCTCCGCTCAACAGGCGGGTGTTCTGTGAACTGGAAATGTCCCGACCTACGAAATCAGGTACAAACGTTGCCATCGTCACTACCCCAACCGCGAAGGTCAGTGCCAGCAAGAGGCCTGGGAGTATGCCGGCGATAAACAGGTCTCCCACTGATTGCTCGGTCAGCAGCCCATAGAGGATGAGCAACAGACTGGGTGGTATCAGCATGCCAAGAACCGAAGAGCCGGCCACCACACCAGCAGAAAACCGCTTGGTATAGCCGTGTCGCACCATTTCGGGGACGGCTATTCGTGTGAATACAGCAGCTGACGCAATGGATATTCCGGTGATCGCTGCAAAAATCGCATTGGCCCCGACGGTGCCAACACCCAATCCACCGCGCAGGCGTCGAAAGATCTGATTGGCCACATCAAATGCATCGCGCCCCATGCCGGAGACAGAAACCACATAGCCCATCAGGACAAAGAGCGGCACGACACCGAAAAAATAGCTGGAAATGGTTTCAGAGGCGGCCAGTGCAAGCAGTTTTCCCGCCAAAATCGGCGATCCCTTGATAATCCAAACACCGGCATAGGAAGTCAGCATCAACGCAAAGGGCACCCACAGCCCGCCATAGACCAACACCACCATAACGGCCAATGAGGCCATGCCTACTTCAATATTGCTCATCAGTCGCGCCCATCGGTCTGAATTGGCGGTCTGTAAATATCCCGAAGCGCATCGATTGCCGAGAATACCAGTTGAATGATCAGCGTCGTGCAGCCAATCAGGATAATCAGTTTTACGGGCCAAATGGGAGCCGTGAAATCTCCAATCGTGCCTTCAAACGTGTTACGCACCCAGGATTTGACGAACAAGGGCCAGGATGCACTCAACATCTGTACCATGATGATGATGGCGCCACAGCAAAACACCAGCTCGACGCCTGCTCGAAACCGCGGGGAGCGAGTTTCAATCGCGGACAGAAAAGCATCGGAACGGGTCAATCGCCCCATTTTAAATGTGTAGCTAACCTGCAGGAAGACGATGGCGACAATGGACATGGAAACAAGTTCGGGAACGCCGGATATGGGTAGTCCAAAAGCGCCTCGTCCAACTACATCAGCGTTGACCAGCACCATGATGGCGATAATGAGCATTGTGCCCAACACATTCAGGCCCATTGTGATTCTGTCAAAAAGTCGCCGGACCGGCCCAATCGGGTGCACTGGTGCTGTTGCGGTACCCGATTGATCGATCTGGGATGACACGGCCTGTCCCGATGAACTGTTGGAACCTATTCCTGATCCCAATTGCGAACAGGCGTGGCTCCGGCAGCACGCATGGTATCCATGTAGATTCTTAACACCTCGGTTCCCGGCTTACCCTCGTCATCAAGCCGCGCGGCCCAGACCTTGGCAACATTGTCCATGCCTTCAGCCCAGGTCTTGCGGAACTCCATGTCAACTTCAGTGACCTTGGCTCCCTGGGATGTCATCATACCGAGAAATTTGGTAACCGATGCATCAAGGTCCTTGTGATAGGCAATGCGATCTGCTTCGGCTGCTGCCTTCAGAGCATTTTGCACCACTTCAGGTTGAGCATCATACCAATCCTTGTTGGCTGCAAATCCTCCAGCATATTGGGCTCCA
Organism: Rhizobiaceae bacterium; assembly: GCA_051009515.1. Taxonomy (GTDB): domain Bacteria; phylum Pseudomonadota; class Alphaproteobacteria; order Rhizobiales; family Rhizobiaceae; genus Pseudahrensia. The sequence goes on along the minus strand of JBPCWM010000220.1, from coordinate 10,406 downwards.
AATCCAACTTTCGTAATGTAAGGTGCAACTTCATGAAGTTTGCCCGGCAGTGCTGCTGAGGCAAAGACGATAACGCCGTCATAAACACCTGTTTTTATCTCATTATAATAGGTGGTCAGATTGCCCGATACGCCAACAGCACCTGTTCCTTTGAGCCAGTTCACCGCTGGACCCGGTGCGCCAATCTTCTTGCCATCCAGATCAGAGATCGAGTTGATCGGGAAATTGGTCATCAGAAGATAGTCATCAATCCCGATCGCACCTCCAAGATATTCCAGGCCGTTGTCCTCCCAGGACTTGCGCAGTTGCGGATTGGTCCTGTGCAATCCGTCAATGAGTTCAGAAACTGCCGTTGAGTCTGAGGAAACGAAAGGCGTGAAATAGGTCACGTTCTGGACCGAGAGTTTGGACGGATCAAAAAGACTGGACACCAGACCGATTTCGGCAAGTCCTTCCTCTACAGCCTCAAGCTCGTCGCCCACCTTGGCAAGCGACCCGCCATATTGCTCGCTCCACGTAATCGAATGTCCCGATCCTGCCAGAGCCGCATTTACCACAGGGATGAAAGTCTCGCTGGCATGCTTTACCCAGCGAAATACTGGTGGATGGCCCGCGACTATCGTGACATTGATATCAACTGCTTTGGCCGGGCCGGTAATGCTTGCAATGCTGCCCAGGGCCAGACAGGCAATAGCTGTCGTCAGTCCAAAAAATTTTTTCATTGGTTCCTCCCGGATGATCCATTCACTTGCGCGACAAAAAGGATGTTAACGCAGATATCCGGGATTTGTCGATCACCGCAAATATGCAGCTGACAGTCAGAACGCAAGATGTTCAGGCTCAGCCTGCCAACTCAGGAGGGCAGGCTGAGGGAAGTGACCAATCCTGCCCATACAAACAGATTTGTCTGACAGGTACGATGGCCCCCTAACGACTGGCGGCGTAATAGCCCACCCGGCGTTCCAGATAGGCAAGAAACTCCGACAGGGTGAAGGCCAGCGCAAACAAGACGATGAGCACAGCCCAGAAATGGGACATCATGAAATTGTTGGAATACAGTTCGAACAGCGCCCCAAACCCGACAATTGAAATAAGCAATTGTCCTATGATCACGCCCTTGACAGCGCGAATGACCCCAATGCGAACACCGCCCAGGATTTCAGGCAAGGCCGCCCAGAAATAAATCTTGAAAAAGGCATCGAATGGTGTGGCCCCGAAGCTGCGGGCCATTTCAACCAGCGATCGATTGATCTGCTTTACCCCGGCACGGGAATTAAGAATGATGATCCAGATGGCAAACAAGGTCGTCGTGATGATGATGGACTTCATGCCGAAGCCGAACAACACCATCAGCACCGGGACTAGGGCAGTGAGTGGCGCGCTGAGGAAAATGTTTACCCATGGCAGAATGAGTTCATCAAGCAACCGGCTTTTGCCGATCAGGATGCCAACGGGAATGCCGATGACAATAGCAAAAAATACCCCGGCCAGAAACGCGTAGGCCGTTTCATACATGGCTTTCATGAAAGCGGGAGTCGTGATTACATTAAAAAGAGTGGTAATTACTTCCGACAATGGCGGAATAAAAAATGTCCATCCTGTCTGACCAACCAATTCCCAAACCAGTGCCCACAGCAACAAAGATGACATGCCAGGCAATTTATATCCAAACAGGGTCATATCACCTTACTCCACGTAATTTCGAAGCGAGGCCCAGATCTGATCAACAATATCGAGATATTCCTTGGATCGGCGAATATTCTCTGCCCCAGTTCCGCGGAAACTGGTTGGTCGGATGACTTCCGACACGCGACTGGGTCGCGGCAACAAAATGGCAATCTGATCTGAAACATAGACCGCCTCTTCAATAGAATGGGTAACAAAAATGAAAGTCTTGTTTTCGTTGCGCACCAGCTCCAGCATATCTTCCTGAAATTTGCGCCGGTTCTGTTCGTCTACTGCGGAGAACGGTTCATCCAGCAGCAATACCTGAGCGTCAACAGACAGCGCGCGGGCCAACCCGACGCGCTGCCTCATGCCGCCCGACAACTCATGGGGATAAGCTTTTTCAAATCCTGTCAGACCGACATTGTTGATGTACTTCTCAGCAATTGCCTCGCGTTCCGACCTGGCAACGCCGCGCAATTCCAGGCCAAAGGACACATTGCGCAACACATTTGCCCAGGGCAGCAACGCAAAGTCCTGAAACACGAAGGCACGGTCTTCACCGGGGCCGGTAATCTCCTTGCCATCGATTTCGATTGTTCCCGCTGTCGGCTCCAACAACCCTGCAATAATTTTCAACAAGGTCGTCTTGCCGCATCCGGACGGCCCCAGCAATGAGGTGAGTTGGCCACGTGGAAAATCCAGTGACAGGTCGCGCAGCGCTTCCACTTCGCCGTAGTTCTTGGTCACATTGCGTACGGAGACAGCAGTGTCGACATCCAACGGCTCTGCGTTGGCAAATGCATCATTAGTCTGTGACATAACCACGATTATTCCCTTCAAAGAGATAATTTTCGACGCGTTCAAGGCCGTTCAGAAAAAGCACGGCCAGAACGATAATGGAGAAAATTGCCGCATACATGGAAGGGTAGTCGGCAATGGATCGGCTATATGTGATGATATCACCGACGCCGGTTGGTGTAATTTTCAGCTCCGACAGGATCGCTCCAATAAAGCCGGCAGAAATTCCAAGCCGCAAACCGGAAAAGATCACAGGTGAGGCTGCTGGAATTATGATCTTCAAAATAATGTCCCGGTCCGAGGCCAGGAATGATCGCCCCATGTCTTTGATCGAAGCCGGTGTGTTGCGAACAGCGCTCGCGGTGTTGAGAACAATTACCGGCATGGCCATGATGCACACCACAAAGACCTTTGAGGTCAGTCCGATGCCATAGGCCATGACAAGGATCGGGATCAGGGCGGCCAGCGGCGCAGCCTGCATGACAATGAAGATAGGGGAAAAGAGCCACTCAAACCTGCTGCTCAGCCCAATCCACAATCCCAATCCGATCCCGAAAACGGCAGAAATGGCCACTCCGAGAATAAGCGGTTTCAGGGTCTCCCCATAAGCTGTAAATATGGAACCATCCATGGTCATGGCGATCAGGGCCCGCATGGATTCCAGAAAAGTTGGAAAAGCATAGCTCACCGGGATCCGGCCAGCAATTTCCCAGGCGCCAAATACTATGACTGCCGAAAGCAGTTTTAGAGCAAGTGAGCGGTTCATGGTTGAAATTGTCCAAATTCAAAGATGGGCTGCCGCCCGCTTCTGTGCAGGCGCGGGCGACAGCCGGGGTGATTACTTTTTCATCGCCGCGTCGAGTGGCGCGAGATACCAAAAGTCCTCGATGTTCAATGTGGAAGCATCGCCTTCCAACTGACCGGCAGCGGAATACCACTCCATATCGGCACTGGCCGCCTTGCGCCCACCACCGTTTGGATCGTAAAGTCCGCCTTCAACGGCATCAGCATAGAAGCCATCAAGGCCGTCCAAAATCTCTTTCGGCAATTGACCAATCGGTCCGTCCGGATTGGTTTCCTTCTTGATGATGCTGGGATCCTTGGCCATGTCCTGCCAAACACTTACCAATGCATCCACAAAAATGCCAACCTGCTCTTCGTTCTCTTTAATCCAGTCAAGGTTGGCGAAGAGTGCTTCATCGCTCGCATCGACTTCGAACATGGGCAGCACGTTAAACTTATCCGGGAAACGTTTCATAACCTTGTTCTTGTTGGACAGATCAATGATGGTTGCATCGGTCTGACCGCCCACAAGTGCTACAACGCGGTTTGACGATCCGGGCACATAGGAACGTTTGCCGAACTTGATACCCACCTTGTCCTCGATGACATTGGCGATGGAATCAGTGCCACCACCACGGGAATGAAGCAGGATTGGCTGTCCGTCGAGGTCTTTCAGATCATTGTATTTCTTACTGGTGACGGGAAAAAACTTCAACTTGGACAGCTGAAAGATAATGCGGATTGGTGCCTTGGAACGTTGCATGGCAGAATAGGGAGTTCCAAACCCGATATTCATCTGGCCACTGAGCACCGCCTGAATGGCAAGTTCTTCATCGGAAAATGCAGTCCATTCATAGTCCAGACCATTTGCTTTGGCGCGGTCCAGAGCCACAAAGAATGCGGCCAGTTCATCAGATGGCGTTTCAGCCAATGCGATTTTCAACTTCTCGGCACTTGCAACCGACATCATCATCCCGGCAGCCAGTGGAACCGCCAACGCCAGGCCAGCAATTTTCTTCAATAGGGTTTTCATGTTTTCCTCCTTGGTAATTCAGTTTGCCGGGTGATCAGCCGCATCCCTGCGGCCTTACTCCCGGATTTGTTTTGGCCTGCACTCCCCTCCCTGGAACGCGCTTGCCGGTCTGCATTAGTCATGCTTCATCGAACAATCTCTCCGATACGCTCTTCAAATGTAGCCGCATGGCATTATAGGCCTGCGTTGGATTGCGTTGCGAAATCGCCTCGGCGATTGCTTCATGTTCGCCAAAACTTGAATGATTTGATGGTGGTTTGGCGGTTTGGCGTGTGACACTTCCCCAGGCTACAGCCCGCCGCACCATGTTCAACTGATCAAATATCGTCAGCAACAGCAGGTTGTCGCTCGCCTCGGCAACAGCACGGTGAAATTCATCGTCATTGGTTTCATAAGACTTCCAGGTGGCGGCAGCCCGTGTTCGCTCCATTGCACCATTCAGTCTGGCCAGATCATCGCCAGATGCATTCATAGCCGCCTCTCTTGCAATAGCCGGTTCAATAGCAAGGCGCGCGCGCATCATGCGGAATGGCGTCAATTGCTGACCCAGTTCAACCGGGCTCTGCGTCATTTGGTCCAGATCTTCCGCCGTAGCGGCGACAAATGTACCTTTGCCCACATGCCGCCAGATTGTTCCTTCGCGCTCCAACGCGTCCAACGCCTTACGCAATGTTGAGCGGGTCACACCCAGTTCAGCTGTCAATTCGCGTTCGGGAGGCAGGCGTTGCCCGGGCTTTAGCCCACTTTTGGAAATGTAGTCACGCAGATTTGTGAGCGCACCGTCAGCATTCAAAATCTGTTGTTCAATGAACATGACATCTCTCCAATTGGTCGTCCAATTTCCAAATAATGCAACCAATTTATCGCTATTTCGCAGATTGGTTGTGATAAATCAACAAAAAAACTATATTGGTTGAGATTGATTTTCACGCCTTCTTCCAATATGTGCAAAACCAGAAACCCTTAAAACGGAAAATTACATGTCTGATCACGTCATCCCCACTCCTTGTCCTGCCACGCTGCCTGTAGATGGCGGAGGGTCTTTTCCAGTCCGTCGTGTTTATTGCATTGGTCGCAATTATGCTGCCCATGCTGTGGAGATGGGACATGACCCAGACCGGGAACCACCTTTCTTTTTTCAAAAGAACCCCAATAATCTGGATTCGTCCGGCGAGTTTCCCTACCCGCCACACACGTCTGACGTGCACCATGAAGTCGAGATGCTGGTGGCTTTGAAATCCGGAGGCACAAATATCAAGTTGGAAGATGCCCTTGACCACGTTTGGGGCTATGGCGCTTCCCTCGACATGACACGTCGTGACCTGCAAGGACAGGCCAAAAAAATGGGGCGACCGTGGGAAATCGGAAAAGCGTTTGAACGTTCCGGTCCTGCAGGCCCATTGAAGCCGGTTTCCGAAACCGGTCATCTGGACAGCGGGCGCATCGAACTCAAGGTCAATGGTGAAGTACGCCAGGAAGGTGACATGAATCAGATGATCTGGAAGGTTCCGGAAATGATTTCCTATTTGTCCAAATATTTCGAACTCGCCGCTGGTGACGTGATCATGTCCGGCACACCTGCGGGTGTAGGGCCTGTCGCAAAGGGCGACGTAATGGAAGTCAATATCGAAGGACTGGACCCGTTAATGGTCAAGGTCGTCTAGCGCTTGCGATTTACGTCAAAAGTTCAGATTTGGTAATATCGGAAGGCCGTGCAATTCTGTTGCGATCCAATTTTGGATCAACGGCAACAAGGGGGAAACCATGGCCTATATTACCGTATCACACTGGGCGTGTGAGATTTGGAACGATGAACTGGAAGCAATTGCCAGGGACAAATATATCCCATTGATTATGTCTGTAGGGGCCAGCAAGGCGCAAATGATACGCACCGGTGAACTCGCTTTCTGCGTGGTGACTGAGTATTCAGACGGTCAGGCCGCACAAGCCGCACAGGAGCGTATTGCTGAAATCCGCTCACAGGCAGCAGAAGAAATGCCCATGACAATGACCAGCTCCCACGGCGGCGAAGTTTTCGTGCACAGTTAAGGGTGCCACCCTGGGTCGTCGTTCCAGCCGATTTTTTTGCTTAGAGGTGCACCCAGGCAGTTTTTAGATTGATGAATTTGTCAAAGGCATGCAGTGACTTGTCGACTCCATTGCCAGACTGTTTGAAGCCCCCCATCGGGGCTTCATTGCCAATGCGCCCCATGGAATTCACCTGAATGACACCGCTGTTCACGGCACCGATCATACGGTGGGCGCGGGAGATGTTTTGGGTCCAAATTACCCCTGCAAGCCCGTAGTCCGTTGCATTTGCCAGTTCAATAGCCTCTGCTTCGGTTTTGAATCCGGTTACGCCCAATACCGGCCCGAAGACTTCCTGACGAAACAATGTGTCATCTGGACCAACGCCGTCTACAACCGTTGGTTGGAAATAAGTACCCCCGGTTTCCAGCAATATCTGTTCTCCACCGCACAGAATTTCGCCCCCTTCCTTGCTGGCCGCAGCGACAAAATTTTGCACTGTCTTCAGTTGTCTTGGATTGTTTATCGCCCCCATTTGTGTGTCCAGATCAAGTGGGTCACCGACCCTGATGGATTTCGCGTGCTCTACAATGCGGGCGACAAATTCCTCTTTAATGCTGTCTTCAACAATCAGACGCGAAGGTGCGACGCAGATTTGCCCGGAATTTTTGAAGAACCCCTTGGCGGATACCATTGCAGCCTTGTCGAGATCCGGCGCATCGGCGAATACAATATTGGGGGACTTGCCACCAAGTTCCAGATAAATCCGCTTCATGTTTGATTGGGCAGACGCTTCCAGCAAAGCTCTACCCACGCGCCCGGACCCGGTGAAGGCCACCACATCAACATCCATATGGCGGGCAATCGCATCGCCGACTACTTCGCCACTGCCAGTCACAACATTCAAAACACCTTCCGGCAATCCCGCCTCGGCACACAATTGGGTTAGAGCCAGGACATTCAAGCAGGCATCTTCAGAGGGCTTGAGCACAACCGAATTTCCGACCGCCAAGGCTGCCCCGATCTTCCATGCAGTGATCATCAAGGGCGTGTTCCAGGGCACAATCACTCCAACCACGCCGACGGGGTCGTGATGGATGAGGCCCAGAATTTTGTCGCTGGTTGGTGCAATCTCACCATAAAGCTTGTCAACGCATTCTGCTGAATAATGAAAGGTGCCTGCCGAGGAGCCGGGTTCGGCTCCAAACGCCATCTGCATTTCCGTGCCATTGTCCCGCACGCCGAGGACGGCCAGTCGGTTGGCATGTTTTTCTATTAGATCACCAATGCGGTGCAGAACTTTCTTTCGAAACGCCGGTTCACAACGCGACCAGATCCCGCTCTCGAAACTCTTGCGCGCAGCGGCGACGGCCCGGTCAACGTCTGTTCTGTCTGCCGCGGCAACCTGTGTCAGGACCTGTCCGTCAATCGGGCTCACCGCATTATCACGGGCACCCGATTGAGACTCTGTCCAATCGCCATCGATAAACATTTTCTGTTCGCCGATGACCTCGCCGCGCAAGGCATCAATGGTAGCCTGATCAATCATTTTGTGTATCCACTTGATTTGGGCTGTCGGATTCAATTGGAATCATCTCCATCTCCACCCCAAGTTGCGCCAACATGTCCCAATAGTTCGGAAATGTTTTGGAAACACAGTCAGGATTGAGGATTTCGATGCCCGAAGTCATCAGACCGGCCAGCGCAAAAGACATGGCAATCCGGTGATCGTCAAATGTATCGATCTGGCAGGAACGATATGCGCTCGCGAGTTCAGGTTGCCCGGTCACCAGCAAATCATCCATGATGATCGTGCTTGCTCCCGGGTTGATCCGGCTGATGCCCTGATCAACAGCAACTATGCGGTCACACTCCTTTACGCGCAGATTTGCAATCCCCACAAAGCGCACCGGTGTATTGTTGTACATGGCCAGAACAGCCAGAGTGGGAACTGCATCCTGCATTTGTGAGCCGTCGATTTCTGCAGGCATGTTGGGAAAAGTCCGGATCACATCATAGGCTGCAGCATCGGGTTGATTCAGCTGCGATGGTTCGCACCCGATATCGAGACGCCCACCGGTCAATATTTCAGCACCCCATATATAGGTAGCAGCACTGGCATCAGGTTCAATGCGATAATCAGATGCCGTATATCCACCCGGCGCGACGGTAATCCTGTTGGAGCCCTCAAAAGTAACAGACCCGCCAAACGCCTCCATCACGGCAGCTGTGATCCGCAAATACCCCTGAGCGCCGATCTTGCCGCCTCCAATCGTAAGGTGGCTTTCCTCTTCACCCATCGCCGCAATCATCATCAATGCGGACACATATTGGCTGGACAGCGACCCATCAACCTCAAAATTGCCTGATCTGAAACCGCCCACACCTTCAATATCGATGGGAGGACATCCCGTCTCGGCATGCGCAGCAACACCCATTGTCTGGAGTACATCGATTAGTGGACCGATTGGTCGCTTTTGCATGTGATCGTCCCCCGTGACAGTTGTCTTTCCGTCTACAAGAGTTGCTGCGGCCGTCAGGAAGCGCACTGCCGTTCCAGCATTTCCAAGAAACAATGGAGCCTGCGGCTCCTTCAATATTCCACTTGCGGTCACCACCATCGTGGTTTCCCGAGGCTGCTCAATAATCACACCCATGGCTCGAAGGGCAGTCATCATGTGTTGGGTGTCGTCGCTAATAAGAGCTCCGGTCAACGTGCTTGTGCCCGGGGCCAGAGCTGCCACCAGCAAAGCCCGGTTGGTTACCGACTTGGACCCTGGCATGTCGACACCACCTTCGAGGGGTCGCTTGGGTGGACGAAGGAGAGCAGCACGAATGCGCTTTGCGGACATGGTTTTAATTCCCGTCGGATGAATCAAGGTCGAGAGTTTGCCACTGCGCGCCTCTGCATGTAACCCCCAAACCACCGCTAAATTTTAGCACTAGCGAACACCCCAAACAGCCAAATATTCGCCTACCTACGCTCCCAAGACAACATCATATTTGTGCATGCATTATCAAAAGGTCAGAACTTCCGCTCGTTCAAACCAAGCCAAAACGAGTTAATCAAAATATCACCTTGTAAAATGGTTACCGAATACGGAACTCGCCCAAATCCAGATTTAGCACCGGTATCACTAGCCAAAAAATTCACATGCGGTAAATCAAGCTAGAAAATTTTATTAAAATTTTATTCAATTGTACTTATTATTAATAGTAAATTATAGTCCGAATATACGTGCATTTTATATTTACTATGGATCGCCGGAAGATGAAGGAGATCTGTCATGGTGAATAGTAATTACGATTGGTACGACTGGAGTGACTGGAAAGGCGGCGGCGGTTCTGGCAGCGGCTCAGGCTCTGGTAAGGGCTCAGGCTCAGGCAAAGGTTCCGGTAAAGGATCCGGCAAGGGCTCAGGTAAAGGGTCCGGAAGTGGATCGGGTGGAAAATCCAATGACCACTACGGCTGGGACAAAGACTCCGGTTCAGGCTCAGGCAAAGGCTCAGGCAAGGGTTCAGGCAAAGGATCCGGCAAAGGGTCCGGCAAAGGCTCTGGCAAGGGTTCTGGTAAAGGATCCGGAAGTGGGTCGGGTGGAAAATCCAATGACCACTACGGCTGGGACAAGGACTCCGGTTCAGGCTCAGGCAAAGGGTCCGGTAAAGGGTCCGGCAAGGGTTCAGGCAAAGGCTCCGGTAAAGGTTCTGGCAAAGGCTCAGGCAAAGGGTCCAATGGTGGACCAGACAAGCCTCCGCACGATCCTTGGGGCACATCAGGTGACGACCATCTTTATGGCTCCGATGCTGATGACGTCTGGCATGGAACGACCGGTGACGATACCTACGATGCCGGTGGTGGATATGATCAAATCAACTATGACGGTTGGTTTAGTGACTACACCATGTCGAAGAATTCAGACGGATCAATCACTGTCAACCATCCAAATGGGGACAAGGATGTGGACGCGCCCTATACCTGGAGCTACTTCGAATATCAGAACCCGCTTTTGATGTCATTCATAGCCCGGCTCAACGGCTTCAGAATGCCCTCCTTGAATGAACCCTTCACCTATTGTGACCTTGGATGCGGCAATGG